>CAXEZH010000082.1:0-16854 GCA_964000695.1 uncultured Mycolicibacterium sp. | reverse complement strand
GCACCGGCGAGCGCGACGCCCGACTCCGCGCACAAGAAGTTGCCGACGGGGCCGCGGCACTTCCCCAGAAACACGAGTCCCACAAGTAACAATGGCCACATGGGCGAACCCGCTGATACGCCACAGGTCGATGACGATGCGCGCGCTTCAGCGGCGCCCGCGCCCGAGGTGACGCCTCCGTCACCGGCCCGAAAACCGACGCCCCCGCGCCCGAAGCGTCAGTGGGGCCGGACCGCCGCACGTCAGGCCGCCGCCGTCTCGTCGAAACTCGCCCCGGTCGTGCGTAGCGCCGGCGACCGCGTAGCCGCGGCGTCCGCCACCACGCTCCTGTTGGGATTGCTGGGTGTGCTCCTGCTCTCGAGCGTGGTCGCCGGGTTGACCTCCGACGGCTCGCTCGGCGTCGCCGCCACGGTCCTGTTCATTCCGATGCTGTCGGGGGTGATCGGCGCCATCGGCATGCGTTGTCTCGATGAGCGCCGCAGGACGCAGGCGCAGCAGGACAACGAACGGGAAGAGACGCGGGCCCTGCAGCAGATCGAACACACCCTGGACTACGTCGATACCAAGCTCACCACCGCGTTGACCCAGTTCGGCACCGACCGCCACAACGAAGCCGTGATCGGGATGTTCCAGGCGAAGGCCGCCACCGAGCTGTACCTGGGCACCGATCGCCGGGCCGAGGCCCGCTCCGCACCCGACTCCGACGCCGACGGCATCGACCTGGTGAGCCAGTACGGGCTCGCCGAACTGCTGACCCCCCGCAGCGTCGGCAGTAAGTCGGACCGCACCTGCGCCTGAGGCGGCCGTCGCAGTGGCCCCGGCTTCGACTGTGCCGGTCGACGGGCACCACGTAGGTGTTCGCCGCTTCGGCAAACTGGGTGGGTGGCCGGTGGTCTGGTGCCACGGCGGGCTGAGCTCCGCGCTGGACGCCACGTTCTTCGATGCGGCGGGGAGGCAGCACGGCGCCGAGGTGATCGCCATCGATCGGCCAGGCATAGGGCGCAGCGACTACCGTCACCTGCCGGACATCGGCCGATGGGCAGAGCTGGTCGAAACGGTGGCTGACTCACTCGGCCTGGGCCGATTCGCCGTCTCGGGTTGGTCCGCCGGCGGACCGTACGCCCTGGCGTGCGCCGCGATGATGCCCGAGCGTGTGCGCGCTGTCGCCACATTGGCCGGCATGGCCCCTCTGGAGCACATCGGCCAGGCGTTCGAGTTGGGGCTGTGGGCGGACCGGGTGCTGATCCCCGCCGCTCAGGTGTCACCGCATGTCGTCGCGGCGCTGGTTCGGGTGAGTCGTGCGGCACCTGATCGCTACCTCGCCTGGGAGGTGCTTCGCACGGCAGGATTCAGAGACCGGGCAGCGTTGAACGGGAAGCCGCTCGGATGGGTGGTCGACGCGGTGCGGGAAGCCACCGTCAACGGAGTGCGAGGGACTGCCGACGACTACCGCCGAATCGGCCGCGACTGGGGATTCGAACTGGGGTCGGTCCGCCAGCCCACCACGGTCTGGCAGGGCGACCAGGACGCCCTCGTGCCCGCGAAACATGCTCGCCGCCTATCCAACTCGCTGCCGCACGGCACGTTGAGGATGGTGGAGTCCGCCGGCCACTACCTTCCCGCCCTGCTAGCCGACGCCGTCCTCCACGACCTGGGCCCGAGATAGGCGCCTGACCGCGTCAACCGAGGTCAGGCGCCCAGGCCACCCCGTTGATGTGGCTGCCGCCGTCGACGAACACGGTGTTGCCGGTGACGTAGCGGGATCCCTCGCCGGCGAGAAACACCGCGACCGGCGCGATGTCCTCGTACGGATCGCCCATCCGGCCCATCGGGTTGGCCGCGTCGGCGAGTTCCTCCATTCCGGGGTAGTCGGCCATGGCCCGCAGGAATGCCTGGCTCTTGGCCGCGGGACAGATGGCGTTGACGGTCACCCCGGTCGGCGCCCATTCGCGGGCGGCAGTGCGGGTCAGTGTGCGCAGCGCCTCCTTGGCGGTGTTGTACTCCAGTGAGCCCATGTGCGCGTTGACGCCGTTGAGGCTGCACATGTTGACCACTCGCCCCCAGCGGCGTTGTTTCATGGCGGGGTATGCGGCGCGCATCGCCCAGAACGGTCCGTAATAGCCCACCGCCATGCCGCGCGTCACCTGCTCGTCGGTTTTGGCCTCCACCCGGCCGAGAGCTCCCCCGCCCCACGCGTTGTTCACCAGGATGTCCAGGGCGCCGTATTCGGCCAGCGCCACGGCCACGGCGTTCTCCACCTGATCTCGTTGCGCCACATCAGTTTCGACGAACAACCCACCGATCTCGTCCGCGACGGCGGCGCCTGCCGCGGCGTCGCGTTCCGCCACCACCACCCGTGCACCCTCGTACGCGAAGCGCCGCGCGAGCCCGGCGCCGATGCCCGCGCCGGCGCCGGTGATCAACGCGACCTTGCCGTGCAACGCGCCGGTCACCGGCCCCTCCCCCGCAGCCCCACCGCGACCAGTTCGGCCGCGCGGCCGCTGCCGTCGAGTTGCCGGGCCGTGCGGTCGGTGATCTCCCAGCGCTTCCCGTTCCGGCGCAGGTTCACCAGGTGAACGCCAGCGCGCATGATCCGATACCCGTGCTCGTCGCCGCGGACCATCAACACGGACTCACAGACCGCGACGGCGGTGTCACCGGTCACGGTGACCACCGGCGGCCCGAAGAAGTGGCAGCAGCCGCGGCGGATAAGTCCTTGATGAGCCTCGGATTCCACCATCGCGGCGACGTCGGCGCGGCTGGACATCACCCAGTCACCGACGTCGTAGGTGCCGTCGGAGGCCCACAGATCGGCCGCGGCCGCCGCATCGCCGCTGTCGACCAATGGTCCGTACGCGGCAATCACGCGCATGATGGCGCGCTCGTCCTCCAGCGTCTGAAGCCGTTGTTCCAGCGCGGCGATACGCTCGTCGGTCACAGTGTCTCCTCGGTGTACTCGGCGGCCACTTCACTGAGCGCGCCGAGTTGTTCGCAATAGTGCTCGGCCGACTGCGCCGACACGGTGCAGGTGACGGCGGTGGCACCGGCCGAGCGCAACGCGGTCAGTCGCTCGTGGGTGCCGACGCGGTCACCCAGCGGATCAACGGGCCGGCCGGTGGCCAGCACGACGTCGAAGGCTGCGGGGACGTCCACCCGCGCCAACATGTCGTGGATCTGCGCCGTCCGGAGTCCGAACGGCATCCAGCCGTCACCGAGCCGTGCGGCGCGACGAAGCGAGCGCAGCGTGCGCCCGCCGACCCAGATCGGCACTCGCGTCTGCTGCGCACACGGTTGCACGGTGAATCCGTCGAAGCGGTAGAACTCGCCGTCGAACCGGGGCCGGGTGCTCGACATCGACGCGCGCAGGGCCGCGATGGCCTCGTCGGCGCGCGGCCCCCGCCGCTCGTAGTCGGCGCCGAGCAGCTCGAACTCGGCGGCCAGCGAGCCCACCCCCACGCCGAGCACCAGTCGCCCGCCGCTGATCCGGTCGAGGGTGCCGTAGCGCTTGGCGATCTCCAGCGGGTGGTGATACCCGAGCACCAGCACTGCGGTGACCAGCCGAAGGCGTCTGGTGTGCGCGGCGAAGAAACTCAACGTGGACAACGGATCCCAATACGTGACGCCCCGCCGGTCCGCCTGCTCCACCGGGACAGCGACGTGTTCGGGGCAGGTCAGATGGTCGAAGCCGTACTCGTCGGCCGTGCGGGCAATGCGCGCGAGTTCGTCGGCGCCGGTGCGCTCTTCCCACGCGGAGGACACCCCGGGCAGCTGCATGACCACGGGTGTGGACAGTCCGATCCGCACCGTGTGGTTGTAGCCGTTCGGGTGGACGTGTGGCGCTTGCGTCCCGGTGATCGGGACCGCTACCGTACCTAGGTAGAATCAATTCTCGTTTGTGGCGATGAGGTGGTGGATGACCGCAGCGCTGAGCGATCCCGCGCCGACATCGATGCTGGACCGGTTCACCGTCATCATCGACTGCTTCGCCGGCGGCACCCAGTTGTTGACCCTCGACGAGATCGCCGGCCGCACCGGCCTTCCCCGCTCCTCGGCACACCGGATTCTCGAGCAGCTGGTGCGGCTGGGCTGGCTGACCCACTGCGTACGGGGTTACGGGTTGGGTGTGCGGGCGTTGCCCTCCTCGGCCACGGCCGTCAGCGACCTGACGCTGCGCACCGCCGCCGCCCCGGCACTGCACCGCCTGCTGATGCGCACCGGGGCGGTGGTGCACCTCGGCGCGGTGGACCGTGGCGACATCGTGCACCTCGACAAGCTCGGTGGGTCCGCGGCGGAACGGGTGCCCACCGCGGTGGGAGCACGGGCACCGGCCCACCGGGTGGCACTCGGGATTGCGGCGCTGGCCGCAATGAGCCCGGAAGGGGTCGAGACCGCGCTGGAACAAGGTGGATCCGGTTTCCGGCCGGGGCCACGCTGGTGGGCTGAGTTGCACCGGGTCCGCGACGGCGTGGTGGTCCGCGACGGCGACCACACCGCCGGCATGGTGTCGGTGGCCGCCGCTGTCGGAGCGGGCGCATCGGTCGGGATCGTCGTCGAGGCAACACGATTCACGCACCGGCACCGACATCTGGTGGTCGAGGCCGCAGCGGAGACCAGGAAGGTTCTCGGGCGCGGCTAATCCGATATACCGAGCAGCCGCTGCATCAGCTTGTGGGTGCCCGCGACCACCCGCGCACGGTCGGGATCGTTGCGCCGGACGACGTCCTCGGCGTTGCCGCCCGCGATGTGCACCGGCCCGTGGGGCAGCCGATCCAGACCCTCCGCGGCCACCTCTGCCGGCTCGGCGACCCGCAGGCCGGGAACGTCGAAGTTCAGTCCGACCCGTTCCATGGCGGGCGTGCGGGTGACCCCGAGAACCAGTTCCAGCACGTCGACGTCGTAGTCGCGCAGCTCCAGCCACAACCCCTCGGCGAAAATCCGCCCGAACGCTTTGACCCCGCCGTACACGGTGTGACGAACCGAGCCCAGGTAACCGGCCATCGACCCGACCAGCAGGATGCCGCCGCGGCGGCGGTCCCGCATCCCCCGACCGTAGTGCTGGACCAACGCCATCATCGTCATGACGTTCAGGTCGACAACCCGGCCGAAGTCCGCGAGGTCGGCGTCGAGGAACTCCGCGCTGCAGGTGTTGGCTCCGGCGTTGTAGACCAGCAGACCGACCTCCAGACCGTCGGTAGCGGCCAGCACCGACGGCACCGCGGCGGAGTCGGTCAGATCGACTGCCACGGTGCGTACCTCGACACCCAGGTCGCGGCAGGTCACCGCGGTCGCCTCCAGCGGCTCGGGTTTGCGGGCGATGAGAACGAGGTTCACCTGCGCCTGGGCCAGCAGCCGCGCGAATTCGGCGCCGACGCCCTCCGAACCGCCCGCGATCACCGCCCACGGACCGTATTTCGCATAGGACACCAGCTGATCGTGGCTCCGCACGGCGCGTCTCGCCCGACCGGTCCCACTGATCGGTACCGCGTCGCCATATCGCCAACGGAACCCGATACTGGTTCGGTGGCGCGGATCGGTGACGGCCGGGCGCCCGCGCAGCCGGCCAGCGACGAGCAGCAGAGCCGACGGGCAGCCATCCTGACCGCGGCCATACGACTTGGCGTGGCAAAGGAACTCGACCGGATCCACGCCCAGGAGATCGCAACCGAGGCCGGGGTGGCGTTGCGGACGCTGTACCGCTACTACCCGTCCAAGCACCACATTTTCGCCGCAGTGCTCACCGAGCAGGTGTCGCGGTTCAGGCCGCCGGCACCGACCGGTGACACTGTCGACGACATCGCCGCGCTGGTGGTCAAAGCGTGTGGCGGTCTGCTGCAGCACAGACATCTTGCGCACGCCATGATCACCTCCACCCAACTGGTACGGGCACACTCGGAGGACGCGGACGACCCCACCCTGCGTGACCTCATCTTGCAGACTGCCGGGGCCGACGATCCCACCGTCGAACAGGTACGCCGCGCACGGCTCATCCAACAGACCGCCTTCGGCATCATGACGTGGACGGTCGGTGGCGCACTGGCCGTCGAGGACGCACTGGCCGACCTCGACACCGCCTGTCGGCTACTGACCGCCGACGCCTTCTGAACTCGTCACTTCGAGCGAATCACATGAATGTTGTTTCGCTGCGTAACCCGATGGGAATCGCTGTGAGTGGAGGAACGACACATGACACTCAGCACATCAACCACCGGTCGGCGACGTCGGTATGCCGTGATCCACTCGGCGGCGATCATGGTCTCGGTGGTCTCGGGCACCTTCGCACTGGTCGCGATGCTCGTCGGCTCACCACTCAGTTTCGGTCTCGCGTTGGCGTTGTGCGGTACAGGTTGGATCGTCACCCACTTCGTCGAGCGAATGGCCGAGCAGGACCGTCGGGCTGCGCGCCGACGGCATGGCGCGTTCGTGCATGACGGTTTCATGGCGGAAGGCTTCCTCGACGACGATTTCGTCGACGAGGACATGGTCGGCGAGGACTTCATGGAAGAGGACCTCGTCGACGCGGACTTCGTTGATGACCGCTTCGTGCTCGAACGCGGGCGCCACACCCGACTCGCGGTGAGCCCGCTGCAGGTCCGACGCTGCGAGGAGCTGCAGGACCGTCGGATTCTCCTGGTCTGACCGCCGGATCAGCCTCCGATCATCAGTCGGATGGCCGGTGACCGCGTGAGCAGCAACGAGTTCGCCGCCAGCGGTTGGAACTCGACGCTCGTCGGGGCGATCACGCTGCCGATCACCGCACCGGTCGCCGGACCCTTGGGCGTCTCGATCGACACCGTCTGGCCGGGGGCAGCGTAGATGCCCGCACAATCATCACCGTCGCACAGGCCCGTCGTGGGGTCGATTCGCCCGGCGAAGATGTCGTTGACCCACCCGGCGATGATGGTCTGCGCCGCCGCCTTGTTCTGTTCGGTCGGGAATCCCTGATACAGGTAAGAGACGAGCTGGATGAGCCAGCTTCCGCCCTGCATCGAATCCAAGTGTTGGCCGTCGTCGAGGACGATGCCGTTGAAGCGTCCGGGCCGGTGACCGTTGAGGGCTTCATCGACTCGGCGGGAACCCTCCTCCCGGGGCGCACCGAGCTCGAGCACCGGGATGTCCGCGCCGAGGCCGTCGAGTTTGTCCAGCGCCTGACCCAGCACATCTCCGGGCGGAGCCCCGTCGAGCAGGACGATGCCGGCGAGCCGGTTGGTGGCACCGCTCGCGATCACCGCGTCGGCGTAGTACCCCGCCGCGCCTGCGGCCACCCCGGCCCCCAGGGAGTGCCCGACCAAGGTGAACGTCTCGGGCAGCGCGGCACCGGCGCCGTACTTCTTGGCGAAACCGGCGGCCACCGCACTGGCCGTCAGCGCCTCCCGATCACCCAGCAGCAGGTCGGCGGTGGCCCGGTGCGCCTGGTCGTCACCGAGCCAGAACCCATCTCGGACATACCGATTCGACGACAGCGTCGGCGCCACGACAATGCTGTTGGTGCGGTGTGCCAGCCAGGAAGCGGTGTAGCTGTACATCGGGCCGACGCCGAGGTAGCCATGCTGCAGGTAGATCAACCGCTGCGGCGGTTCGTCGCTGTCGGGGTAGTACCAGTCCGCGCGCACGTATCGGCCCTCGGTGATCTCCAGCCTCGAGCTACGCACGGTCACGTCGGTGCCCGGTGCGGCGATCGGCGGTCCGGACACGAACCGGACGGCCACCCCGATGATGTCCATGACCAGCGACTGGATGACCTCTTGTAGTGTTCGCGGCTCTGGCGCCGCCATGACCTGTGGGGCGCTCAGTGCCGACGACGTCCGTTGCGCGACAACGGTGTCGGCAGCCAACCGAGCCGCGGATGGTGTCTCGGACATAGGCTCCGGCGCAGCGGTCACGGAGTCGCGGGGAGCGGCGGTGAGCGCGTCGGCCTTGTCGGGTTCGCCCTCGAGCAGGTCTGGTTCAGCCTCAGGGGCGACAGCGTCGCCCTCGGACAGCTCGGCGGCTCGAGCCGGGTCGGTGACGTCGTCCACAGCCGGCTGCGAACCTGCATCGGATGCTCGGGTCTGCTCCTCGGCATCGTCGACCGCATCCGCATCCGCATCCGCATCCGCCACGGCGTCGACGTCCCCGACTGCGTCGACCAGGTCGGAAGCATCGTCCGGGTCGGAGGCATCGTCGAGGTCGTCGGTGAGTTCGTCGGTCAGCTCCGTCTCGTCAGAGTCCTCGGCGTCAGCGTCGTCCTTGTCGGCGTCAGCGGTTCCGGCATCACCGGCCTCGTCGGTGTCGTCGGACTCGCCGTCCGAGTCAGCGGCGGCGGCCGTGGTGGCGCTGTCGACGGAACTGGCGCTGCCGCCCGTGGTGTCGGTGTCCGCACTCGCGGTGTCAGCGCCGGCGATCAACGCCGCCGACATTCCGGCGGCCACCACGCCCGCACCCATCCAGACCGACAACTGCGCCATTGCACTCCCAATCTCGAAATTGACGGCCGAGTCAGCGGCCAGCCTCACGCTAGAACACCGCCGATCGTGAGTGAACACTTATGCCAAACATGTCATTTTTGCGGCACGGATCCCCAGACGCTTGCACGGACTTCTTGCGGGCCGAGGAACTCAGCCGTTCTCGACGGCAGCACAGATGACTCAGTAGGTGCGCTAGCTCGTCAGCCGCAACACCGTGGCTCGGCCCTCCTTCAGGAAATCGATGACCGCGGTTGCGGCGCTTCGGGTTTGATCCTCGTCCGCGAGATCGGGGCCCAGTAGCGCGGCGACCGCCCGGCCCAGCACGCTCAACGGATCACCGACAGAGCCCGGCCCCGGATCGGGGCCCACGAGCGACAAGGCGGTACCGGTGATCAAGCTGTACAGCGCGAACGCCTGATCATCGGTGTCCCAGTCGGTCCGCGCCATCGCGTGGCGGCGCCAGACCGGGAGGACGGCGCTGATCACCGCACCGGGGCCGAGGGTGTGATGCAGGGTGACCGAACGCGGGTGATCGGCCAGAACACCGAGCAGGTCGTCGTCGTGGCGTTGCAGCGCGGCCAGCAGCGGTTGACTGGTCGCCACCTCCAGCATCATCGGACAGAACCGCGACGGCCGCGCCAGATGCGGATCGTCGGCGATCCGTTGAATCAGGTCGTCCAACAGCCCCAGAAAGCCACGACCGACCAGTCCGATGAGCAGATCTTCCTTGGTGGGCCAGTACAGGTAGACGGTGCCCTTACCCACGTGCGCACGCTTGGCTACGTCGGCGACCGTGAAGCCCCGCGCACCACGGGACAGCAACAGCTCACCGGCAGACGCGAGCAGGCGGGCCGCCTTCGTCGACTGCTGCTCGGGCGGGCTCGCGGCGGAGGAGTTCACGGCGGTCAGTCTAGCGCCCGAACAGCGATGATAATCATACTGACCAAAATGGTCGTTTGGTCAGTCAATCGCGTATCGTGGTGTCAGCGGCTCGGGGCAAGGAGGAGCGATGATCGACGGTCTCGTCGACAGGCCGGCCAGGGTGCGATCCCTCGAGAAGGCGATCTTCACGTTCGCCGACGCGATCGCGCCCGTCGTTGATCTGTCCCGCATCTACGTCGACGGCCTCGGCACCCTGCCCCGAGACGGCCGCTTCCTTCTCGTCGGCAATCACACGATGTCCGGGTGGGCCGAGGTGGTGCTGATCCCCTACTTCGTGCACCGCGAGCTCGGCAGACGCGTGCGCGGACTGGCCACGCGACAGCTGGCCGATGTGCGCGGCTTGCCCCGCGACGTGTTGGAAGCGGCCGGAGCGGTGGTCGGCGACCCCGAGACCGGCGCCGAACTGATGCGCCACGGCGAGACGGTGCTGGTCTTTCCCGGCGGCGGCCGCGACATGCTCAAGTTCAAAGGCGAGCAGTACCAGCTGTTGTGGGAGGGCCGCAGCGGTTTCGCACGGCTGGCCATCGCTCATGGATACCCGATCATTCCGGTCGGGCTGATCGGTGGCGACGACGTCTACCACAGCGTCGTCGAACGAAACGACGCCTGGGAACGCATGACTCGTGGTCTCGGTGCCCGCTTGCACGGGGTCAACAACGTCGGCATCCCCATCATCCGAGGAGTGGGCCCCACCCTCATTCCCCGACCGCAGCGGATGTATCTGCGGTTCGGATCCCCGATCGACACCACGACGCCTGCCCGGGCGAACGCCACCGAGTGGGAAGCCGCGGTCAAGGAGCGCACTCAGACGTCCCTCGAGTCGATCCTCGGCCAGCTGCAGATCACGCGGTCGACAGATCCGTTTCGTCACCTCAACCCGCTCGCCTGGGCCCGAGCCGCACGGGCTACGCGCTAGGGTCGCGGCCGGCATTGCCGCACCGCGCCGGGCACCCGGTGGCAGTTCCGCACCGCCGGGAACAGGTTGGCAGTGCCGTACAGCGGGCGCCGGCCGCGGCTACCCTCGCGGGCATGGCATCAGCGCGCGTCGCAGTCGTCGGAGCGGGACTGTCCGGGGCGGCGTGTGCACAAGCGCTCCGGGAGCGCGGCATCGGCGTCGAGATCTTCGAGCGGGGCCGCGGTCCCGGCGGACGGATGGCCTCGCCGACGCTTCACGGCCGCCGCGTGGACATGGGAGCCGCGTACTTCACCGTGAAGGATCCCGCGTTCGCCACCTTGAGCGACGGGTGGGTTCGCCGCGGCCTGGCTCATCGCTGGACCGACACCTTCGACGTGGTGTCCCCCGCGGGACGTGACGCCACCACAGGCCCCATGCGGTTCGCGACGTCTGGCGGTCTGCGTTCGCTGGTGCGTGACCTCCTGCCTGACGACGTCCGCTTCGGACGGCCGATCGACTCTCTCGACGAGCTGTCTCACGACGCGGTGGTGCTGGCGATGCCCGACCCGCAGGCCGCCCGACTGGCACCGGCCGCATGCGACTGGGTGGAATTCGAACCGGTGATCGCCGTGGCGGCCGGCTGGACCGAACGGCGTTGGGCCGTGGCCGATGCCGCGTTCGTCAACGACGACGCGGATGTGTCGTTCATCGCCGATGACGGTGCCCGCCGTGGCGACGGCGCGGCCGTGCTCGTCGCACACGCCACCGCGGCACGGGCCCGCGCACATCTCGACCGGCCTGAGGATGCGGTGGCGCCGGTGCTGGCTGCGCTGGACCGCACGCTCGGCGTCTCCGAGAACCCGGAGTGGACGCATGTGCACCGATGGACGTTCGCAAAGCCCGCGGGCACCCACGGCCAGGCTGAATTCGCGCTGGTCGACAGTCCGCGGTTGGTGGGAGTCTGCGGTGATGCGTGGTGTCCGACCGGCGCCCCGCGCGTCGAATCAGCGTGGCTGTCGGGTCAGCGGCTGGGGCTCGCGATCGCGGACGCGATCTCGACGTAACGGCAGCGGCGCGGGACGTCCAATATCCGGGCCTCCGCGAGTCCAGGCCCCGCACGGGCCCAGACCGTCCTTCCCGGCGTTTGCTGGCGAGCCCGAACGGGCTGAGCCAGCGGCGCGGTCGCGACGACCCCACGGGCCAATCACGATGCGGTGGCCGCGACCTCGGTAGCCAACCTGCCCGATGCGTGATCGTGATTGGCGTACAACTGTGCTGAATGGATCTTGTTCCAAGCCGTAATATATTTTCCACAATGGCATTTTTTGCGCAAACTTACACAAATCAGATTCCGAGTTAACGTGGTCTTATATCGGACTAGGTTCGTCTGATCCTCTGCATCTCCGCGTTTGCCACACTTACGTAAATTAGAGAAGTAAAACTTTGCTCTATACGTGTATAGATTCCGCCCATATGCTTCCGATGCGCCGATCACGGCGAATCTCATCTTCTTCAGCAATCCAGGGGTATACATGCGTATCAACATGCGCAAAGCAGGCATCGCCTGCGGCACGGCATTTGCTTCCGTCGCGTTGGCCGTATCCACAGCCACGGCCGGTTGGGGGGCCAGCTCAGCATTGGTGATCGGCGGAATCTCGACGCCGCAACTGTCGGACATGCTGATGTCACCGCTGCTCGGCGGTGCGCTGAAGAACCAAGAGCGCGTCAGCGTCAAGTGGCCCGCCGAGGCGGGCCCGTACACCGGACGCGGCGATCTCACGCTCGGTGCGTCGATCAACGTCGGTAAAGCGAATCTCGACGCCCAGATCGACGCGGCACTTGCCCGCCTCACCAAGGATGCCAACGGCAATGTGGTCGGCGGCGAGAAGGTCACCGTCGTCGGCCTGTCGGCCGGGTCCCTCGTCGTCAACGAGGTGCTGCGCGAGATGGCTGCAGACGCCGACGCCCCCGGCAAAGACCAGATCACGTTCGTTGTGGTGGCCGACTCCAGCCGACAGAAGCTGATCGACAAGGCGCGCTACAACAGCAAGTACGACTACACGTATCAGCCGGCTCCGGAAACCGCATACGACATCGTTGTCGTCACCGGCGAATACGACGGCATGGCTGACTTCCCGGACCGGCCGTTCAACGTGCTGGCCATCATGAACGCCATCGCCGGCTCCATCTTCGTCCACGTGCCGGTGATGTACGCCGACCTTGCGAATGTTCCCACCGAGAACATCACGGTCGACGTCAACGCCAAGGGCGGCACGACCACCCACTACCTGGTTCCGACCAAGAAACTTCCTCTGGTGCAACTGTTTCCGAGCCTGGCACCGCGGGAAGCCGAGCTCAAGGCCAAGATCGACAAGGCCTACAGCCGCAATGACGTGCCCGCCGTGGCGGCACGGTCGTTCGTCGCCGCTGCCCCCGTTCTGACGCAGGACGTCAACGACGTCCCCGAGGCACCGGTCGAGGGGTCCGGCGCCGGCGTCACCGAGGACGAGGGCAGCGACGGCGCGACCACCGTCGACGCCAGGGACGCGCAGGAGGATGACGAGGTGAGCCCCGTCGTCGAGGACACCGACGAGAATGACGGTGCCACCGACGACGAGGCCGCCACGGAGGCGACGCTGGCCGACGAGGCCGACGAGACGAGCGCGGAGGACGCTCGCGAGTCGGATTCCGATTCGGACAACGACACCGCCGCGGATTCGTCCTCCGGCGGGGAGGAGTCCGCGAGCGACGCCGGTTCGGACTCGTCCGACTCCGCGGAGTAATTCCGGCGAACCCCGTAGCCCGAAGCCCCGGCATTGCGCCGGGGCTTCGTGGTTTCTCGGCGACGCAATCGCGCGACGGCTGGTCGGATCTTGCGCAGCGGAGGCGGGACAACCGGAGCAGGGCCGTCGGCGGCGGCGATTCGGCATTCTCGACGGAGGGTATTTCCCCATCATGACTGGATCACAAGATCGGCCCGACAACGTCACCGTCGAGGTGGAGCACAATGACCGTGGGTGGATGGTCGTCCACATCGTCGACGGTGAACGCAAGCCCATCGAACCGCCGCACGCCGACCGGGAATCCGCCGAGAAGGCCGCCGCCGTTCATGCCGCCAGCAGCGACCGGTGGACCGGCGCGGCGGAGGTCGTCTCAGCCGACGACCGTCCGACCGAGCTTCCCTGACCGCCCCCGTGTTTGGCTGGCCGGGCCAGCGAATGTCTCTGTGTGGAAGGAAAGTTGAGCCAACGCTGCGATATCCGGCATTGGTGGACAACCGACCCGCTGCCCGCCGAGACGCGGGTGGGTCACGGGCACATGAACGCGAACGGCGGGCACACGAACGTGCTTGGAGGCGCAAAGTAAACTCTCCGCGGCCCGCTCACGGCCCCAATTCGCAAAATATCAAGATCAATACCGGCTCTGTGGTGGTGAAATGGTCACGAAGAGCATCGCCGACAGAGCTATCGTGATCATATGGCGCGCACCCACCGATCGGTGATCATCGCCGCGGTACTGGGACTGACCTTCCGCGCCTTGGGGGTCGGGCCGGCGGGGGCTGCGCCCGAACCGAACGATCCCGGCCCTCCGGTGATTCCGCCGCCGGTCATTCCGGCGCTGCCGTTGCCGGTGCTGCCGTTCCCGGCCGGATTACCGCCGTTTCCCTACCCCGCCGATGTCCCAGTCGTCGAGCTGCCTGCGGACATCCCGGCCGTCGAGTTCCCGTCCTCGGTGCCGCCGGTGCCGCTGCCTGCCCCCATCCCCGCGGTCGTCCTGCCGGCCGACGTTCCACCGATCCAGCTGCCGGCGCCGATCCCGCGCGGGTTGTTGTAGTCCTGGTCGCCCACTGACGACGTCTTCATCTGACCGCTTGCTCTCCTCGAGCGACGCCGCCGACCCGCCATCCTGTGCACCACACCACCCCACTCCCGTGGCAGGCCACGTACCGTCGAGGACATGGTGCTGGCGCGGGAAGTGACGGCGATCAGGAGCGGCCTGGGCCGCGCAGTGTTCGGGATGGTCGCGGGCCCGGACGGGCCGGACAACCGGGCACGAATCCACGGCACACCGGGTCCGCGGTGGTTCGCCGAGGACCGCCCGATCCGGCGCGTGCATGCCGACGCGTCGATGTTCGTCGGAGGGTTGCGGGCGTTGCTGCTGCAGTCACTGCACCCCTTGGCGATGGCGGGCGTCGCCGACCACTCCGATTACCGTGCTGATCCGTGGGGACGGCTGCAACGCACCAGCACGTTCCTCGCGGTCACGACCTTCGGGCCCGACGCCGATGCGCAACGGGCCGTCGACAAGGTCCGCGGCATCCATCGCCGCGTGCGCGGGGTGACTCCGGATGGCACTGCGTACGAAGCCGGCGATCCGCACCTTCTCGAATGGGTGCACATCGCCGAAATCGACAGTTTCCTGCTGGCGCACCAGCTCTACGGGGCGCGACCACTCGACCAAGCCGGCCGCGACGCCTATGTCGCCGACACCGCCCGCATCGCAACCGCTTTGGGAGTGCTTGACCCACCCCGCACGGAGGGCGAGTTGCGTGAACGGATCACCGCCTACCGACCGGAGCTGCGCGGCACCTCTGCCGCCCGCGACGCCACGCGGTTCTTGTTGCTGACGCCGCCGTTGCCGCTCCCGGCACGCGCACCGTACGGGGTGCTGGCCGCCACCGCGGTGGCGATGTTGCCCGCGTGGGCGAGAAAGCCGCTGTGGCTGCCGTACTTCCCGCCTCTGGAAGCAACGGCGGTGCGGGCGGCGGGACGGGTGCTCGTCGGTGGCATCCGGTGGGCGATGACGGCCGGTCAGGACGAGCACGTTGCGGGAAGTCGGGCTTCAGCAGCACGGTGAGATGACGGCTCGCCCGCTTTGACGACGACATCGGCGCCTTTCGGAACATCCTCAGCCGCGCATCGCGTTGTGCGTCTCATGAAGGCGATCACCTACTCCCAAACTGGAGATACCTCGGTTCTTCAGCTGCACGACCGTGAGGTTCCCGATCCCGACGTCGGGCAGGTGCGGGTGCGCATCGTGCTGTCTGGCGTCAACCCCACCGACTGGAAGCACCGCAAGGGCACGAGCCCCGGCCAACACCTCGAGTTCCCGGAGGTGGTCCCCCACCACGACGGCGCCGGAGTCGTCGACGCCGTCGGCGCCGGTGTCACCGACCTCGCAGTCGGCGACCGCGTCTGGGTCTTCATGGCCCAGCATCAGCGCCCGGACGGTACGGCCCAGGAGTACGTGGTGCTGCCCGTCGCGTCGGTGGTTCCGCTGCCCGATTCCGTCGGCTTCGACGTGGGAGCCAGCCTCGGGGTGCCGGCGATCACCGCACACCGGGCGCTCACGGTGGCGGAGAACTGGCCGTCGCGGCTAGCACCCGGCGCCCTCGCCGGCGCGACGGTGCTCGTCGCGGGCGGCGCCGGGGCGGTCGGGCATGCCGCCATCCAGCTGGCCCGCTGGGCGGGTGCCCGAGTCATCACCACCGTCAGCACTCCCGAGAAGGAGGCGCTGGCGGCCTCGGCCGGGGCGCATCACGTCGTGAACTACAAGACCGGGGATACCGCAGCGGCGATCCGCGAGATCGCGCCCGCCGGGGTCGACATCGTCGTCGAGGTCGCCCCAGGGCCGAACGCGGCGCTCGACGCGGCCGTGGTGTCGAACCGGGCGACGATCTCGATCTATGCCAATGACGGCGGCGGCAGTGTGGAACTCGACATCATGTCGAACATGTGGGTCAACGCTCGCTACCAGTTCCTGGTCCTCTACACCGTGGGTGACGACGCGCTGGCGAACGCGCGCGAGGACGTGGCTGGCGCGGTCCGCGACGGGGCGATGGGGGTCGGCGAAGCCAACGGGCTTCCAGTGCATTACTTTCCGCTCGAGGAGACTGCCGCTGCTCACGACGCGGTCGAGAACGGGGTGACCGGCAAGGTCCTCATTCGGGTGAGTGAGTAGCTGGGTCACAGCGCACCGACACGGCTGCGGCCGCGGCGGAGTCGCACTGATGTCTCTGCGCTCACGACTGCGCGTGTGTCCGTACTTGGCCTTGAACTGCACAAATGGGGCCTACTAGGTGAGCGGACACCAGCCGCTCCCTCGGCTCCAGGTCCGATGCGGTACGGCGGTCAACCTGCAGAGCCCGCACTCGTCAGCAGCACCGCTGCCTCGTTGTAAGGGAAGGCTCGGTAGAGCAGACGAGAACCAGGTTCGACGAGGGCCGTGGCCTCGGCCTTGCTAACCACACGAGGGTTGACGAGGGTCACAGCCCGTCCACGCTTGTGTAGCACCGTAGGTCCGCCGGCCAGCACGTTCTTCAACCAGTCCGTCTGGAGGCCGTAGCCGACGAGGACGGCGTAACCATCCTGGGTCTTGAATACCAGGAGGGGCGTTAGATATCGCTTGCCCGACTTCCGTCCGACGTGCTCGAGCGTCCCGAGGTTCGGAAGCCAGGGTCTGCTGCACGAATAGGTGACATCTGAGTTGGCTTGCCCAGCATGGGCGGGCTGGAAGGATGTCCCCATGGCAAGGCCCTACCCCCGCGAGTTCCGCGACGACGTCGTCCGGGTC
>CAXEZH010000081.1:0-14575 GCA_964000695.1 uncultured Mycolicibacterium sp. | reverse complement strand
CTCGTAGGTCATCGTCTTCAGATCGTCGAAGTCGACGGGCCTGATCGCGTGGGTCATGAGGTCACCATGTCCCCGCGAGCGCGCGCGTCGGCCCGGCGACACGCCGCCGCAGCCGTACCGCGCCGCGCGCTCGCCGCGACCGCGCGCGCGGCATTGGTAACCAGCGCCTTCTGGCGTTGACGCCGGCGTAACAAGATCGGCATTCATCGTTCCTAAGGTGGGCCGGTCAACCGTCCATGAGAAGGGGTCGGGGCGGCCCCAGACCGAGCCAGCGATAAGGAAGTCCAGTGAGCGGAAATGCGGTGCGCCTGGCGGCCATCAACAACGTCGAGGCCTATGAGCCCCCGGCCTTCAGCTTCGATCCCACCGAGGCGCCCGGGGAGATCTTCGGCGCCAACGTCCTCACCAAAGCCGAGATGCAGCTGCGGCTGCCCAAATCGGTGTACAAGTCCGTCGTCGCGACCATCGAGAAGGGCGCCAAACTCGACCCTGCGGTGGCCGACTCCGTCGCCGCGGCCATGAAGGACTGGGCGCTGTCCAAAGGCGCCACCCACTACGCGCACGTGTTCTACCCGATGACGGGCTTCACCGCCGAGAAGCACGACAGCTTCCTCGAGCCGGTTTCCGACGGCGAGACGCTCGCCGAGTTCGCCGGAAAGACCCTGATCCAGGGCGAGCCCGACGCCTCCAGCTTCCCGTCGGGTGGCCTGCGCAGCACCTTCGAGGCGCGCGGCTACACCGGCTGGGACGTCACCAGCCCGGCCTACATCCTGGAGAATCCCAACGGCAACACGCTGTGCATCCCGACCGTCTTCGTGTCGATGACCGGTGAGGCGCTGGACTACAAGACCCCGCTGCTGCGCAGCCAGCAGGCCATGGGCGTGCACGCCGAGCGCATCCTGAAGCTGTTCGGGCATACCGACCTGGAGAAGGTGGTGTCGTTCTGCGGTCCCGAGCAGGAGTACTTCCTGGTCGACCGGCACTTCTTCCTGGCGCGCCCGGACATGATCAACGCGGGCCGCACGCTGTTCGGAGCCAAGCCGCCCAAGGGGCAGGAGTTCGACGACCACTACTTCGGTTCGGTGCCCGACCGGGTGCTGGCGTTCATGATGGACACCGAGCGAGAGCTGTTCAAACTCGGCATCCCCGCCAAGACCCGGCACAACGAGGTCGCCCCGGCGCAGTTCGAGGTCGCGCCGATGTTCGAACGCGCCAACATCGCCTCCGACCACCAGCAACTGCTGATGACGGTGTTCAAGAACATCGCCAAGAAGCACGGCATGGAATGCCTGTTCCACGAGAAGCCGTTCGCGGGTGTCAACGGCTCGGGTAAGCACGTCAACTTCTCGGTCGGCAACTCCGAGTTGGGTTCGCTGCTGGTCCCCGGTGACACCCCGCACGAGAATGCGCAGTTCCTGGTGTTCTGCGCGGCGGTCATCCGCGCGGTGCACAAATTCGCTGGGCTGCTGCGTGTTTCGGTGGCCTCGGCGACCAACGACCACCGCCTCGGTGCCAATGAGGCGCCGCCGGCGATCATCTCGATCTTCCTCGGAGCCCAGCTCGCCGACGTGTTCGAGCAGATTGCCAAGGGCGCGGCGACCTCGTCGAAAGGCAAGGGCGTCATGCACATCGGCGTCGACACGCTGCCCTACCTGCCGACCGATCCGGGCGACCGCAACCGCACCAGTCCGTTCGCGTTCACCGGCAACCGGTTCGAGTTCCGTGCCCCCGGCTCGGGTCAGACCGTCGCGGTGCCGATGATCATCCTCAACACGATCATGGCCGACTCGTTCGACTACATGGCCACGGCGCTGGAGAAGGCCGTCGGCGAGGGTGAGGACTTCGACGTCGCGGTGCAGAAGTTGCTCACCGAGATCATCACCGAGCACGGCGCGGTGGTGTTCAACGGCGACGGCTATTCGGACAACTGGCAGACCGAGGCGGCCGCGCGGGGACTGCCGAACCTGAAGACCACCCTCGACGCCATCCCGGAGCTGATCAAGCCCGAAGCCGTCGAGGTGTTCGAGAAGTACGGCGTCTTCAGCGAGCGTGAGCTGCACAGCCGCTACGAGGTCCGTCTGGAGCAGTACGCGCTGACCATCGGTGTGGAGGCCAAGCTGGCACTCGAGCTCGGCACCACGGTGATCCTGCCCGCGGCGGTGCGCTACCAGACCGAGCTCGCGCAGAACGTCGCCACGCTCAAAGCGGCCGGGGTGGACGCCGACACGACGATGCTGGAGGCCGTCTCGGCTCCGATCGCCGAGCTGACCGCGGCGTTGGGCACGCTGAAGGCGGCGCTGTCCGAGGGTGCGGGCGAGTCGGCGCTCGACGAGGCGACCCACGCCCAGAACGCCCTGCTGCCGGCGATGGATGCGGTCCGCGCCGGCGCCGACAAGCTGGAAACCGTGGTGGCCGACGACCTCTGGCCGCTGCCCACCTATCAGGAGATGTTGTACATCCTCTAAAACAGCTGGTGACGGGGCGCTTACTGCGCTTGGGGCCGCACCCGGGCCGCAGTGAGTGCCTCGCTCAGCATCTGGGCCGCAGCGTTGCGGGTCCGGTCCTCGGCCTTCGGCCATAGGTGGCTGTAGGTGTTCAGCGTGAGGCTGGCTGACCCGTGACCCATCGCTCGCTGCACGGTGACCACGTCACACCCGGCAGCGATGAGGCCCGACGCGTAGAAGTGGCGGCAGTCGTGCAAGGTGAAATCGACTTCTGCCTTATCGCGGGCGCGCCGCCACAGATGACCGGCTGAGTTCTGATGCAGCGGGTGCTCCCCGTTCGGGAACATCCACCGGGTTTGGTCATCTCCTTGGACGTGCTCGCGAACATGCTCGGCGAGGATCGTCACCAGGTCTTCGGGAACGTACACGGTGCGTTCGCTGTCGTACTTGGGTGGCCGGATGTCCACCCCGCCGCCGGTCACCAATTGCACCTGACGGCGTACGTGGATTTCTCGGCGCATGAAGTCCACGTCGGCTACTTGGAGGCCAGCCGCCTCTCCGAGCCGCAGGCCGCCGAACGCACAGACCGCGATGAAGGCGGCGAACCTGTCCGGCGCGTGGTGGAGCAGGTCGCCTATTTCTGTGGTGGTGGGGATCGTCATCGCTGCTTCAGCTCTGCGAGATCGGGGAACGGTGACCTTGGCTGTCACATCGTGGGGGATGATCCTGTCGGCCACGGCGGCACGCACAGCGGCGCGGACGTGGTTGAGGCGAGACCGAATGGTGTTCGGGGCCAGCTTCCTATCTGACATCCCCTTAATCCATGCCTGGATGTGTGAGGGCCGCAGCCGGTCGAGCTGAATATCCGCGAAGGTGACCGATCCCATTGCCTGCTCGACCTTGGTGACTGTCCCGGGTGCCCATACCTGATTTTCGGCCCACTGATCGGCGAACTGCTTGAAAGTCAGCTTTCCAGCAATGCTGGCGAACTCGCCGCGCGCCACAGATTTGAGGTGCGCTTTCGCCGCTCGTTCGCTAGCGAAGCTGGCTCCACGTTCCGTGCCGTCCTCGTCGACCCAGCGCGCCTTGTAACGTTTCCCCTGCCCGTTGCGGGACTTGGGGGTGCCGTCGGTCGTGAACCAGCGGTCCTCGATATAGCCGAGGTCGGACGGGTTCCTCTTCGTCGCCATGCGCGGGATTGTATGCACGCTGTCAGCGGTGTCTGTCATTCTTCTCCTCCACGCTCCGTGTTTTCCTTCTGGGCGGCTACCCACGCGTCTAGGTCAACCAAGTCGTAGACCACGTGACGTGGCGAGAGCGCATAGCTCTTCGGTCCCCGCTTACCGCGGCTGCGCCACCACCGCAGGGTGGCTTCAGGGACGCCGAGGTATTCCGATGCTTGCCGTGTGCTGAGTCGAGTTGTCTTTGTGGTCATGGGTGATGATGTTGGCACCTCGGTTGCGGCGATTACTCGGAGATCTGGGCTGCGATTCGGCCCGAGTAAACGCCCTGTGTGACCAGCTATCGTGATCAAGTAGCTAACGTGTGCGAAACCTAGTTGCATACCACATGCGATAATGGAGACATCTAGGGAAACGCTGCCCCTCTTCGCGTTTCCGCACAGACTTCTACACAGGCTCTCATATTCCTGCGGACGGAGCAGCAAATGACATTTCGACCTGACCGACTATTGAGCCTGGATGAGATCGCCCACGCCATCGACCGCGCTGTGTCGACAGTCCGATGGCTACGCAGCAATGGGCGCGGACCCGAGACGTTCATTCACCGTGGGCGAGTGGTCGCCCGTGAATCTGCTGTCCGCGACTGGCTGATCGCAGAGGAACGGCGCACTACACGTGGCGGCATACGTTGAGCGGCAACGGTTTCAAGTTCGAGTACACGCGTGCGCTCATCCGCGCCCGCAAGGAGTGGGCCAAGAAAGATCGCAGCGGAAACTACCTCACAGTAGCCCTGGCCGTCTACAACATGACTGACGGTGATGGAGCGTCTGCCTACGCCAGCGCCAAGCGCATCAGCAACGACACCGGCATTCCGATCCGCACCGTAGAACGGGCTCTGAAGTTTCTGCAAGATGAGGAACTCATTCACCAGGACCAGCGTGGCTATGGGCTGCGAGACGGAACCCGACGCGCCAGCGTCTACTCACTGGTGATCCCCGAACGATTCACAGACCTAGCGGCGGATGGATCCGCCACAAGAGCATACGAACCCGTCACAAGCGAGTTTGAATCCGCCACAAGAGTGGATGAATCCGCCACAAGGACCGATGAACCCGCCACGAACGTGGCGGACTACCAGATCCTCTCCACCACACCCGGTTCACCAGACCCCTTTCCACTAGAACCACTTACACCACACCCTGCGAACGATGCACAAGATGACTGCTTTGGCTGCAAAGCACTCGGAGATCCCCAGAAGTGCCCGGTGCACAACAGCACCATCGGCAGCAGAGCACTCGCGACCGCATGACGGGAAGGACGGCAATGGCAGCTAACACCTGCGGCACGCTGTTGGAAGACTTCTCGAAACTGCAGTTCGTCATCACGATCCGCCTTCTCCGTGCCGAGCTAGCCGACGACATCGACGCTGCTGCCCACGCCTGGTGGATCCAACACCACTACCGCATCAGCGCTCCGGTGTTGGGCGCCCTGTGGTCCGAGGCCCGGCAGGCTGCCGACGGTTACCGACTGGCTGGCGATGAAGCGGTTATGGGGGCCTGCGCGTCCATCGACCGGCAACTGACGGAGTTCGACACATGGCCGTGACGCCAACCAGCGAATGGGACACAGGCACCGCCGAAGTGCTCTCCCTCGAAGGCCGATGGGTGCTCGCTCGTTGTCCCTTTTGTCAAGGCACGCATGCGCACGCCCGGAAGTCCCTCGGATCTGCCAGTGTTCTCGCCGCATGCTCCACACCTGGCCGTCCCCGCGCCTACAGCCTGCCCAGCCCGCAGACCCGCAAGGAGAACCGATGAGCTACATCGACGTTGACGACTACCAGCCCACACCACGGTCCGCCGATCCCGCCGACACCATCGCCGATCTGCGTCTGGCGATCCGCTGGCTGATCGGGGAACTGGAGAAGGCCGACGCAGTCATCCGAGAGCGTGAGCAGAACATCAGCCAGCTGCACTCCGAGCTGTCGGTCAGGTAGCCCGCCCACGCGTCCCTGCATAGTCAAGCAGCCCCTCCTCTGGGGTGTCCCAGTCGGAGTGGGCATACCACCGGGCGAACGCCTGCAACGCCTCGTCGGTGTTGAACTGACCGGACAGTTCAGCATGGTGGACCGCCGCCTCGTACCGCTCACCGTGGCCCACAGCAGGCTCGCTCAGGAACATGGCAGCGATCTTCATCATCTCGGCACCACTGCCACTGTCACAATCCGCGGTCACACAAGAGCGGCCCACCGACCGCTCCAGATGTGTCAACACGTGCGTCTCGAAAGACACGATCAGCGTCACCTCGCCCCGCTCAAAGCCGTCGCTGTGAGTCGCACTGCGCCTGAACCAGCCATGGTCCTGCGCAAGATTCCGCAGCCGCTCCCGATCACGCATGACACCAGTATCGGACGCCAACCTATGAGCACGCTGTGCCGTCCATGCATCCGATGCGGAGACGACGCCGAACCCGGCAAGTCCCGCTGCCGAGACTGCAGGCTTCCCACCGCGCCACGCCAACAGCCCTCAGCCACCCGCAGGGGCTACCCGAACTGGTGGACAGTGCTCAGCCGACGGGCGCGCACCATGCAGCCGTTCTGCACCGACTGCGGCAGCCAACACAACCTCAGCCTTGACCACACACCGAAGGCGTGGGAGCTGGTCGAGCAAGGCAAGAGGCTGACGCTGAAGGACGTAGCCAGCGGACTGCTAGTGGTCCGATGCATGAAGTGCCAGCACCACCTCGGTGCTGCACGCGGCGACAACGTCACCCGCACCGACTGAAGCCCTCAGATGCCCTGTAACGCATTGGGAAAGCTCGGCCCAGCGGGCCAGCCTACCTCGATGCGGAAAGTCCGTCAGAGTCGCTCACAGGCTCTGGAACGTCAGGGTGGGGGGATGTCCCAAGCGTTAGCTGCGCAGGACGACGACCGGCAGAGCGCAGGGCCGGTTACTCTTCGGGGCGCTTCTTTCGGCGGATGCGCTCTTCGATGTCGTTGTAGTCGAGCCAGTCGGGTCTGGCATAAGCCCGCTCAAGCGGGTGGAGATCAACGGCGAGCAAGTGGAGCCGTCGCCAGGGCTCGGTTGTTCGGCGTTCAGGACCGCCATCGTAGGTGAGGGTAGTCGTTTCGCCCTCTTCAATCGAGACAATCCGCATCCACTTGGACTTCTCAGGATGCAGCACGATGTCGCCCTCTTTTAGGCCCGCAATGAACGCTAATTCCTCGTCATCAGCAAGCGGATTACCCCCAGTAGTCATGTCAGGAGCATCTCATGGCAGCAGGCCCGAAGGCCGCAGTTGATGCGTCAGTTCTTCCTTGGCGACCGCGGGCAGCTGGTTCTGCTCGTTTCGGTTCGTTCTGTCAGAAGTTCATCCGCGTACCGAAGGGCACCGGGGCACTGTCACCGCTCGTCCTGCGGGAATGGCAACTGAGCCTTATAGGCAGTGTTCTGGACGCCGATCCCGCTCCCCGCGTTGCTGGCTGGTGTCTACCTCGTGGACAGGGGAAAAGCACCTTGGTCGCCGCACTGGGTCTCTATGAGCTGATGACTGGTGGTGAGGGGGCCACGGTTATCGTCGCTGCCGTTGATGAGCGTCAGGCTGGCATCGTGTTCGGGATCGCTCGCCGCATGGTCGAGCTTTCGCCCGACCTTGAGTCACGTATCCAGGTTTTCAAGGACAAGCTGGTGGTGCCCTCGCGCGGGGCCTCATTTCAGTGTTTGCCGTCGACCCCGGCCAGCCTGGAGGGGCTGGACTACTCGTTGGCGATTTGTGACGAGATCGGGCGGCAGGATCCCGAGACGTGGCAGGTGATCGCGTTGGCGTCGGGTAAGCGTGAGCGGTCGACGCTGATTGGTATCGGCACGCCTGGCCCACGCGAAGATAATGTCTTGGCGCAGCTGCGGGCCTACGCCGAAGATCATCCTGAGGACCGCTCGCAGGTGTATGTCGAGTTCGGCGCGGCGGGGTTTGAGGACCACCCTGTTGATTGCGCTCACTGCTGGGAGCTGGCGAACCCGGCGCTCGATGACTACCTGCATCGCGATGCTCTGCAGGCTCTTCTGCCGCCGAAGACGAGCGAGGTTAACTTTCGGCGCGCCCGGTTGTGTCAGTTCGTCCATTCCAACGCTGAGCCGCCGCTTCCCCCCGAGATGTGGGTTGACCTCTCAACCGGTGAGGAGATCCCGCCCGGTGCCCGTGTCGTTCTGTCGTTCGACGGCAGCTATAGCGGAAACGACGCTACGGCGATTGTGGCCGCGACCGTGGGTAAGGCTCCGCACCTTCAGCTTGTTCGGGTGTGGGCGCGGCCCGATCCGAAGGACACCACCTACCGGGTGCCCATCTTGGAGGTGGAGCAGGCCATCAGGGACGCCTGTGCCCGCTGGGACGTGGTCGAGATTGCCTGCGATTCGTATCGTTGGCAGCGGTCATTGGCCGTGCTGGAGTCTGAAGGGTTGCCCGTGAAGGATTTCCCGCAGACGGTGTCCCGGATGTCGGCGGCGACCTCGGCGTTCCTGGACGCCTGCCGTAACGGACAGCTGTCGCATTCTGGTCATCCGCTGGTCGGTGAACACCTGAACAACGCCGTACTGACCGAGGACTCCCGTGGTGGGCGTCTGGTGAAGGCGAGTCGGAGCAGGTTCGCTGGCCGCATCGATGCCGCGATCTGCGCGGTGATGGCGACCTCCCGGGCGCAGTGGCACGCCTCCAGGCAGCCGAAGAAGAAGCGCGCATGGTCCTTCTAGACCTGTCTTACAACTGATTTGGAGAACGGTGAGCACACCCGACTACGTGGTATCCCTGCTCAAGGATCTGGATGCCAAGCAGCCCGCGATCCGCGAGAACGAGAGCTTCTACACGGCACGTAACCCGCTGTCATTTCTGAACGCCGAGCAGCGCCTGGCCCTCGGACACCGACTGCCCCGGTTGGCCACCAACCTGTGTCGGCTGAGTGTGCAGAGTTTGGCCGAGCGCTGCAAGGTGGTGGGTTTCGACGGGGCTGACGTGGCCGATGATTGGCAGCGGCTGGACATGGATGCCTTGTCGGCGAGCGTCATCAAGGAGTCGCTTCTGCACGGCGAGGCGTATCTCATCGCGTGGGCGGATGGACAGGGTCGACCGTTGGTGACTGCGGAGTCGCCGAAGGCGGTGGTCGTCCAGCGTGATCCTGAGACACGTGCGATTGTCGCGGCAGTCAAGCGCTGGGTCACCGACACCGAGACCCATGTGGTGGTCTATCTGGGCGACCGTATCGAGAAGTTCGCGGCGCACTCCACGAATGCCAGCCCCAACGACTTCAAGCTGCGAGAAACCCTGCCCAATCCGCTGGGGGTTCCACCGGTCGTCGCGGTAACCAACGAGGACCGCATCGGCGAACCGGGCCACTCCGAGGTAGAGGACCTCAAGGTCATTCAGGAAGCCCTGTCGGCGGTCCTGGCCGACATGATGGTGTCCTCGGCGTACTCCGGTCGCCCTCGGGCCTGGGCATCCGGTGTGGCCGCGGTGGAGCGTGAAGTGGTCGATGAGAACGGAAACCCGGTCCTGGACGACAATGACGAACCGCTCATCGAGACCGTCAACCCATACCCGCCCGACAACCGGATGATGCTCGCCGAAGACCCCCAGGCCAAGTTCGGCACGCTGGACGCCACCTCGCTGTCCTCCTACGAGGCTGCGGTGCGGATCCTGATGCAGCAGGCGATGGCGGTATCCAGCCTGCCCGCGCACTACCTCGGCCTGACCCAGACCGGCGGCAACGTCTCCAGTGCGGAAAGCCTGCGGGCGGCAGAACAATCCTTGACCGCCCGCAGCGCCTCCCGGCAGCTGGCATTCTCCCGAGCGTTCGAAGCACTCGCCCGCCTCATCGTTGCCATCCGCGACGGCGTCGACCCCGCCACGGTGACGGCGCGGGTCCGCTGGCAAGACCCCGCCGCCCGCAGCATCGCCGCCGAAGCCGACTGGTCCCAGAAGATGTATGCGGCTGGCCTCCTGCCGCGCCGAGTGGTGCTGGAGAAGCTCGGATATGACTCCGCTCAGGTCGACGCCATTCTGGCCGAAGTCGACCACGACGCCCAGAACTCCCGCGACATCATCATGGGCCGACACATGACACAGATCCAGGACCGATAGAAGAGACGAGCCACATGCCGACACCGGAAACCGCCCCAGAAGCCCCACATACGAACGACACCGAGCCTGCCGAGGGAATCGAACCCGACGACGATTCTGATGCGACAGACGGCGACACAAAGCCCGATGACGAACCGGAAACCTACCCCGCATCGGTGGTGAAAGACTTGCGGGACAAGAACGCGAAGTACCGCACCCGCGCCCGTGACGCCGAAGCCCGCGCCGACTCGCTCGCCGAACGTCTGCATGCCGAGCTGGTCCGCGCCGATGGCCGACTGGCCGACCCCGCCGATCTCCCGTCTAACGCCGAGCACCTCGACGACGCCGAAGCGCTCACCGCGGCCATTGATGCGCTGCTCGCCGAGCGGCCTCACTACGCCGCCCGCAAGGTGACCGGCTCAGTGGGACAGGGGATTACCGGAAAGTCTGCTGCTGCGCCGACTTGGTCGAATCTGTTCACCGCAAACCGCTGATAAAATTAGAGAGGCTACATATGCCTTGCGCTGCAGCCTCTCACTCCCGGGCCGTGAGCCCGTTCCCCGCCGCCAGGCCATGCGCCGGTGGATCACTAAACCTGTTGCATCGTAAGGATATTGATGACCACACGGCACTCCAATGTCGCTGACACCTGGACACCCGCCGACTTCGGCGAACTACTCAACAAGGCCATTCAGGCCAAGTCCACCGCCTTCGCCGCCACCACCCTGCACACCACCGACAAGGTCAAGGTCAACTTCCCGCTGTGGAACGCCGACCCCGCGGTGTCCTGGCTGGCCGAGCTGGAAGAGATCACCGCCACCGACGGATCGACCGGTGAAGTCTCGGTCACCCCGTCCAAGGTCGGCGGCATCACCCGCCTGTCCAACGAGATCACCGACGATTCCGACCCGGCAATCGCTGATCAGGCCGCAGCCGGTCTGGCCAACCAGATCGCCCACGCCATCGATACCGCGTTCCTCGGCGACGGCACCACCGGTGGCGCGGCAGCCAAGACACCCGACGGTCTGCTGTCGGTGGCCAGCCAGAGCGTCGACACCGGGGCCAGCATCACCAACCTGGACCCGTTCGTGGAAGCGATCTTCGCCGCACTGAGCGTCGGGGCAACCGTCACGGCCTGGATCATGGCCCCGGCCACCGCCGAGGCCCTGTCGAAGCTGAAGAAGGCCACCGGCTCCAACGAACCACTGCTGGAGCTGGTCAAGGACGGCATGACCATTGCCGGTATCCCCGTGCTGACCAACCCCAACGTTGACGCCGAAACCTTCGCCTGGGGCATCGACGCCAGCCGCACCATCACCGTGCTGCGCAAGGGCACCGAAGTGAAGCGCTTCGACGCGGTCAACGTGGACGCCATCGACGTGCGCGCCATCGCCCGAGTCGGGTTCGCCTTCCTGCATCCCGAGTCCATCATCCGACTGCACGACGCGGAGTAACCCATGCCAGCACCCACGGTCGCTGACCTTGGTGCGCTACTGGGCAGGGCCGTCGCATCGGAGCAGGGTGCGGCGGCCATCCAGGTGGCCACCGCCCAAGTCCGCGCCTACACCCGGGGCGAGGGATTCACAGACGGTGTACCCAACGAGGAGCTGGCCGCAGTGATCCTGTGCCTCGCCGTCAGGCTTGTGTCCCATCCCCGCCAGATGGCCATGGATGAGACCGAGGGGCCGTCGTCGGTGAGCTTCCGATCCTCGCCGGGTACCTTCACGCTTTCGGAGCTGTTCACACTGAATCGGTATCGGGTGCGGGCATGCTAGCCACCGTCTACCGGGCACCGCGTCGTGACCAGCACGGCGACGCCATCGCCGAGGACGGCACCGTCATTCGTGTCGGCGCGAACGGCACCGAGGTAGGGACGGTGAACGTCATCCTCGGTGGCCAGTCAGTGCAACGAACCGCAGCACGCGGCGACGTGGTCAGTACCGAGGGGCTGATCGGTGTCCCCGCCGACTCCGCGGTAATGCCCCGCCACGGCGACACCGTGGCCCTTGAGGACGGGCGCAAGCTCAAGGTGACCGGGCCGATGATCTGGGGCAGGCCACACAGCCTCACCGGGCAGCCCGCCCGCTACTGCTGGTGGAACACCACCGCACTGCACAACTAAACCTCGATCCGTGGATCGACTCCGTTGAAGTTCTTGAGGGCTGATTTCTGTCGTGCTCCAGTTCGTGGGCAGCCTGGAGCTGCTGGTCTACCCAGCTTTTCCTGTGGTGTTCGTTCGGGCCTCGCGGCGGGTGGTCAGAGGGCCGCAGCAGCTGGCGGGCTGTATCCGATGGTGTTGCACCACAATGTGAGCCAGTGCTGCGCCCACGGCCAGTGGCTGGGTAGGTGCAGAATTGGTCGGCGTTGGGGCCGTGCCAGCCGGGCGGGGATGGTGATGATGCGTCGGCGCAGGGTGGTACCGCGGGCGACCGCGTGAGCGCCGCCGGCCAGGATTCCGGTGGCGCGTAGCAGGTTGTGGGCGATCGCGGCGCACAGGATCCAGGCGGAGTTCGCGCCGAAGCGACCCGAGGGCATGTGCGCCAGGGGTCCGTCGATGAGGTCGGCGAAGACAGTTTCGATGATGGCGTGGCGGCGATGGGTGATGTCGGCGGCATCGACGGGTTCGTCGGAATCGGTGAAGAACGGGTGATACCGCCACACCGGGAACAGCGCATCGGGGAACCGAGCGTCTTTGACCCGGCGTACGACCAACCGTGCCGTGATCGGGGTCTTGGTAGACGTGAAGGCGGTGTAGGGGGTTTCGGCGACCTCGGCATCGGAGATCCAGGCGCCGGTGTCGGGGTCGCGGACCGCACCCGGGTAGGACACCGGTGTCCAGGCGTCCTCGGGGATCGCAGCGATGGCCGCAGCCACCGGGGCCGATTTGGTCAGCACCAGCGAGAACCGGGCACTGGCGCGTCGGCAGGCTCTGGCCACGGTGCTGGTGCCGTAGGCCGAGTCCGCGCGGACCAGAACCTCGCCGGTGACTCCGGCGGCACGGGCAGTCGCCACGGCCTGGGCGATCATGCGGGCCGCACCCTTGCCGGAGTTGGTTTTGCCCGCCCGCAGCCGGGCCCCAGCGATCACGGGGGCACTGTGCTCAGTGCTGATCGTGGTCACCAACGGTGACAGGCCCTTGCGCAGGATCTGTCTCCCGGCGATCTTGGTGTGCCCGTAGCTCGCACCTTGTTTGGCGTGGCCGTAGACCGGGCGCAGCAGCGAGTCGATGTCGACGAACGCCCGCCCATCGCTGCCCGGCAGCAATTCGACCCGATCACACAGTCCGGCCAGGTGCTCGCGCAGGACTGATTCGAGCTGTCGGGCGTGCCCGAAGGTGAACTCCCGCAGCAATGTTCCGACCGTCGAGGGCGCATACACACCGTCGAAGAGCGTCTTCATCCCACCGGCTCGCAGGCTGTCGAGGTCATCGATACTGTCCGCCCCGGCACACATCCCGGCGATCAGCGTGGTCAGCTTCGGTGACGGGTTGGCCGACCCGGACTTGATCCGCGGCTCGGCGATACGAACCTTGTCGGCCAACAGGTCAGACAGCCCGGTCTGGCTAGCCAGCGTCATCACCGGCACCAGCCCGGCACACGACACGAGATGGGCATCATCGAAGACCGCCGACGACGCAGCGAAACTGTGGGACACTTTCACCGGAAGTGCCTTTCCGAGTTGTGCAGATAAGTGCGTAGAGAACACTCATCATCACAGCTCAGAGGGCACTTTCCTCGTTACGACACCCGATGACCAGCCAATTCATCGGTGGATCGAGGCTAAAGACTTGCCACCCGATTCCAGGTGACGGGGATGCGGGTGGCACCAAGCACGACTTGACGGCGTGATGAACCGACAAGTCCAGGCGCGCTTCTAGCCATGCCGCGCCCACGCCCCCGGTCTTCTACGGGATTGGACAGACGCGGGGGCACCCAACCTACCGGGACAGACCTCGTCCACCTGTCCCCCCGCGCCGCCTTCGAGTAGCGCATCACGGCCCCGCTGAGTTATTGCCGCTCAGCGGGGCCGACTGGCATTCAAGAGTGCCTTCACCCACCGCGCTCATTAGCGGCTGCGGTCAGGCATCTTGATGGCGGCCCCGTATAGGGCTTCAGGTTGAGTCACTTCGGGACCCCCGTCTTGAATCCCTCGCTGCCCTACGTCGCTGCCAGGCAGGAGGCGTCTTGACATACCGCCACGAGATCGACATATCGTCTGGACTGTCGGGGTTAGCCTCGCCGAGGAGGCTGTCTATTACGAACCCGCCAGACGCAGATAGCGGACCGATTTGCTTGTACTGGAATCCTTTCCGATCGAAGTAAACAAACCCGCTTGAACGTGGCGATAGGTCTGTGCCATCCATGTTGCTCATCACAACCCCTCGCGGGCCTCCATCCTGGATGCGAGGAATAGTGATGACTTGGGCGTCGCAACCTACAAGTCCTGCGACATCACCTTTGTAGCGGTGAACGCGGCGCTGGTTCTCCACCATCAGCTTGATGGCGCGATTAAGGCCATCCTTCCTGCGGAGCACCCGAGGCACCCGTTCCCGAAGCAGTCGGCTCTCAAAATCCTTCAGGGGAACGCCAACTGAATGGACTTGATTCGCGTGAGGATGCGGCCGCAGGTGGCCGGTTCTGATCCGAAACGAATTTAGATCGTCTGACGTGTTAGTTGATGTGTTGAAGTTCGAAATCTCAGCTATGTGCGGTCCGCGGAAGTCAAATCCGGCAACGACGATCGCGAGTCGCTTTTCGGGCCAGTTCAGTTTTGAGACTCGATTTTGTGTCTCTTGGGCCAGTGCCTGTACACCGTTCTCGAAGCGCCCGAAGTCGCAGAGCACTT
>CAXEZH010000080.1:0-16870 GCA_964000695.1 uncultured Mycolicibacterium sp. | reverse complement strand
GTGTTCAGCTTCTCGGTGGCCGCCTCCGCGTCGCCGCGCCGGGCCGTCGGAATGGCGCGAGTCTCCGCGGCGGAGTCGTCGTCCTGCGGCCGGGGCTCGCGCTGCGCCGGGATCGCGGTCGTCGGCTCGTTACCGCCGGGCTCGGGCATCGCCCGGGTCGACTCCGCTGACGGCGGCTTGGGTTGCGGCGCGACCGGAGCTGCTCCGGTGCCCCGCAGGTCGCCGAGCCAGGACTCGATCTCGCGGTCTTCCCGCTTGGGGGCCGGCGGGGGTGTCGCCCGCGGAGTGCGCTGCGTGACCGCCGTGGCGTTGGTGACCGCGTTGCGCACGGCGTCCTTGGCAATGGACAGCCGGGTGGTCTGCGGTTCCTCGGCCGGCGCAGGCCGCGGCGGGGCGCTCGGCAGCCGGCTGGTGCCTGCGGCTGACGGACCGCTGGGCCGCGGGGGCGCCCCACGTCCGGGAACGCCCGGGCCCGGGTGCGTCGGGTCGTGGGGTTGCACGCGGCCCGACACGGCCACCGGCGGGCCCCCGGCACCGACCAGCGCCTCGGGGTGGGCCGGCTGCGCCGGCTCGCTGGGCTCGCCGGACTCCCGCACCGACGGACGTTTGCGCTCGTCGGGCAGCTCGGTCTCGCCGAGGCCGAGCCGGTCCTGCAGGCGCTTCATCCAGCGCGGCGCCCACCAGCAGTCGTCGCCGAGCAGCTTCATGATCGCCGGCACGAGGAACATCCGGATGATCGTCGCGTCCAACAGCAGCGCGATCAGCAGACCGAACGCCAGGTACTTCATCATCACCAGGTCGGAGAACACGAATGCGCCGGCGACCACCGCCAGCACCAGCGCGGCGCCGGTGATGAGACGCCCGGTGGTGGCGGTGCCGATGCGGATCGCCTCGGCGGTCGACATGCCGCGTTCGCGAGCCTCCACCATTCGGGAAACCAGGAACACCTCGTAGTCGGTGGACAGACCCCAGATCACCGCGATGATCAGACCGATCATCGGCGCCATCAGCGGCTGCGGGGTGTAGTTCATCAGCCCGGACCCGTGGCCTTCGACGAACATCCAGGTCAAGATGCCCATCGTCGAGCCGAGGGTCAACGCGCTCATCAACGCGGCCTTGATCGGCAACACCACCGACCCGAACGCCAGGAACATCAGGATCGTCGTCGTGACGATCAGCACCGTCACCATCAGCGGCAGCTTGTCGAACAGGCTGTGGATGCTGTCCTGTTCCAGCGCCGGCGTGCCGCCCACCGACAGCGTGATGCCGCGCGGTGGACTGATGGACCGCAGCTCGTCGATCTTCTCGGCCGCGTCGTTGCGGTTCACCAGACCGTTCTGGATCACCCGCACCGACGGGTCCTCCGAACCGCCCTCCTGGACGGATCGTTCCTGCCACATCTTCGTCGGGTCGTTGTCCGGATCGGTGAAGCCGCTGATGTTCATCGCCTTCGACCGGATCTCGGCCATCTGCTGGTCGGTGACGGGCTCACCGTCGTCGCGCTCGACCACCAGCGTCAGCGGTTCGGTGCGGAAGCCCGGGAAGCTCTGATCGAAGTTCTCCTGCGCCAACCGGACCGAGTTGTCCGGGGGCAGGTACTTCTCGCTGATGCCGCCGAGAGACAGCTGCCCCAGCGGAATCACCAGCAGGATCATCACGATCAGGATCGGCGCGGCGAAGGCGATCGGCCGCTTCATCACGACGTTGACCAGCCGGCCCCAGAAGCCCTTCTCGACCTCCTCGCGGGTCTTGGTCTTCTGCAACCGGTCGGCCAGCCAGTTCAGCCACCAGTTCATCGGCTTCCAGTTGCGGAAGAACGGCACGCGCAGCAACGTGCGCACTCCGAGTGCGTCGACGTTGCGGCCCAGGATGCCCAGCGTCGCCGCCAGCACGGTGATCGACAGGATCGACGCCAGCATGACGGAGGCGATGATCGCGTAGGTGATCGACTTCAGGAAGCCCTGGGGGAACAACAGCAGCGGCAGCGACGACGCGACGATGATCACCGCGGAGAACATCACCGTGCGGCCGGACGTCATGATGGTGCGGCGCACCGCGGCTTCGGTGTCGTAGCCCTCCGCGATCTCCTCGCGGAAGCGGCTGACGATGAACAGGCCGTAGTCGATCGCGATGCCGAGGCCGATCAGCGTCACGACCGGCTGGGCGAAGAAGTGCACGGGCATGAATTCGGCGGCGAAGCGCATCACACCCAGGGCGCCGGCGATCGTCAGGCCGCCGATGATGGCCGGCAAGCTGGCCGCCACCACACCGCCGAAGACGAAGAACAGCACCACCGCGACCAGTGGGATGGCGGCCACCTCGGCGCGCTTCTGGTCCTCGCCGATGGTGCCGGTCAGTTCGCTGGCCAGCGGGTTGAGCCCGGCGAGTTGGATGTCGCCGTCGTTGACCTTCTTCAGATCCGGTTCGATGGCCTGGTAGTTCTTCAGGATGGTGTCGTCGTCATCGCCCTTGAGCGGGATGCTGATGAAGGTCTTGGAATCGTCGGCGGTCTTCATCTGCTGAACTTGGGCAGAGTCGGTGTCGGGGGCCCGCAGCCACCCGACCCAGCTGACGATCTGGTCCGGATGCTCTTCGACCAGGTCGTTCAGCTCGCCGGAGACCTTCTCCATCCACTGCGGATCGGTGACCTTCTCACCGTCGGGCGGAGTGAGGATGGCCACCACGTGGCTGGTCCGGTCACGGCCGTAGGCCTCGTCGGACACCAGGGACGCGTGAACTGATTCACTGCCCTCGTCGTAAAAACCGCTCTGTGTGACGTGCTGTCCCAGGCTGATGCCGTAGACGCCGCCGCCCAGGCACAGTGCCACCATGACACCGATGACGATGTATCGGTACTGGTACACCGTTCGACCCCACCAGGCGAACACGTTAGCTCCTATTGGTCTTGAACATCACCGTCGACCTGCGCACGGTAGAAATGTCTGGTTTCATCTTGTTCTACACACGCGAGGCCAGTAGCGAGGACAGCGGCCGGAATGGCTGCAGCCATGCGCCCTGCTCAGGTAGCGAATCGAGGCCGATTCGCGGTAGCGGCTCCCGGAAGACACCGTCGATGTCCTCGAGATCGACGAACTCCAAGGTATCCGACGCTAGCGCCCAACTGGCATGTTCGCGAAATCCGAGGACCTGAACCTCGACGCCTTCTTCAGCCAGGTTCTCCAGCGGCTGTTTGAACGCCTGACCGTCCGCCGAGGCGACCAACACGGCGGCCAATCCCTCGGCGCGACGCAACGCGATGTGCTCGAGCATGTCGGAGTCCACATCGCTGTCGTCGTCGATCTTGGGCTTGGCGAACACGGCGAAGCCGACGTTGCGCAACGCCTCCACCCAGGGCCGCACTACGTCCGCGCTGCCAGGCGCGATGTTGGTGAACACCGTGGCCTCCGGCTCCAGCGCCACGGTGCTGCCGGCCTGCGCGTGTTGCGCGGACAGGTCAGCGGTGCGCGCCAGCAGCCAACGGCCCAGCGCGTCGAAACGTGGCCGGTGCGCCGCGGTGGGCCGACCACCCAGAATCGAGCCGAGCCCCATGTCCAGATTTGGGGCGTCCCAGACGAGCAGCACGCGGGAGGCGGTCGGGGCGACTTGGGCCCCGGTGTCGTCTCCGGCGCCGTCCGCGCTCATGTCCTGCGCGGCGGGGATGTTCTCGGTCACGCTCACGGGATGCGCTCCCACAGCAGCTCCGTGACGATCGGGCCGGCCAGCGCTTTACGCTCGTACTTCGTCACCGGCCGGGCCACCGAGATGGGCAGCTCGGCGGTGTCTCGGTCAATTCGGCGCAGACGGGGCTCGGCGTCACCGACCTCGGCGATGTGTTCGGCATAACCGAGATGGTCGGTCGCGGCATGCAGCACACCGCCGGGTCGTAGTCGATCGGCGATCAACGCCATCGTGTCCGCCTGCAGCAGACGCCGTTTGTGGTGCCGGGCCTTGGGCCACGGGTCGGGGAAGAAGACCCGCACGCCGGTCAGCGAATCCGGCCCGACCATGTGAGTCAGCACGTCCACGCCGTCCCCGCGGACCAGCCGGATGTTGGTCACCCCGGCGCGGTCGATCGCACTGAGGAGCTGGGCCAGCCCCCGCCGGTACACCTCGACGGCGACGACGTCGAGGTCAGGCTCGGCCTGCGCCATCGCGAGCGTCGAGGTGCCGGTGCCGCACCCGATCTCCAGGATCAGCGGCGCCTGCCGGCCGAACCACGCATCGGTGTCCAGCCGCGGTGCGGGAGACTCCCCGTGTCGGGCCTCGGTACCCAGCTGCGGCCAGCGCTCGTCCCAGATCGCCTGCTGACGGTCCGAAATCGTCGACCGCCGGGCCCGGAAGCTGGTGACGCGGCGGTGACCATGCGCAGGGGTGTCCTGACCAGGGGCGACGGACCCGGACGACGCCAGCTCATCGGCGACGTCAGGGCCCGGAGCATGCATCCGTCCATGGTCGCTCATCAACGCCTGACTCCCTGCATCGTGTTACAGATTGATACCCAACAGTTGCCTACCATGCCTACCCGCTGGTAACCGGTCCGGCGAGCACCGGATCGAGCCCGGAAAAAGGTGTCCGGGGTGGTCCGTCCGTGGTGGGAGGATTCCTGTGCATGAGCTGGACATTCTCCAGCCCTGACCGGGGGCGGCACATCTTCGCTGATGTGCTGGCGCGGTATGCGGCGCAGACGTGCGACGGGCGGTTGGGCGCCGTCGAGCGTCGCGTGCGCGCTGCTGTCAGGGTAGCGGTGACCGGCCGGCAAGGGGTGGGCCCGAGCAGTGTCGCCGCCGCGCTCTCCGGTGCCGGGCACATGATCACCCGCGACGTGGACGGCGCCGACGTGCACGTGCGGGTCATCGCCGAGGCGCTCAAGCCGGAGGACGAGTGGGCGCTTCGGGACAGTTCGGTGCCCGCCGTGGTGGTGCTGAACAAGGCGGACCTGGCCGGCGCCGACCCGGGCGGGCCGTTGGCCGGGGCGGAGCGCATGGCCGCCCGGTTGGCCGCGGAACTCGGGCTGCCCGTCGTGCCGATGGTCGCCCCGCTCGCCGACGTCGCGCTGGGCGACGAGGAGCTGGCGGCGTTGCGTGTACTGGCGCGCTGCGCGGCCGACATGACGTCCACCGACGCGTTCGTCGCGGCACCGCACGACGTGCCGGGTGAGGTGCGATCGCGGCTGCTGGTCACGCTGGACCGGTTCGGGCTGGCGCACGCCATCCTCGCCGTGGCCGAGGGTGCTGCGGCCGGGCCGGTGGCGCAGCGGTTGCGGGAGCTCAGCCAGGTCGACCGAGTCCTGGACCGGCTGACGGCCGCGGCGGCGCCGGTCCGCCATCATCGGATCGCTGCCGCGCTGGTCGAACTGCGCATCCTCGCCGCGTGCAGCGGTGACGAGCAGCTCGCGGCATTCTGCTGCGCGGACGACACGGTGCTCGCGGTGAGCGCCGCCGCCGTCGACGTCGTCGAGGCCAGCGGGGGCACCGTCGCCGGCGGGGACAGCCCGGAGGATCACCTGAAGCGGGCGCTGCGTTGGCGTAGCTACGGCCAGGGGCCGGTGAGCCCGCTGCATCAGCGCTGCGCGGACGACATCGTGCGGGGCTCGCTGCGCCTGTTGGACCGCGTCCGGTGACGGCGGTGGTGCACGTCACCGGGCCGCCGCGGGCGGGGGTCAGCAGCGTGGCCGCGTGTCTGCGCGACCGGATGCCCGGGGTGACGGTGGTCGACACCGCCGACCCGGCGGCCACGCGCAACGCCCCCGGCCCCGACATCGTCGTCTTCGTCGTCTCGGCGGTCGCGCCGGTTACCGAGTCGGACTGCGCGCTGGCCGTGTCGGCCTGCCGGTCGACCGATGCGGTGATCGCGGTGCTCACCAAGATCGACGACCACCGCGACTGGCGCGGCGTGCTGGCCACCAGCCGGCAGCGGCTGGCCTCCTGTGCGGCCCGATTCGCGTCGGTGCGCTGGGTGACGGCCGCCGCCGCGCCGCGGCTCGGCGAGCCTGCGGTCGATGACGTCGTCGCTGCGCTCACCGCCGCGCTGTCCGACCCCGACCTCGCGCGACGCAACACGCTGCGCCGCTGGGAAGCCCACCTCGGCGCGGCGCTCACCGGGATGCACGCCGCGGACTCCGGGCACCTTGCCCGGGTGAGCACGCTGCGCGCACACCGGGATACGTTGGTGCGCAACCATCTTCCATCGGGGGCGGTGTCCGTGCGCCACCCGATGCAGCGCGCCCGGCTGGAGTTGGCCTCGGCCGCGCGGCAACGGTGCGTGACGCTGCGCACCGAACTCTTGGGGGCCGCGGCCGAGACGACCATGGTCGCGGAGATCGAGGAGCGCGTGCGCCGACGATGCGGCGAGGTGATCGCCGAGGTCGACGAGCAGGTATCGCTGCGGTTGCAGGACCTGGCGAGCGAGCTCGGCGCGAGCCTGCCGGAGCCGTCGGCGGTGGCCGAGGTGTGTTTCGGGGATCCGCCGCTGCGGCAGCGGCGTCTGGAGTCGCGTGTGACGACGGTGCTCGGGGCCGGCTTCGGATTCGGTGCCGGCCTGGTGGTGGCGCGCTGGGTCACCGGCCTCGCGCCCGGGCTGACCGTGGCCGGGGCGCTGGTAGGGGCGGCGGTCGGGCTCGCCTTGACGCTGTGGGTGGTGGCCGCGCGGGCGCTGCTGTATCGACGCGCGGTTCTGGCCCAGTGGATCGGGGAGGCGACTGGCACGGTCCGCGCGGCGCTCGACGAGCGGATCGCGTCGCGGCTGTTGGCCGCCGAGGCGGCGGTCACCACCGCCCGGCTGGCCCAGCGCGCCGGCATGGCCGAGCGCGTCGCTGAGTGCGACGCGCAGCTGCGCGGCCACGTTCTCGCCGCACGCCGCGCCCAGGCGCTCCGAGAGGCCAGTGAACCCGGGCTGGCGCGGGCGTTGACCGCCGTACGGGACGGTTTGCGGGAACCGAATCCGACGCGCACACTTGTTACCGATCGGTAGCACGCCCGGTGGAGGGCATCTGAATCGTTCCTGTGAGTGAACGGACATAGTCCTGAATTCCCGCGGGTATGTCACCCGCGTTAACCTCGATACCAGGGGCGGCGCTGGCTGCTACCGATTTCGGGCCCACGGCCTTGGATCGCGCAGCTGCGTCCCGGCAGACATCTCGCAAGACGATGCAGGAGACGACACAGCATGACCGCAGCGACCATCCCAGGTCTGGATTCCGCACCGACGAAGCATGAGGGGCTGCTGGCCTGGGTGCGGGAGGTCGCGGAGCTGACTCAGCCCGACCGCGTCGCCTGGGCCGACGGGTCCGACGAGGAGAACCAGGCCCTGTGCGACCAGCTGGTCGAGGCGGGCACGTTCCAGAAGCTCAACCCCGAGAAGAAGCCCAACTCGTACCTGGCGCTGTCCGATCCGTCCGACGTGGCGCGCGTCGAGTCGCGCACCTTCATCTGTTCACAGCGCGAAATCGACGCCGGCCCGACGAACAACTGGATGGACCCCGCCGAGATGCGCGGTCTCATGACCGACCTGTATCGCGGCAGCATGCGGGGCCGCACGATGTGGGTGGTCCCGTTCTGCATGGGTCCGCTCGAGGCCGAGGATCCCAAGCTGGGCGTCGAGATCACCGACTCGGAGTACGTCGTGGTCTCGATGCGCACGATGACCCGGATGGGTAAGGCCGCACTGGACAAGATGGGCACCGACGGCTTCTTCGTCAAGGCGCTGCATTCCATCGGCGCCCCGCTGGAGCCGGGCGAGAAGGACGTGCCATGGCCCTGCAACGACACCAAATACATCACCCACTTCCCCGAGACCCGCGAGATCTGGAGCTTCGGTTCCGGCTACGGCGGCAACGCGCTGCTGGGTAAGAAGTGCTACTCGCTGCGCATCGCGTCGGCGATGGCGCACGACGAGGGCTGGCTGGCCGAGCACATGCTGATCCTCAAGCTGATCTCCCCGGAGAACAAGGCGTACTACATCGCCGCGGCGTTCCCGTCGGCCTGCGGCAAGACCAACCTCGCGATGCTGCAGCCGACCATTCCGGGCTGGCGCGCGGAGACCGTCGGTGACGACATCGCCTGGATGCGCTTCGGCAAGGACGGCCGCCTCTACGCGACCAACCCCGAGTTCGGGTTCTTCGGTGTCGCGCCGGGCACCAACTGGGACTCCAACCCCAACGCCATGAAGACCATCGCCGCCGGCAACACCGTGTTCACCAACGTCGCCAAGACCGACGACGGTGACGTGTGGTGGGAAGGCCTGGAGGGCGAGCCCGACCACCTGATCGACTGGAAGGGCAACGACTACATCCTGCGGGAGACGGAAACCAAGGCGGCGCACCCGAATTCGCGCTACTGCACACCGATCTCGCAGTGCCCCACGTTGGCGCCGGAATGGGACGACCCGCAGGGCGTGCCGATCTCGGCGATCCTGTTCGGCGGTCGCCGCAAGACCACTGTCCCGCTGATCACCGAGGCCCGCGACTGGCAGCACGGGGTGTTCATCGGGGCCACACTGGGCAGCGAGCAGACCGCCGCGGCCGAGGGCAAGGTCGGCACCGTGCGCCGCGACCCGATGGCGATGCTGCCGTTCATGGGCTACAACGTCGGTGACTACTTCCAGCACTGGATCAACATCGGCAAACAGGCCGACGAGTCCAAGCTGCCCAGGGTGTTCTTCGTCAACTGGTTCCGCCGCGGCGACGACGGCCGGTTCCTGTGGCCCGGCTTCGGCGAGAACAGCCGCGTGCTGAAGTGGGCCATCGAGCGCATCGAGCACACGGCCGACGGTAAGAGCACGCCGATCGGCATCGTGCCCACCGCCGCCGATCTGGATCTCGATGGACTCGACGTCGACGCCGCCGATGTCGACGAGGCGCTGAAGGTGGTCCCCGACGAGTGGCGCAACGAGCTGCCGCTGATCGAGGAATGGTTCGAGTTCGTCGGCGAGAAGCTGCCCACCAGCATCAAAGACGAGTTCGACGCGCTCAAGCACCGCCTCGACGAGGCCTGACAAGGCCTGCGAGCCGTCGGTCTGTCGGCCCCGCGAGCGCGCGGGTCTGCACGGCCACGCGCCGTCGCGGGCGTACGTGTTGAGTACTGTCGCGGCCTCCGAGTGAACGCTTCTGTTCCGGTGGCGACGCATCGGAAGGACACGCGTGGTGCTCGTCGGCACACGCAGTTGGCTGAGGTTCGCACCCCATGCGGAGGTGATCGCCGGCTCGGCGCGCCCACTGCTTGACACCTGTCAAGTCCGGCGAAGTATCCTCACCGCATGCAGATTCGCGACACTGCCGTTGCCCCCCCCGACAAGCCCGCCGTCATCATGTATCCCTCCGGGACCGTAGTGACCTTCGGTGAACTGGAGGCCCGGGCCAACCGCCTGGCGCACCTGTTCCGCATGGCCGGACTGGTCGAGGGCGACGCGGTCGCGATCCTGATGGAGAACAACGCCCACATGCACGCGGTCATGTGGGCCGCCCGCCGCGCGGGCCTGTACTACGTGCCGATCAACACGCACCTGACCGCGGCCGAGGCGGCCTACATCATCGACAACAGCGCCGCGAAGGCGATCGTCGGATCCGCCAAGCTGACCGACACCCTGGCGGGTCTGGCCGACGAACTGCCCAACGGCCTGCCGCCGCTGCTGCTGATCGCCGACGGCGCCCTGGAGGGATGGTCGAGCTACCCCGAATGCGTGGCCGACCAACCGGACACCCCGATCGACGACGAGATCGAGGGCGATCTGCTGCAGTACTCCTCGGGCACGACCGGACGCCCCAAAGGCATCAAACGCGAGCTGCCGCACGTGCCGCCGTCCGAGGCGCCGGGGCTGATGGCCGCACTGGTGTCGTTCTGGATGCATCCCGACACGGTGTACCTGAGTCCCGCACCGCTCTATCACACCGCTCCCTCGGTGTGGTCGATGCAGACCCAGGCAGGCGGCATCACCACGGTGGTGATGGAGAAGTTCGACGCCGAGGGCGCCCTGGATGCGATCGCCAAACACCGCGTCACCCACGGCCAGTTCGTCCCGGTGATGTTCACCCGCATGCTCAAACTCCCCGCCGAGGTACGCGAGGGCTACGACGTGTCGAGCCTGGAGCGGGTCATGCATGCCGCGGCGCCGTGCCCGGTGGAGATCAAGAAGCAGATGATCGACTGGTGGGGCCCGATCGTCGACGAGTACTACGCCTCGTCCGAAGCGCACGGCTCGACGCTGATCACCGCCGAGGAGTGGCTCACTCACCCGGGCTCGGTCGGTCGTCCGCTGGCCGGTGCGGTGCACATCGTCGGCGAAGACGGCGCCGAGTTGCTGCCCGGTGAGCCCGGCGAGATCTACTTCGAGGGCGGCTTCGACTTCGAGTACCTCAACGACCCCGACAAGACCGCGTCGTCGCGACACGCCAGCGGCTGGAAGACCGTCGGCGACATCGGTTACGTCGACGAGGAGGGCTACCTGTACCTCACCGACCGCCGGCATCACATGATCATCTCCGGCGGGGTGAACATCTATCCGCAGGAGGCGGAGAACCTTCTGGTGACCCATCCGAAGGTGATGGATGCCGCGGTGTTCGGCGTGCCGGACGACGAAATGGGTCAACGCGTCAAGGCGGTCGTGCAGACCGTCGACCCCGCCGACGCCACACCGGAATTCGCCGACGAACTCCTGGCCTGGCTGCGCGATCGCCTCGCGCACTACAAGTGCCCACGATCGATATCGTTCGAGGCGCAGCTGCCCCGCACCGACACCGGCAAGCTGTACAAGCAGGAACTGATCGCGAGATACTCGCGCTGATGCATGTCGCCGACCTGTCGGAGCCCCCGTCGCTCGAGGACGCGGGCCCGTCGGGTGTCGTGGTCGCAGTCGGCGACCTCGACTCGGCCCACGCCGAATACTGGTTGCAGCGCGCCAGTTTCACGCTGATCGAGCACTCGAGCGACGATCCCCGCACGGTGTGCGTCGACTCCGTGCCCGACGTCCTCGCCGACCTGCAGCAACGGTGCAGCACCTGGCCGGTGGCCGCGGCGACCGGGGACGACGTGTTGCGGGCGGTGGACGTCTCGGCGCCCGCCTTCGCCGGGGTGATCACCGAGTCGCTGGCCTACTCCACGCTGCAAAGTGGCGCCGAGTTCGCCGCCTGGCTGCACCGGCGCGGACCCAGAACGGTTCCCGGTGAACCGGATCCGGTGTTGGCCGACCGCGCCGCGGACACGCTGCGCATCCGGTTCAACCGGCCGCGCCGGCACAACGCGTTCACCACCGGAGCACGGGCGGCGTTGCTCGACGCCCTCACCGTCGCGAGGCTGGACCCGACCGTCACCGAGGTCGTGCTCGCCGGAACCGGCCCGTCGTTCTGCAGTGGCGGGGACCTCGACGAGTTCGGCACGTTCAGCGACCCGGCCGCCGCGCACCTGGCCCGCACCCGCCACAGCCCCGCGCTGGCGCTGGACGAACTGCGCGGCCGCCTCGGTCAGCGGCTCCGCGCGGAGGTACACGGGCAGGTGCTCGGCAGCGGTCTGGAGATGGCGGCATTCTGCGGTCGGGTGAGCGCCGACCCGCAGACACGGATGGGGCTGCCCGAGCTCGAGCTCGGGCTCATCCCGGGTGCCGGCGGGACCGTCAGCATCACCCGCCGAATCGGGCGGTGGCGCACCGCCTATCTGTTCCTGACCGGGGCTCTCATCGACGCGCGACAGGCACTGCGGTGGGGGCTGGTCGACGAGGTCACCGCTGACGGGCCGGCCGGATGATCATCTCGTTGACGTCCACGTCGGCCGGCTGGGCGATGGCGAACGCGACCGCGGCGGCGATGGCGTCCGGGGAGATCGCCGCAGCCCGGTAGTCACGCATCGCCGCGCTCGCCGTCGGATCGGTGATCGTCTGCGCCAGTTCGGATTCGACGACGCCGGGCGACACGGTGGTCACCCGGATCGCCGGGTCGGACTCCAGACGCAGGCCCTCGGTGATCGCCCACGCCGCGTGCTTGGTCGCCGAATAGACCGCCGAGGTGGGGACGACCTCGTGCGCGCCGACCGACGCGACGGTGATGACGTGGCCTGCGCCCTGGCGTTGGAAGTGGGGGAGGGTGGCGGCGATGCCGTGCAGCAGGCCGCGCACATTCACGTCGATCATCCAGTTCCACTGCTCCACGAGCAGGGCGTCCAGCCGTGACAGCGGCATCACGCCGGCGTTGTTGACGATGACGTCCACCCGGCCGTGTGCCGCGACGGCGGCGTCGACGAATGCCGTCACGTCCGCCAGGTCGGTGATGTCGAGCCGACGTGTCTCGATGCTGCCGCCGGCGCGCCCGACCGCGCGGGCCAGATCGGTCAGCCGGTCGGTGCGTCGTGCGCCGGCGACGACATGGTGCCCCTCTGCGGCGAGCCGCGCGGCGACGGCTGCACCGATTCCGCTGCTGGCTCCGGTGACGAGGACGATCTTCGATTCGGTCATGCTTCCAGCTTCGACAACCGAGGCCGGCTCAACCAGGGTGCGTTGCACCCAGCCGGCACAGCGGTGGCGCTCCTATGCTGGCGGTGTGGGTGACCTCGGGGACTACCTGCGCAACCGGCGGGCCGCGGTCGCGCCGGCCGACGTCGGCCTGCCCGGCACCGGGCAGCGACGGGTCCCTGGCCTGCGTCGCGAGGAGGTGGCGCTGCTGGCCGGTGTCAGCGTGGACTACTACACCCGTCTGGAACAGGGTCGCGAACGCTCACCGTCGGTACAGGTCCTCGAGGCGCTGGCGGCGTCGCTGCGCCTCGACGCCGACGGCCGGCGGCACCTGTTCGGGCTGGCCGGGCTGACACCACGGCCGGGTGGCGGCCCGGTGTCCGGCACCGTCGACCCGTCACTGCTGCGCCTGATGCAGGCGTGGCCCGACAACCCCGCACTGGTCTACAACCGGGCCTTCGACGTGTTGGCTGCCAATGCACTGGCCGCTGCGCTGTTCGGCGGGTTCGAGGCCGTCGGCAATCTGATGCTGCTGGTGTTCACCGAGCCCGCTTCGCGGACGTTCTACGCCGACTGGCCGGTGGTGGCCGCCGACGCCGTCGCCGGGTTCCGGATGTCCTACGGCACCGACCCCGATGACCCGCGCGTCCGAGAGGTGCTGGCGCAGCTGCTGGCGACCAGCGAGGAGTTCCGCCGGCTGTGGGCCCGCCACGACGCCCGGCGAAAGAGCGCCAGTGTGAAGAGGTTCCATCACCCCGAAGTCGGTACGCTCACGCTGACGATGCAGACGTTCGATGTGCGGTCCGCCCCCGGCCAGGAACTCGTGGTGTACGACGCGGAACCGGGAGGTCCGGATGCCGATGCGCTGGCCATCCTGGGCAGCGTCGCGGCGCAGCGCTGAATCAGCCTGACCTGCGCAGCGTCACCCGGTAGGTGTACTGCTCCGGCAGGAACTGGCTGACCGCCAATTCCATTGCCCGCCCGGCACTGTCGGTGTAGAGCCGGTCTACGCGCAGCATCGGGTGGCCGGGTTCGCAGCCCACCGCGGCCGCCGCCGCGTCGGTGGCCGCCGAGACGGTGATCGACTGCGCGGCCTCGGCGATCGGCACCGGTGAGCACGACTCGAGCAGCCCGATCACGGTGTGGGTGCTCGTCGCACCGGTCACCAGGTGCGGTGAGCCGAAGACGGTTTCGGCCACCGCCGGGGGCAGGTGGACGACGGTGTGGCCGAATGCGACGCCGGCGTGCAGCCGGCGGAACACCACCGTGTAGACGACGTCGCCGTCCAGGCGCAGTCGGCTCGCGGCCTCGATGTCCACCCGGCGGTGCAGACCTTCGAGCACCTCCATCGTGGTGTCCTGCGACAGGCTCATCAGGTCCTCGATCGACCCCAGCTGGCGCAGATACCGTCTCCCTTGTCCGCCGGCGTAGCTACCGCGTCCCGGCACTCGGAACACCACTCCCTCGGCGACCAGGTCCTGGAACGCGCGGCGGACCGTCTGGCGCGACAACCCGTGGCGGGCAACCAGTTCGGACTCGGTCGGCAACCGGGTGCCGTCCGGGTAGCGTCCCGCCGCAATGTCGGCTCGGAGTTCTTCCCGCAGAACCTGATACGCGGGGGCCCGGGTCGTGGCCACCATCAGATGCCGCCGCGGGCCACCAGCTGGCCGGCGATGACGTTGCGCTGGATCTCGTTGGTGCCCTCGCCGACGATCATCAAAGGGGCGTCGCGGAAGTACCGCTCGACGTCGAACTCCGTGGAGTATCCGTACCCACCGTGGATGCGGACCGCGTTCAACGCGATCTCCATCGCCACCTCGGAGGCGAACAGCTTGGCCATTCCGGCCTCCATGTCGGCGCGCCGGCCGTCGTCGTACCGGTCGGCGGCATGCAGGGTCAGCTGACGGGCCGCGGTCAGTTTGGTCGCCATGTCGGCGAGGTAGTGGCCGACGGCCTGGTGTTTCCAGATCGGCTGCCCGAAGCTCTCCCGGCTCTGCGCGTAGTCCAGGGCATCCTGCAGCGCCGCGGACGCGACACCCAGGGCGCGGGCGGCCACCTGGATACGGCCGGTTTCCAGGCCTTTCATCATCTGGGCGAATCCGCGACCGGGCACGTCGCCCAGAATCGCCGACGCCGGCACGCGGCAGTCCTCGAAGCTCAGCTCACACGACTCGACGCCCTTGTAGCCCAGCTTGGGCAGGTCGCGCGACACCGTCAGCCCTGAGGTCGGGTTCTCCACCAGGACGACCGAGATGCCGGCGTGCCGGGGCGTGGCGTGCGGATCGGTCTTGCACAACAGTGCGATGAGCCCGGACCGGCGGGCATTCGAGATCCACGTTTTCGCGCCGTTGATCAGCAGATCGTCGCCGTCCCGGCGGCCCACTGTGGCCATGTTCTGCAGGTCCGAGCCGCCACCGGGTTCGGTCAGAGCCATGGTGGCCCGCGTGTCACCGGTGGCCAGTTCAGGCAGGTAGCGCTGCTTCTGGGCATCGGTGCCGAACAGGGCCAGCAGCTTTGCCACCACGGTGTGGCCGCCCATCGCGCCGGCCAGACTCATCCAGCCCCGGGCCAGTTCCTGGGTGACGTGCACATAGCACCGCGTCGAGACGGGGGTGCCGCCGTACTCCTCGGGGACCGCCAGGCCATAGATACCCAGTTGCTTCATCTGCTCGATCCACGCCTCGGGGTAGGTGTTGGCGTGTTCGATGTCGCGGACCTCGGGCTTGACGTCGCGATCGACGAACGCCCGCACCGTGTCGACCAGCATGACCTCTTCGTCGGTCAGTCCGTCGCTCACGCAACCTCCTCCTCCAGCCGATTGGTACGGCCATTTCGCGCTCGGCGTGCACGCCATGTTGACACAGCTCGGAACGTGGTGCCAGCATGCCCGCTGTGACTTTGTCCGGCCAAATTGCGGGTGGCCCGTTCTTCGACGACCTGTCCGTGGGCCAGGTGTTCGACACCGCCCCGTCGATGACTCTCACCGCGGGTGTGGCGGCCACGCACCAGGCGATCGTCGGGGACCGGCTGAGGTTGGCCCTCGACGCGGAACTCGCGACCGCCGTCGTGGGTGCCACCGCGCCGCTGGCGCATCCGGCGCTCGTCTGCGACGTGGCGATCGGGCAGTCCACGGTGGTGACCCAGCGGGTCAAGGCCAACCTGTTCTACCGAGGTCTGACATTTCACCGGTTCCCGGTCATCGGCGACACGCTGTTCACCAGGACCGAGGTGGTCGGCTTGCGGCAGAACACGGCGAAGCCGGGTCGAGCACCCACCGGTCTGGCCGCCCTGCGGATGACCACGATCGACGGCGTAGGGCGGCTGGTGCTGGACTTCTACCGGTGCGCAATGCTGCCGTGCAGCGGTGACGGGGTCGAGACCGGGCACCGCGACGACCTGGGCGGCATCGGCGTCGGCGTCCCGCCGCAGGCTGAGCCCACGGCGGACTGGGACGCGGCGGCCTACCGGACGCGGGTGCGGGGCGACCACTTCGACGCCGTGTCGGCCGGCACGGTGCTGTGCAGCACCGCCGACGTCGTCAGCGGCGCACCCGAGCTGGCCCGACTCACGTTGAACATCGCTGCCACTCATCATGATTCGCGCGCCGGAGGCCGCCGGCTGGTCTACGGCGGGCACACGATCGGCCTGGCGCTGGCGCAGGCCACCAGGTTGCTCCCCAACCTGGTGACCGTGCTGGGCTGGCAGTCCTGCGATCACACCGGGCCGGTGCACGAGGGCGACACCGTCTACAGCGAGCTGCACATCGAACACGCGCAGCCGCGACCCGACGGGCATGGCGGCTTGCTGCGGCTGCGTTCGGTGGTGTTCGCCGCCGCCGACAGCGGGGACGACCGACAAGTGCTGGACTGGCGCTTCACCGCGCTGATGTTCTGAGTGCGGACGGCGGCGGCCACAATGGGGTGGTGACGCCCGTGACAGTGCCGACAGCCGTGCTCCAGCACGCGGGCGGGGTCGCACGCGACATCGCCGCCGAGCTGGGCATCGACATCGACGTCCAGGAGTTGCTGGGCGGACGCGCCGCCATGCTGGGCCTGACCGCCGGCGGACAGGTTTCCGCCGGGGGCGCCACGCGACTGCTGCCCGGCCGCGACGGGTGGTGCGCGTTGACGCTGTCTCGCCCCGACGACATCGATGCGGTGCCCGCCCTGGTCGAGCGCGACGGCATCGGCGCCGACCCGTGGCCGGCGGTTCGGCATGGTGTCCGCCGCCTCGGGGTGTCGGCATTCGCCGAGCGGGCACGGCTGCTCGGGCTGCCCGTCGGGGTACTCGGTGAGACTCGACCCAGCCCGATACGATTGCGCCGCATCGGCGATCGGCGAGCTCGCCCGGCAACGGCCGATCTGTTGGTGGCCGATCTGTTGGTGGCCGACCTGTCCTCGATGTGGGCCGGTCCGCTGTGCGGCGCGCTGCTGGCCCG
>CAXEZH010000079.1:0-26947 GCA_964000695.1 uncultured Mycolicibacterium sp. | reverse complement strand
TCATGCTGCTGGCCGGTGACCGCGATCTGGAGGCGGAGGCGGTCAGTTTCCGGTTCGGGGACCGGACACAGATCAACGGCGTGCCGGTCGACACGGCCGTCGACGCGATCGTGGACTGGGTGCAGCGCCGTGAGAACGCCACGCCGACTGCCGAACTCGTCGCCGTCGACGCGCACGCAGACAAGGGGTGACGTGGATCCGGAGGACAGGATCGTAGACCGGGGTGTCGGCGAGCCGGACCACCTGCAGCGGTTGTGGACGCCACACCGCATGACCTACATCGCCGACGCGGTGAAGGCCGGCTCGGCCGCGTCTTCCGAGCCGTTCACCGACATCCCCAACATGTCCGACGAGGACGGGTTGGTGGTGGCGCGCGGGCAGCTGGTGTACGCCGTGCTCAACCTGTACCCCTACAACCCGGGGCACCTGATGGTGGTGCCCTACCGCCGGGTGGCGGAGCTGGAGAACCTCACCGACGCCGAGAGCTGCGAGCTGATGGCGTTCACGCAGAAAGCGATCCGGGTGATGAAGGCCGTCTCGCGGCCGCACGGCTTCAACGTGGGCCTCAACCTCGGCACGTCGGCCGGAGGCTCGCTGTCCGAGCACCTGCACATGCACGTGGTCCCACGCTGGGGCGGCGACGCCAACTTCATCACCGTCATCGGCGATTCCAAGGTGATCCCGCAGCTGCTGCGCGACACCCGCGCCCTGCTGGCCACCGAATGGGACAAGCAGCCGTGAGTGACTTCTATCTGATGACGCGGGCCGCGTACGCGAAGTTGGCGCGGCCCCTCGCCAGAGGTGCGTTACGGCTGGGGCTGACCCCCGACAGCGTGACGATCCTGGGAACCGCGGGCACGGTGCTGGGTGCGCTGACCCTGTTCCCGATGGGGCAGCTGTTCGCCGGCGCCCTGGTGGTCGGGTTCTTCGTGCTGGCCGACATGCTCGACGGGGCGATGGCCCGCCAGCGTGGCGGCGGCACCCGGTTCGGGGCGGTGCTCGATGCCACCTGCGACCGGATCAGCGACGGGGCGGTGTTCTGCGGGCTGCTGTGGTGGGCGGCGTTCGGCCTGGACAGCCCCGAACTGGTGGTCGCGACGATGATCTGCCTGGTCTCCTCGCAGGTCATCTCCTACATCAAGGCTCGCGCGGAGGCGACCGCGCTGTCGGGCGACGGCGGCCTGATCGAGCGTCCCGAGCGGCTGGTGATCGTGCTGCTCGGCTGCCTGCTGGCCGACCTTCCGTTCTTCCCCCTGCCCTGGATGCTGCCCGCCGCCATGTGGGTGCTCGCCGTGGCCAGCGTGGTCACGGTGGGCCAGCGGCTGCACAGCGTGCGAACGTCGCCGACCGCGATGGACCGCACCTGCGTTGAGCGCGTTGACAAACCGGAGCCCACCGACCAATGACGCAGCATGTGACGGCTGCCGGCGACGGCCACGGGGGCCTGTTCGCCGTCCCGTCCTTGGTGCGGTCCCAGCTCAGCGACTGGGGATACGCGGCCGGCTGGCGATTGGTGCGAGCCGCTCCGGAATTCGTGGCGCGCAGTGTGTTCGGGGCCGGCGCCGGTTATGCGGCGCGCAACGGCGGACCCGAGCAGCTGCGCAAGAATCTCGCCCGGGTCCTCGGGGTGGCGCCCGACGAGGTACCCGACGAGGTGATGCGGGCGTCGCTGGCGTCCTACGCCCGCTACTGGCGCGAAGCTTTCCGCTTGCCGTCGATGGACCATGCCGAGATCGGCCGGCGACTCACCGTGGCCGGCATCGACATGCTGTGGGCAGCGCTCGAGGACGGGCGGGGTGCGGTGCTGGCGCTGCCGCACAGCGGCAACTGGGACATGGCCGGGGTGTGGCTGGGTCAGCACCATGGATCGTTCGCGACGGTCGCCGAGCGGCTCAAACCCGAATCGTTGTACAACCGGTTCCTGGCCTACCGGGAGCGCCTCGGCTTCGAGGTGGTGCCGCTGTCGGGTGGTCCGCGACCGCCGTTCGAGGTGCTGCGTGACCGGCTTCTCGACAACGGTGTGGTCTGTTTGATGGCCGACCGCGACATGACCCGCACCGGGGTTCAGGTGGACTTCTTCGGGGAGCCGAGCCGACTGCCCGGCGGCCCCGCCCGGCTGGCCCTGGCCACCGGTGCCGCCCTGTTCCCGGTGCACTGCTGGTTCGACGGCGACGGGTGGGGGATGGCGGTCTACCCGGAACTGGACACCTCCTCCGGCGACGTCACGGTCATCACCCAGGCTATGGCCGACCGGTTCGCCGCCAATATCGCCGCGCACCCTGCCGACTGGCACATGATGCAGCCCCAGTGGCTTGCGGATCTGTCCGCGGAACGCCGCGCCCGGTTGGCGGGCGAGCTCGACCGCTGGGGCCCGGCGCGAGGCGCCGGGGATGATCCCGGGGCCGGGTGAGGGCACGCTGATGCGGATCGGCATGGTCTGTCCCTACTCGTTCGACGTCCCCGGCGGGGTGCAGTCGCACGTGCTGCAGTTGGCCGACGTGATGACCGGGCTCGGCCACGAGGTCAGCGTGCTCGCGCCGGCGTCCGCCGAGGGCGTGCTGCCCGACTACGTGGTCTCCGGCGGGCGCGCGGTGCCGATTCCGTACAACGGGTCGGTGGCTCGCCTGCGCTTCGGCCCGGCCACCCACCGCCGGGTCAAGAGATGGTTGATCCACGGTGATTTCGACGTGCTGCATCTGCACGAGCCGAACGCCCCGAGCCTGTCGATGCTGGCGCTGAACATCGCCGAAGGCCCGATCGTGGCGACCTTTCACACGTCGACGACGAAGTCGCTGACGCTGTCGGTGTTCGAGCCGATCCTGCGGCCCATGCACGAGAAGATCGTCGGCCGCATCGCGGTGTCGGACCTGGCGCGGCGCTGGCAGATGGAGGCGCTGGGCAGTGACGCCGTCGAGATCCCCAACGGTGTCGACGTCGGGTCGTTCTCCTCGGCTCCGCCGCTTTCCGGCTACCCGCGTCGCGGCAGGACGGTGTTGTTCCTCGGGCGCTTCGACGAGCCGCGTAAGGGCATGAGCGTGCTCCTGGGGGCCCTGCCGGCGCTGGTCGACCGCTTCGCCGACGTGGAGGTCCTGGTGGTGGGCCGCGGTGACCAGCGCGAGCTGCGCGAGCAGGCCGGCCCGCTGGCCTCACACCTGCGGTTCCTGGGGCAGGTCGACGACGCGGAGAAGGCGTCGGCGATGCGCAGCGCCGATGTCTACTGCGCGCCCAACACCGGCGGGGAGAGCTTCGGCATCGTGCTGGTCGAAGCGATGGCCGCCGGCACCGCGGTGGTGGCCAGCGACCTCGACGCCTTCCGGCGGGTTCTCGAGGACGGCAGGTGCGGTCGGCTGGTTGCCGTCGACGACTCGGATGCCCTGGCCGACGGACTGATCGAAGTGCTCGCCGACGACGGTGTGCGGTCGGGCTACACCGCGCACGCGACCGCGGCGGTGGCACGGTTCGACTGGTCGGTGGTGGCCGCCCAGATCATGCGGGTGTACGAGACCGTCGCCGGCTCGGGCATCAAGGTGCGGGTGGCCGGACGGCACGAGACCAGCGGGAGGCCGCTGTGATCCCGGTGCTCACCGCGCTCCTCGTCGCGGCGGTGGTGGTGCTCGTCGCCGTGGTCGCGGGATGGGCGTATCAGACCGCCAACCGGCTGGACCGGCTGCACGTGCGCTACGACCTGTCCTGGCAGGCCCTCGACGGGGCGCTGGCGCGCCGCGCGGTGGTGGCGCGCGCGGTCGCTGTCGACGCCTACGGCGACGGACCCGACGGACGTCGCCTGGCCGCGCTCGCCGATGCCGCCGAACGGGCACCGCGGCAGGCCCGGGAGGCGGCGGAGAACGAACTGTCCGCGGCGCTGGCACGGGTCGATCCCGCCTCGCTGCCGCTGGCCCTGGTCGCCGAGCTGGCCGACGCGGAGGCCCGGGTGCTGCTCGCCCGGCGTTTCCACAACGATGCGGTCCGGGACACCCTCGCACTCCGGGAACGCCCACTGGTGCGCGCGCTACGGCTGGGCGGAACCGCCGCGCTGCCAAGCTATTTCGAGATATCGGAGGGTGGCGAGGTGTCCACCCGGGAGGTCGCGCCGGTGACTCGGCGCACGTCGGCGCGGGTGATCCTGCTCGACACCGACGGCGCGGTGCTGTTGCTGTGCGGTTCGGACCCGGCCAGCGGGGTGGACCCGGCGCCGCGCTGGTGGTTCACGATCGGCGGGGCCGTGCAGGTCGGCGAGACGCTGGCGCAGGCCGCCGCCCGCGAGGTCGAGGAGGAGACCGGTCTGCGGGTGTCGCCCGCGGACCTGGTCGGACCGATCTGGCGACGCGATGCGGTCATCGAGTTCAACGGGTCGGTGATCCGCAGCGAAGAGATGTACTTCGTGTACCGCACCGGCCGGTTCGAGCCCTCCGAGTCCGGCCGTTCCGGGCTGGAACGGACCTACATCCATGCCCACCGGTGGTGCGATGCGACAATGATCGCTGGTCTGGTCGCCATCGGTGAGACGGTGTACCCGCGCCAGCTCGGCGAGGTGCTCGAGGAGGCGAACGTCCTGGCTGACACGCCGGGCGCGCCGTCGGACAGGTCGCTGCAGCCGATCAGGTGAGGACAGTGGCGTTCCTCACCTATGCGCGCGGATCGAATGCATTTGCCGCCGCATCTAGACTGGATCGGTAGCGATTTAAGGAGATAGGTGTGGAATCCCAACTGTCGGGTGAAGGGCCGGGGACGTTCCCCTCGCAGGCCGAGGGCCCGTCCACTCGGGGGACCGCGCGGGTGAAGCGCGGTATGGCCGAGATGCTCAAGGGTGGCGTGATCATGGACGTGGTCACCCCTGAACAGGCGCGGATCGCCGAGGGGGCCGGAGCGGTCGCCGTCATGGCCCTCGAGCGAGTGCCTGCCGATATCCGGGCCCAGGGTGGGGTGTCGCGGATGAGCGACCCCGACATGATCGAGGGCATCATCGACGCGGTCACCATCCCGGTGATGGCCAAGGCGCGCATCGGGCACTTCGTGGAGGCCCAGATCCTGCAGAGCCTCGGGGTGGACTACGTCGACGAGTCCGAGGTGCTGACCCCCGCCGACTACGCCCACCACATCGACAAGTGGAAGTTCACCGTGCCGTTCGTGTGTGGTGCCACCAACCTCGGTGAGGCGCTGCGGCGCATCACCGAGGGTGCCGCGATGATCCGCTCCAAGGGCGAGGCCGGGACCGGCGATGTCTCGAACGCCACCACCCACATGCGCAAGATCGGTGGCGAGATCCGCCGGCTGACGTCGCTGTCGGAAGACGAGTTGTACGTGGCCGCCAAGGAGCTGCAGGCGCCGTTCGAGCTGGTCGCCGAGGTGGCGCGGGCCGGCAAACTGCCGGTGACGCTGTTCACCGCCGGCGGCATCGCCACCCCCGCCGACGCGGCGATGATGATGCAGCTCGGCGCCGAAGGGGTCTTCGTCGGCTCCGGCATCTTCAAGGCCGGTAACCCGGCTGAACGGGCCGCCGCCATCGTCAAGGCGACCACCTTCTACGACGACCCCGACGTGCTGGCCAAGGTGTCGCGCGGACTGGGGGAGGCCATGGTCGGTATCAACGTCGACGACATCCCGCAGCCGCACCGCCTGGCCGAACGCGGCTGGTAGCGCCACCTGATGGCGATCGAGGAGATCCTCGACCTCGAGCAACTCGAAGTCAACATCTACCGCGGCGGGGTCTTCAGCCCCGAATCCGGCTTCCTCCAGCGCACCTTCGGTGGTCATGTGGCGGGCCAGTCGCTGGTGTCGGCGGTGCGCACCGTCGACCCGAAGTTCCAGGTGCACTCGCTGCACGGTTACTTCCTGCGTCCCGGGGACGCCCGCGCACCGTCGGTGTACCTGGTGGAGCGCCTGCGCGACGGCGGATCGTTCGCCACCCGCAGGGTCAATGCGATCCAGCACGGGGAGACCATCTTCTCGATGTCGGCATCGTTTCAGACCGACCAGAGCGGCATCGAGCATCAGGACGCGATGCCGCCGTCCCCGCCGCCCGACGACATCCCCGACTTCAAGGCCGCCAGCCGGGTCTTCGACGACGCCAGCTTCCGGCAGTTCGACGAATGGGACGTCCGGATCGTGCCGCGCGACCAGCTCGAGCTGCGTGACGGCATGGCCTCCCAGCAGCAGGTCTGGTTCCGCCACCGCGACCCGCTGCCCGACGACCACGTGCTGCACATCTGCGCACTGGCCTACATGAGCGATCTCACGCTGCTGGGTTCGGCCCAGGTCAACCACGTCGAGGAGCGCAAGCATCTGATGGTCGCCTCGCTCGATCATGCGATGTGGTTCATGCGGGCTTTCCGCGCCGACGAGTGGCTGCTGTATGACCAGTCGTCGCCGTCGGCATGCGGCGGGCGGTCGCTGACCCAGGGCAAGATCTTCAACCGGTACGGCGACATGGTTGCCGCCGTCATGCAGGAGGGGCTGACCCGCTACTCCCGCGACTTCACCCCGGGCCGCCCGTGAGCGCACGCATCGGTGTGCTCGCGTTGCAGGGCGACACCCGCGAGCATCTCGCCGCGCTGGGCGCCGCCGGAGCCGAACCGCTGACCGTGCGGCGCCGCGCCGAGCTCGATTCCGTTGACGCGCTGGTCATTCCGGGGGGTGAGTCGACGACGATGAGCCATCTGCTGCGTGAGTTCGACCTGCTCGAGCCGCTGCGCGCGCGGCTGGCCGACGGCATGCCCGCCTACGGTTCGTGCGCCGGGATGATCCTGCTGGCTTCGGAGATCCTCGACGCGGGTGCGGCGGGCCGGGAGGCGACGCCGCTGAAGGCGATCGATATGACGGTGCGCCGCAACGCGTTCGGCCGGCAGGTGGACTCGTTCGAAGAGGATCTCGAGTTCGGCGGCCTCGAATCCGGTGTCCACGCCGTGTTCATCCGCGCACCGTGGGCCGAGCGGGTCGGCCCCGGCGTGGAGGTGTTGGCCAGCGCGGCCGGACACGCGGTGGCTGTGCGGCAGGGCCGCACGCTGGCGACCGCGTTCCACCCCGAGATGACCGGCGACCGCCGGGTGCACGCCCTGTTCGTCGAGATGGTCGAGGGACGCGCCTAGGCCGGCGTCACCGGATGGGCAGGCCCGTGATGGCCCGGCCCATCACCAATCGCTGGATCTCGCTGGTGCCTTCGAAGATCGTGAAGATCTTGGCGTCGCGGTGCATCCGCTCCACGGGGTATTCGCGGGTGTAACCGTTGCCGCCGAGGATCTGGATCGCCTCGTCGGTGACGTACACCGCGGTCTCGCTGGCCACCAGCTTGGCCATCGACCCCTCGGCGGAGGTGAATTCCTTGCCGTTGCGGGCCATCCAGCCGGCGCGGTAGACCAGCAGCCGGGCGGCGTCGATGCGCGCCTTCATGTCGGCCAGCTTGAACGCGACGGCCTGGAACTCGCCGATCTTGCGGCCGAACTGCTCACGCTCACAGGCGTAGTCACGCGCATACTCGTAGGCCGCGCGAGCCACGCCGACGGCCATCGCCCCGACCGTCGGACGGGTGCGTTCGAACGTCGCCATCGCGGCCTGACCGGCGGCCCTCTTGCCTTCGCGGACCTTGGCGATGCGCGCGTCGAACTTCTCTTTGCCCCCGACGATGAGACGGCCGGGAATCCGCACGTCCTCGAGCACCACCTCGGCGGTGTGCGAGGCACGGATGCCGTGCTTGAGGAACTTCTGGCCCTGGCTCAGCCCCGGGGTGTCCGGGGGGATGATGAACGATGCCTGCCCGCGCGTGCCCAGCTCCGGGTACACCGACGCGACCACGACGTGGACGTTGGCGATCCCGCCGTTGGTGGCCCAGGTCTTGGTGCCGTTGAGCACCCACTCGTCGGTCGCCTCGTCGTAGCGGGCGCGGGTGAGGATCGAACCGACATCGGAGCCGGCGTTGGGTTCCGAGGAACAGAACGCCGCGACCTTCGGATCGTCGACGGTGCCGAACATCTGCGGCACCCATTCGCCGACCTGCTCGGGGGTGCCTGTGGCGGCGACGGATGCGGCGGCCAGTCCGGTGCCCAGGATCGCCAGCGCGATACCGGCGTCACCCCAGAACATCTCCTCGAACGCCACGATCATGCCGAGGCCGCTGGGCTCGGTGGTCTGCTCGGCGAAGAACTCCATGGAGTAGAGGCCCACCTTGGCGGCCTCCTGGATGATCGGCCACGGCGTCTGCTCGCGCTCGTCCCACTCCGCGGCGGCCGGACGAATGACGTCGGCGGCGAACTCGTGGACCCACTTCTGCACGTCGACCAGGTCGGAGGACAACTCCAGGGAGAACGTCATGGCTGCGACCCTACTTCGGAGTAAGTTCGAATGGGCCGAAGTGTGGTTGAGTTAACAGTTGTCAACCGCGCCGTCGCCCGGGCCCCACGTGATTCTGTACTGCTGAACCCCCACGTAGACTGATCAGTCGGACTTCAGACGTCAGCGAGAAGAAGAGAAGGTAGTTCGGACATGAGCGGCCATTCCAAGTGGGCCACCACCAAGCACAAGAAGGCCGTCATCGATGCCCGCCGCGGCAAGATGTTCGCGAAATTGATCAAGAACATCGAGGTCGCCGCCCGCGTCGGCGGCGGTGACCCGGCCGGTAATCCGACGCTCTACGACGCCATCCAGAAGGCCAAGAAGAGCTCGGTGCCCAACGACAACATCGAACGTGCCCGTAAGCGCGGCAGCGGCGAGGAGGCCGGCGGCGCGGACTGGCAGAACATCACCTACGAGGGCTACGGACCCAGTGGGGTGGCCGTGCTCGTCGAGTGTCTGACCGACAACAAGAACCGGGCGGCCGGTGAGGTCCGGGTCGCGATGACCCGCAACGGCGGCAACATGGCCGACCCCGGCTCGGTGTCCTATCTGTTCTCCCGCAAGGGCATCATCACGCTGGAGAAGAACGGCCTGTCCGAAGACGATGTGCTGGCCGCGGTCCTGGAGGCGGGCGCCGAGGAGATCAACGATCTCGGCGAGAGCTTCGAGATCATCTCCGAGCCAACCGATCTGGTCGCCGTGCGCACCGCACTGCAGGAGGCGGGCATCGACTACGAATCGGCTGATGCGAGTTTCCAGCCCTCGGTGACCGTCCCGGTCGACCTCGACGCCGCCCGCAAGCTGCTCAAGCTCGTCGATGCGCTGGAGGACAGCGACGACGTCCAGGACGTCTACACGAACATCGACATCCCCGACGACGTGGCCGCGGCACTCGAGGAGGACTGAGCGCGCCCGCGGCTCACCGCGTGTCCCTACCCCGCATCGTCGGGGGCGGCGGCTAGGCTCTCGAACAAATGTTCTCCGTGAGGATGCTGTCGTGCGAGTGATGGGTGTCGATCCCGGGTTGACGCGATGCGGGTTGTCCATGATCCAGAGTGGGCAGGGCCGCCAGGTGGTCGCCCTCGACGTGGATGTCGTGCGCACCCCGGCCGAACAGCCTCTGCACAAGCGTCTGCTGACGATCTCCGACACCGTCGAGCACTGGATGGACACCCATCTGCCCGATGTGGTCGCCATCGAGCGGGTGTTCTCCAACCAGAACGCCAACACCGCGATGGGCACTGCCCAGGCGGGCGGGGTCATCGCCCTGGCCGCGGCGCGGCGCGACATCGACGTCCACTTTCACACCCCCAGTGAGGTCAAGGCCGCCGTCACCGGAAACGGGCGTGCCGGGAAATCGCAGGTCACCGAGATGGTCACCCGTATCCTCGCCCTCCAGCAGAAACCGACGCCGGCCGACGCGGCGGACGCGCTCGCGCTGGCGATCTGCCACTGCTGGCGCGCGCCGATGATCGCGCGGATGGCGGCCGCCGAGGCGATGGCCGCCGAGCAGCGCCGCAAGTACCAGGCCCGGCTGAAGGCGGTCCGCACATGATCGCCGCGGTGCGCGGGGAGGTGCTCGACATCGCGCTCGATCACGTCGTGATCGAGGCTGCCGGTGTGGGGTACAAGGTGATGGCCACGCCGGCGACGCTGGCGACGCTGCGCCGCGGATCCGAAGCCCGGCTGATCACCGCGATGATCGTGCGCGAAGACTCGATGACGCTGTACGGTTTCGCCGACTCCGACGCCCGCGACCTGTTCCTGACCCTGCTCGGGGTGTCGGGGATCGGGCCGAGCATCGCACTCGGCGCGCTGGCGATGTACGACGGGGCGAGCCTGCGCCAGGCCATCGGTGACGGTGACGTCACCGCGCTGACCCGAATTCCGAAGGTGGGCAAGAAGACCGCCGAACTGCTCGTGCTGACGTTGCGGGACAAGGTCGGCGTTGCGGTGTCATCCAGCGTCGCCTCCGCGGGCGGTTTCACCGTGCGCGGGCCGGTGGTCGAAGCGCTCATCGGGCTGGGTTTCGCCCAGAAGCAGGCTGAGGAAGCCACCGACAAGGTGCTCGCCGACGAGCCGGATGCCAACCAGTCGGTCGCGTTGCGCGCGGCGCTGTCCATGCTGGGCAAGAAGTGACATGGGTCGTTTCTCGTCCGGTGCCGAGGAGCCCGAAGATCCCGACCAGCGGGAGGTCACTCCCGCTCTGACGGTGGGCGAAGGCGACATCGACGCCAGCCTGCGGCCCCGTTCACTGGGCGAGTTCATCGGTCAGCCGCGGGTGCGTGAGCAGCTGCAGCTGGTGCTCGAGGGCGCCAAGAACCGCGGCGGCACCCCCGACCACATCCTGCTGTCCGGTCCGCCCGGGCTGGGCAAGACCTCGCTGGCGATGATCATCGCCGCCGAACTGGGCTCGTCGCTGCGGGTCACGTCGGGCCCGGCACTCGAACGCGCCGGGGATCTGGCCGCGATGCTGTCGAATCTCGTCGAACACGACGTGTTGTTCATCGACGAGATCCATCGCATCGCCCGGCCGGCCGAGGAGATGCTGTACCTGGCGATGGAGGACTTCCGCGTCGACGTCGTCGTCGGCAAAGGGCCGGGTGCCACCTCGATCCCGCTGGAAGTGGCACCTTTCACGCTGGTCGGCGCCACCACCAGGTCGGGCGCTCTCACCGGCCCACTGCGCGACCGCTTCGGCTTCACTGCGCACATGGACTTCTACGAGCCGGCCGAACTGGAGCGTGTCCTGGCCCGCTCGGCCGGCATTCTCGGGATCGAGCTGGGCGTCGAGGCCGCCGCGGAGGTCGCCCGCCGCTCCCGGGGCACCCCGCGCATCGCGAACCGGCTCCTGCGCCGCGTCCGCGACTACGCCGAGGTACGTGCCGACGGCGTCATCACCCGCGATATCGCCAAGTACGCGCTCGAGGTCTACGACGTCGACGAGCTCGGCCTCGACCGCCTCGACCGGGCGGTGCTGACGGCGCTCACCCGCAGCTTCGGCGGCGGGCCGGTCGGCGTGTCCACTCTCGCGGTGGCCGTGGGGGAGGAAGCCACCACCGTCGAGGAAGTGTGCGAACCGTTCCTGGTGCGCGCGGGCATGATCGCCCGGACCCCCCGGGGCCGGGTGGCCACGGCGCTGGCCTGGACGCATCTGGGGATGACGCCGCCGAGCGGAGCCGTGGGGCTGGGGCAGGGCGGGCTGTTCGACTAGCTGGGCTCGTCACTAGGCGCGGCGAAACTGGTTGCCGCCCGCACGTTTCGCGTCGTACATCGCCATGTCGGCGGCGTGGATCGCGTCGTTGAGGACGATCTCCGGGTCGGCTGTCGCCGTGTCGGCGACGAGAGTGGTCAGCCCAACACTGGCGGTGACGCCCCATGGAGTTTCCATGACCGACCGGCAGAGCCGCGCGGCGATGTCGTGATCGGTAGTCCGCGTGTGGTTACCGAGTCGGACCGCGACGAGAAATTCCTCGCCGCCGATGCGGGCGACCACCGATCGCGTCGGCTCGACTCCGCGTAGCGCGTGGCCGACGGCGATCAGGATCTGGTCGCCCACGATGTGGCCGCGGGTGTCGTTGACGGTCTTGAAGTCGTCGAGGTCGACCATCGCGATCGCGATCGTCTCCGGCTGCCCGGCAGTGCCGCGGGCCAGCGTGGTCCGGACCGAGTCCTCGAATCCGCGCCGGTTGGGTAGTCCGGTCAACGGGTCCGCGTAGGCGTTGTTGGCGTCGGTCGCCATCAGGTGCATCAGCATCTGTGCGATGACGGGCACCAGCACCATGGTGGGGAGCACCCCGACGCTGTGCCCGATCGCCATCAGGGCATCGCCGTGGGACACCCGGAAGGACACCACGATTATCGTGATCGTCGCCGCGGCGAGCACGGCACTCAGCAGCCGAGCCGAATGGAACAGCGCGAGGTATCCGGCCAGCGGCGCGAACGCGGTGCCGACGAAGACGCCGGCTCCCGGGTCGGTGGCGATGAGTCCGCCGGCCATCACGCAGGCCGTGGCCAGAATGCTGAACCCGACCGACTGGCGCTCGGTTGGCCAGCGGGTCAACCACAACAGCGCCGCCGCCGCACACCCAAGGCTCATGGCGACCGACACCACCGTCGCGGTGATTCCCGAGGGCCCGGTGGGACTGGCCAGCATCACCGGGGGCACCACGGCGAACAACGCCATGACAGCGGCGATGAGGTAGCGGGTGGGCCGTTGTAGTCCACGGGACTGCAGGTAGCCGGACAACTCCCGGAACTGGCCGGGCGATCTCCACCACTGTGCGAGCCGGATCACCGCCTAGACCTCCCCCCGGGGGATGCGGACCGCGCCGCGCGACGACCACACAGGTACATCAGATGTCCGGCGATGGGCCAATTCCGGTGGGGATGCTATACGGGTCGACCGCGTTGCGCCTTCGATGTCGGGCCCGAACGGACCGCGCCAGAGGTTATGCCGATGCCGACACGGGTATCCGCTGGGTATATCCGAGGAGGAGAATCATGGTTGACACCCCCACCCGCAGTCGCGGCGGCTCGCTGCACATTCCCCGCAGCCGCGGCGCCGCCAGCGGGGTTCTGGTCATCGTCCTGGGTCTGTGGGGCGCTCTGGTGCCCTTCGTCGGACCCTACTTCAATTTCGCCTTCAGCCCCGATCAGGCGTGGACCTGGACGGCGGGCCGAGGCTGGCTGGAGGTGCTCCCCGGCGCGGTCGCGGTGGTGGGCGGATTCCTGATGCTGACGTCACGCAACCGCGCCACCGCCATGCTCGGTACCTGGATGGCGATCGTCGCCGGGGCCTGGTTCGTGGTCGGGCGTGCGCTGGCCAGCCCGCTGGGACTCGGTGAGGTCGGTGTCCCGGTGGCGTCCACCGAGGCCCAGCGGGTGTGGCTGGAGCTGACGTACTTCTACGGTCTGGGCGCAGTCATCATCTTCCTGGGTGCGCTGGCGTTGGGACGGCTGTCGGTGCGCAGCGCGCGGGACATCGCCTACGCCGAGACCCGGGCACACACCGTGGCCGACCGCGACACCGTGGCCGACAGCGACACCGTGACCGACCCCGACGCCGAGGTCACCACGCACCACGACGGGACCGTTGCCCACAAGCCATCGGCCCGCGAGCGCATGTCCTCGCTGTTCGGTCGCCGGCGCCGACATGACGACCACAAGCTAGCGGTCTAGCAGGCCGAGCAGCCGTAGATCGCTGACGTACTTGGCGATGATGTCGCGCGAGATGTGCGGGATGTCTTTGTCGGGGCCGATCTTGGCTTCCTGCACGGCCGCCCGGAACCGGTCCGTGGGCGCCACCGATCCGCGTAGGGGCTTCTCGGGCCGTTGGTAATTGTGCAACAACGGCAGCAGTGAGCCCTGGCGCTGGCGTTCCGGCAGTGCGCGCATGGCCGCCTCGAACCGCGTCAGCCATGTTCGGTACTCGCCGACGCGGCGCACAGGCGCTCCGGAGTCGATGAGCCAGTCGACGAACTCGTCGAGTCCGATGCCGTCGTCGTACGGGTTCATCACGTGGTAGGTCTGGAAGCCCGGGCCGGTGAGCGGGCCGAGGGTCGAGATCGCCTCGGCGATGAATTCCACCGGCAGACCGTCGTAGTGGGCGCGTTGCCGGTGCCCCTCGGCGTCGAGTTCGTAGAACGAGTCGGGCGCGATGCCGGTGGCGACCACACTGAGCATCAGCCGGGTGAACATGTCGGGCAGGTTCAACTGGCCGGCGTAGCTGGTGTCGGCGAGGATCATGTCGCAGCGGAACACCGAGACCGGTAACCCGAACTGCTCGTTGGCCTCCCGTAGCAGCACCTCACCCGCCCATTTGCTGTTGGAGTAACCGTTGGCATAGCCGGTGGTCGGGTCGTCGTCGACAGCGCGGGTCGCGCTGATCTGCCGGATGTCCCCGTCCTCGGTGAATCGGCCGGGCTGGATTCCGACCGCCACGCCGATGGTCGAGGTGTAGACGAACGGCTTGAGCTTGCCGGTGAGAGCGAGCTTGATCAGCTCAGCCGTGCCGACGACGTTGGGGCCGAACAGCTCCCGGTACGGCAGCACGTGGTTGACCAGTGCCGCCGGGTCGACGATGAGATCCACCGTGTCGGCCAGGCGCTGCCACGTCGACGCGTCCAGTCCGAGGTCGGGGTCGCCCTTGTCGCCGGCGAGCACCTCGAGGTGGCCGTCGGCCAGTTCGCGATAGTGCGCCAGCAGGCCGGGATCCCCGTTGTCGAAGGTCCGATCGAGACGCCCGCGGGCTGCGGTGTCGTCTCGCCCGCGCACCAGGCAGATCACCGTGCCGCCCACCAGTTGCATCCGTTGTAGCCAGTCCAGCGCCAGGTAGCGGCCGAGGAATCCGGTCGCACCGGTGAGCAGCACCGTGCGGACCTGTGCGCTCGGTGCGGGCAGCGCTGACGCGGCAGCCAGGGTCGGAGCATCGATGAACCGGTCCAGCGTGAGGTCGCGGGCGTGCACCTGTGTTGCGTCGGCGCCGTGCACCGAGGAAAAGGTGGGTCGGGTACCGCCAGGCTGCCGCACGGCATCGATGTAGGCGGCGAGCGCGGCGAGATCGTTGGCCGGGCTGACGATCACCGACACCGGAACCTCGACGTCGAAGACGTCGGCCAGCAGATTGGCGAACGTCAGCGCCGACAGGGAGTCACCCCCGAGGTCGGTGAAGTGGGCATCTGGGTCGATGTCGGTCGACGTCGCGCCCAGCAGCGCTGCCGCGGCGCGAACCACCGTGTCCTGCACCGGGCCCCGGCTGCCATCGCGCCGCAACGACTGCAACTCGTCGGACTGCTCGGCCGCCAGCTCGGAGTACAGCATCTCGAGCTGGTCGCCGTACCGCTCTTTCAACTTCGGTCGGGCCAGCTTGCGGATACCGGTGAGCATCCCGTTCTCGGTGGTCCACGGCGTCGTCTCGATCAGGAAGTCACGAGGTATCTGGAACGATTGCAGGCCACCGGTCCGCGCAACCTCCTGGAATGATTGTGCAACTGCTGATTTCGGATCCGAGGTGGCCAAGGCTGCTTCGGTCGGCACGACCACGGCGAGCAGATACGGGCGGGCACTGTTGCCGTAGAGATAGATCTGGCGGATCAACGCGCTGTCGGCGAGGCTGGCCTCCAGTGCCGACACCGCGACGAACTCGCCCTGGGACAGCTTCACGACGTTGTTGCGCCGGTCGAGATAGACCAGGTGGTCGGGTCCGACCTCGGCGACGATGTCTCCGGTGCGGTAGTAGCCGTCGGCGTCGAACATCGCCGCGGTCACCTCCGGCCGTCGGTAGTACCCGGGAATCAGCGTCTCCGATTTGACCAGCAACTCGCCGCGGGGATGCGGGCGGTCGGTGTGGAAGTAGCCGAGCTCGGGCACGTCGAGCAGTTTGTAGTCCGACACCGGTGGCCGCTGGACCTGTCCGTCGACGAACACCGCGCCCGCTTCGGTGGACCCGTAGCCGTCGACCAGGTGGATGCCGAGCAGCTCCTCGGCGAACGCGGTCATCTCGGGTGACAGGGGAGCGGACCCGGTCATCGCGGTCACGTAACGACCGCCGAGCACCTCGGTGCGCATCTGCGCGAACACGGCGGCGGCGTCGTGGTCGGCTCGCTTGCCCAGGATCGTGTCGAACTCGTTTCTGATCGTGTCCCAGATCCGTGGCACGAACGACAACTGGGTGGGACGGACCAGCGCGAGGTCCTCGAGGAAGGTCGAAAGATCGCTGCGCGCAGAGAAATACGCGGTCCCACCCGCGCCCAGGGTGCCGTAGAGCAGGCCGCGCCCCATCATGTGGCTCATCGGCAGGAAGTTCAGGGTGATCGAGGGCGCGGAGCTGTGATCGCCCCAGTTCGCGCGGAAGGACTGTCGCCAGGCGCCGGCCGCCAACCGCTCCGGATACATGGCTCCCTTCGGTGCGCCCGTACTTCCCGAGGTGTAGATCAGCAGGGCCAGCGGGTTGTCGCCGGTGGCGATGGTGGGGGTGCGGGGCGGCAGTTCGGCGCCACGTTCGACGAGTTCACCGATCGTTGTCAGGTCGACGGCGGTGTCGCCGTGGTGGCGGAGGGTGTGTCGCGCAGCGGCCACTGTTTCGCGGTGGTCGTCGAGCTCGAGCCGCGTGTCGAAGACGATGAGCCGTGAGACGGTGGGAGTGGTGAGCGCCAGTTCGACGGCGTCGGCCAGATGGTCGACGGCGGAGGCGATGAGTACAGGTTCGGTCTCGGCGACGATCGGTCCGAGCGCCGACAGCGCTGCACTGGTCTGCAGGGGGACGGACACGGCGCCGATCGTCGCCAGGGTCATGTCGATGATCGTGTAGTCCACGCTGGTGAAGCCCAGCAGCGCGACCCGGTCGCCCGCGGCGACGTCGTCGAGCGCCGCAGCCAGCGCACCGATGCGCCGGGACAGCTCTCCGTAGGTGATGGTGTCGAAGTGCGGCAGCAGTCTCGGGGTGGTCCGTCCGCTCTGCGGGTCGGTGGTGAATTCGACGGCGCGTTGACCCAGTGCAGGCCGCTCGGCATAGCCGTCGAGCACGGTCTTGATGATGTCGGGCAGTCGCATGTCGGGTCGATCGATGGCCGACGAGACCGCCTCGTCGGGCATCGCGGCGGCGAATTGCGGATCGGTGCAGCGCAATTCGGTGATGCGGTCAACCATCTGCGGGTCAGGGTCGTGGTGTGTCATCAAGCATCCTCGAAGCGAATCTGGGACATCGGGGGCGCGTCGTTGCGTCTGACAAAAACTACGTTAGTAAAACTAAATGTATTCCAGCCGGGGGTCGTCGGGGGCTGTCAATGTGCTGTGTAAGGGTTGCCGACAGATCTCGGCGCATCGCCGCGCCGGTTGTCTCGCCTTCTCGCCGGGTAGTCTTGTATAGAACAGCTAATTAATGTGATCTGACTCACGGAAGGAGAGTGGCCATGGGCGGGCAGCCGCGGTCTCGGCGACTGGCACAGCTGGTCGAGGCACGCTCGAGCGGCGCCGGTTGCGACGACGCAGCCGCTGTCGTTCTCGGGCCGCGACGAAGCGCGCTCTACGTCGCTCTCGGCGTCCCGCAGCGCGACTGGTGGGCGTTGACGCGCTGGGCCGACAGGGCGGCTACCGGTGAGGCCCGCGCCGCCCTGCAGGCCTACGCCGACGTACTGGTGGCCGACCGCTGCCGCGTGCCGGGCGACGATGTGGTCTCCGACCTCGTCGCGTTCGACGTCGACGGTGACGCACTCACCGCCGACGAGATCGCTGACATCGTCGCCGCACTTCTCGCCGCCGACGAGCCGGCGGTGTTCGATCAGCCGGTGTAGGCCATCACATGCTTGATACGGGTGTAGTCCTCGAGCCCGTACATGGACAGGTCCTTGCCGTGTCCGGACGATTTGAAGCCGCCGTGCGGCATCTCGGCGACCAGCGGGATGTGCGTGTTGATCCACACACAGCCGAAGTCCAGCGCATTGGACACCCGGATGGCCCGTGACACGTCCTTCGTCCACACCGACGAGGCCAGGCCGAATTCGACGCCGTTCGACCAGGCGATCGCCTCGTCTTCGTCGCCGAACGACTGGACCGTGATGACCGGGCCGAAGATCTCCTGCTGGATCATCCGATCGTCCTGGCGCAGCCCCCCGACGACGGTCGGCTCGACGTAGAAGCCCCTGTCGCCCTGGCGGTTACCGCCGGCGGCCACCGTGGCATGGGCCGGGACGTCGTCGAAGAAGGACAGCACGCGCTCCATCTGATTGACGTTGTTGACCGGGGGAACCCAGGCGTCCTCGTCGTCGGCGGGCCGGCCGAACGTCGTCGTCGCACCCTTGGCCTGCTCGGCCAGGGCTGCGGTCAGGTCAGCGGCGATCGACGCCGAGGCCAACACCCGCGTCGCGGCCGTGCAGTCCTGGCCGGCGTTGAAATAGGCTGCGGTGGCGATGCCCTCTGCGGCCGCAGCGATGTCGGCGTCGTCGAAGACGACGACCGGTGCCTTGCCGCCCAGTTCCAGGTGCGTGCGTTTCAGGTTGCCCCCGGCGCTGACCGCGACGGCCTTGCCGGCGGCCACCGAACCGGTGATGGCCACCATCTCCGGTGTCGGGTGCGCCACCAGATTGGACCCGGTGACGCGATCCCCGGTCACGACGTTGAGCACCCCGGTCGGCACGTGCTTGGCCATGAGTTCGGCCAGCATCACCGTCGTCACCGGGGTGGTGTCGCTGGGCTTGATCACCACGGTGTTACCGGCCGCGAGTGCCGGGCAGATCTTCCAGATGGCCATCATCATCGGGTAGTTCCACGGCGCGACCTGACCGATCACCCCGACGGGTTCGCGGCGGATCCAGGACGTGTGGTCGGCCATGTACTCGCCGGCCGACTTGCCCTCGAGCACCCGCGCCGCCCCGGCGAAGAACCGGATCTGATCGACCATCGCGGGGATTTCCTCGGCCATGGTGACGTGGTTGGGCTTGCCGCAGTTGCGGCCTTCGGCGGCGACCAGGTCCTCGGCGGCCTTCTCCACGTCGTCGGCGAAGTCCAGCAGGGCCTTCTGCCGCTGGCCGGGGGTGGTCTTCTTCCACTCCTTGAACGCCTTGGCGGCCGCGGCGTAGGCGGTGTCGATGTCCTGCTCGTTGGACACCGGTGCGGTGCCGTACTGCTCGCCGGTGCTCGGGTCGATCAACGGCATCGTGGCACCGCTCGACGAGTCGACACGCTGGCCGTCGATGAAATTCTGAACCGTGGTCATGGATTTCTCCCCTATTCGTTGGGCGGTCGCGGCGTTCTACAGGTCGCGCAGAATCAGTTCGAGGACGTCGAGCGCCTCGCGCAGGAGTTCGTCGCTGATGCTCAGCGGCGGCAGGAACCGCAGCACGTTGCCGAACGTGCCGCACGACAGCACGATCACCCCGGCCTGGTGGGCGGCAGCGCACAGTGCCCGGGTCAGCTCCGCATCGGGCTCGGTGGTGCCTGCCTTGACCAGTTCGACAGCGATCATCGCCCCGCGGCCGCGCACGTCGCCGATGCGATCGTCCTCGGCCTGCAGACGGAACAGCGTGTCCTTCATCAACGCCTCGATCCGGGCCGCGCGCGCGACCAGACCGTCGACCTCGATGGTCTCGATGGTGGCCAGCGCGGCCGCGCAGGCCACCGGGTTGCCGCCGTAGGTGCCGCCCAGCCCGCTGACGTGCGGGGCGTCCATGATCTCGGCGCGTCCGGTCACCGCCGACAGCGGCATCCCGTCCGCGATGCCCTTCGCGGTCACGATCAGATCCGGGACGATTCCTTCGTGCTCGCAGGCGAACATCGCCCCGGTGCGCGCGAAGCCGGTCTGCACCTCGTCGGCGATGAACACGACGTCGTTGGCGCGGCACCAGTCCAACAGTGTGGGCAGGAAGCCCTCGGCGGGGACGATGAACCCGCCCTCGCCCTGGATCGGCTCGATGACGACCGCGGCCAGGTTCGCCGCGCCGACCTGCTTGTCGATCACCGTGATCGCCCGGCGCGCGGCCAACTCACCGTCGGTGGCCAGTTCCTTGCCGAACTCGGCGTCACGGAACGGGTAGGACAGCGGGGCCCGGTAGACCTCGGGTGCGAAGGGGCCGAAACCGTGCTTGTAGGGCATCGACTTGGCGGTCAGCGCCATCGTGAGGTTGGTGCGCCCGTGGTAGGCGTGGTCGAACGCCACCACCGCCTGTTTGCCGGTGTAGCTGCGGGCGATCTTGACGGCGTTCTCGACGGCTTCGGAGCCGGAGTTGAACAGCGCGGAGCGTTTCTCATCGCTCCCCGGTGTGAGCCGGTTGAGGGCTTCGGCGACCGCGACGTACCCCTCGTAGGGCGTGACCATGAAACAGGTGTGGGTGAAGTTCGCGGCTTGGTCGCTGACGGCCGCGACGACCCGGGGGGAGGCGTTGCCGATCGTGGTGACGGCGATTCCGGAGCCGAGGTCGATGAGCCGGTTGCCGTCGACGTCCTCGACGATGCCACCGAACGCCCGCGCCGCGTACACGGGCATCGTGGTGCCCACGCCGCGGGAGACCGCTGCGTTCTTGCGGGCGATCAGCTCCGAGGACCGGGGACCCGGGATGGCGGTGGCGAGATGCCGACTCTGCTCCACGGTGCTCACTGGTGACCTCCCTGATGTTCCGCTGCAGAAAGTGCAAAGACCTCGACGACCGCCGCTGGGTAGAGCCTAGCCGCTGGATGCACTGATCCGTCGCCAACCCCGCTAGCTTATGACGAGATCAGATGTGTTGCGCGCTCAGCGCGACTGATTCCGTTGCCTCCAGTCGATGTCGGTGCGCGGGCGGCCGGAACAGACCCGTGACACTCGCCGGGCGCGGGCGCCCCCAGGTGGCGAGCGGCCCCGTCCGCAGTACCCGGGGGCGAAATGCGTGGTGGCTCGCAATGGCACACTGGTCAACGAATTCGCACCCGAATGCCTCGATACGAAAGACTGTCTCCTCATGGATCTGCTCGTCTTCCTGCCCCTGCTCATCATCATGGGCGCGTTCATGTTCTTCGCGTCGCGGCGTCAGAAGAAGGCGATGCAGGCCACCATCGACCTGCACAACTCGCTGCAGGTCGGCGACCGCATCCACACCACGTCGGGTCTGCAGGGCACGATCACCGGCATCGGTGAGGACTATGTGGACCTCGAGATCGCCCCGGGTGTGGTCACCACCTGGATGAAGCTGGCCGTGCGCGACCGCATCACCGACGACGACACCGACGCCGAGGACGAGTACGACGATCTCGAGGACTCCGGTGACGAGCTGGGCGCCCGGTCCTCGGGCACCGAGATCTCGGATCGGCCCAACACCAAAGAGTGACGACGAGGGTCACAGAACAAGCACGTACCCTTTGCGGTGCTGACGAACTGATCTCGAGGAGACCCTGAAACGTGGCATCGTCTTCGACGCCGGTGCACCCTGCGCGCTACCTGGTCCTGTTCCTGGTACTGCTCATCGGTGCCTACCTGCTGGTGTTCCTGACCGGGGACAAAGAGCCCGATCCCAAGCTCGGCATCGATCTGCAGGGCGGCACCCGGGTGACGCTGACCGCGCGCACGCCGGACGGCAGCGCGCCCACCCGCGAATCGCTCAACCAAGCCCAGCAGATCATCAGCGCGCGCGTCGACGGTCTCGGCGTGTCGGGTTCCGAGGTGATCATCGACGGACAGAACCTGGTGATCACCGTGCCCGGCAACGACGGCAGCGAAGCCCGCAGCCTCGGGCAGACGGCCCGTCTGTACATCCGGCCCGTCATCCACGCGATTCCCGCCGAGGGGGCCATGCCGCCGGGTCAAGAGGAGGGCCCAGCGGGACTGCCGCAGGGCTCATTGCCGGGCCTGCCGCAGGGTCTGCCCGGAATGCCGCCCGGCGCGGCGCCCGGACAGCCCGCCCCGCCCGCCGGGGCGCCCGGTGCGGTACCCGGACAACCCGCCCCGCCCGCCGGGGCGCCGGGCGCGGAGCCCGGTCAACCCGCTCCGCCGGCCGGTGAGCCGGCCCCGCAGCCCCGCCCGTTCCCCGCCCAGCCCGCGCCCACCCCGACACCGAGTCCGGCACCGCCGGGTCCCGCGCCGCAGACGCCGGGCGACTCCGCCGAACCCGGTCAGCAGGACGCCCCGCTGGCCACCCGGATCCAGGACGAGAAGCGGCTGCGCCAGAGCAGCGAGCAGGCTATCCAGATCCTGGCGATGCAGTTCCAGGCCACCCGCTGCGGTGACGAGGACGTGCTCGCCGGCAACGACGACCCCAACCTGCCCCTGGTCACCTGCTCGACCGACGGCAACGAGGTCTACCTGCTCGACAGCTCGATCATCAGCGGCGAGCAGATCGCCAACGCCAGCTCCGGATTGGACCCGCAGCGCGGCGAATACGTCGTCGACGTCGAGTTCAAGAGCGATGCCGCCAAGACGTGGGCGGACTTCACCGCGGCCAACGTGGGCACCCAGACGGCGTTCGTGCTGGACTCGCAGGTGGTCAGCGCCCCGCAGATCCAGGAGCCCATCCCCGGTGGGCAGACCCAGATCACCGGCCAGTTCACCCAGGACACGGCGCGCGAGCTCGCCAACGTCCTCAAATACGGCTCGCTTCCGCTGTCGTTCGAGTCGTCGGAAGCAGAGACGGTGTCGGCGACGCTGGGCCTGTCGTCGCTGCGGGCCGGCCTGATCGCCGGCGCCGTCGGGTTGGCGGCGGTGCTGCTGTACTCGCTGCTGTACTACCGCGTGCTGGGCCTGCTGGTGGCGCTGTCGCTGGTGGCCTCGGGCGCCATGGTCTTCGCCATCCTGGTCCTGCTGGGCCGCTACATCGGCTACACGTTGGATCTGGCCGGGATCGCCGGCCTGATCATCGGCATCGGTATGACCGCGGACTCGTTCGTGGTGTTCTTCGAACGAATAAAAGACGAGATCCGCGAAGGACGCTCGTTCCGGTCGGCGGTGCCGCGAGGCTGGACCAGGGCCCGCAAGACGATCCTCTCCGGCAACGCCGTGACGTTCCTGGCCGCCGCGGTGCTGTACTTCCTGGCCATCGGCCAGGTGAAGGGCTTCGCCTTCACTTTGGGACTGACCACGATCCTGGATGTGGTCGTCGTGTTCCTGGTGACCTGGCCATTGGCCTTCCTCGCCTCGAAGTCCACGACGATGGCCAAGCCGGCGCTCAACGGACTCGGAGCCGTCCAGCAGATCGCACGCGAACGCCGAGCGGCCGCGCACGCGGCGGGACGGGGCTGAAGCATGGCCAGACGTCAGCGAACCAACGACCCGGTCGACACCCGGGCCACCGGAGTCGAGGCGCCGGACCTGGAATCGGGGACCGGAGCGCCGCGCCGCAACTTCTTCGTGCGGCTCTACACGGGCACCGGCGCGTTCGAGGTCATCGGCAAGCGCAAGCTCTGGTACGGCATCAGCGGCGGCATCGTGCTCATCGCGCTGGCTGCGATCCTGCTGCGCGGCTTCACCTTCGGCATCGACTTCGTCGGCGGTACGAAGGTGTCGTTCCCGCGGGGTGAGGGGCAGGCCACCACGCAGCAGGTCGAGACGGTGTTCACCGACGCGGTGGGTGCACCCCCGGAGTCGGTGGTGGTCGTCGGCAGCGGCGACTCGGCGACGTTCCAGATCCGCTCGGAGACGCTGAGCAACGACGAGGTCATCGCGCTGCGCGGCGCGCTGTTCGACGCGTTCCAGCCCGTCGGCGCCGACGGCACCCCCAGCCCGCAGGCGGTCAGCGATTCGGCCGTGTCGGAGACGTGGGGCGGTCAGATCACCCAGAAGGCCCTGATCGCGCTGGTGGTGTTCCTGGTGCTGGCGGCCATCTACATCACGGTGCGTTACGAGCGCTACATGGCGATCGCCGCGTTGACGACGCTGGTGTTCGACCTCGTCGTCACGGCAGGGGTCTACGCCTTGGTGGGCTTCGAGGTCACCCCGGCCACCGTCATCGGCCTGCTCACGATTCTGGGCTTCTCGCTCTACGACACCGTGATCGTGTTCGACAAGGTCGAAGAGAACACCGAGGGGTTCGAACACACGACCCGGCGTACGTTCGCCGAACAGGCCAACCTCGCGGTCAACCAGACCTTCATGCGCTCGATCAACACCAGCGTGATCTCGGTGCTGCCGATCATCGCGCTGATGGTCATCGCGGTATGGCTGCTGGGCGTGGGCACCCTGATGGACCTGGCGCTGGTGCAGCTCGTCGGCGTCATCGTGGGTACCTACTCGTCGATCTTCTTCGCGACGCCGCTGCTGGTCAGCCTGCGTGAGCGCACGGAGCTGGTCAGCAAGCACACCCGGCGGGTGCTCAACCGCCGCGCGACTGCCGCGGCGAAGGCCGCCGGCGGATCGGGAAGTGACGCCGACGACGCGGCCGACCTCGGCGTTGACGACGACGCCGCCCAGCCGGCGTCGGTGTCGGCCTCGGCGGCACCGAGCATCCCGCCGGACAAGCCCGCTCCCGGAGCGCGCCCGGTGCGTCCCACCACGAGCAGGACCGGGCGGCCTTCGGGTAAGCGAAGCCCCCGGAACCGGTAGCCGGGATGGCCCGACGTAGGGCGCGACGCGTCACCGTGGCGGCCGTCGTGCTGTGTCTGCTCGCCGGCCCGGCTCTGGCGTCCTGCGCCGACCAGGCCGCCGACTCCGTCGACTACGCCGTCGACGGTGCGCTGGTCAGTTACAACACCAACACCGTCGCCGGAGCCGCCTCCGGTGGCCCCCAGGCGTTCGCCCGGGCGCTGACCGGGTTCACCTATCACGGCCCGGAAGGGCAGATCGTCGGCGACCACGACTTCGGGACCACCAATCTCGTCGGCCGCAACCCGCTGGTGCTCGACTACGAGATCAAACCGGAAGCGGTGTACTCCGACGGGAAACCGGTGACGTGTGACGACATGGTGCTCGCATGGGCGGCGCAGTCCGGGCGGTTCCCGGCCTTCGACGCGGCCAGCCGCGCCGGTTACACCGACATCGCCACCGTCGAGTGTGTGCCGGGTCAGAAGAAGGCCAGGGTGTCGTTCGCCCAGGACCGGCCGTTCACCGACTACGGGCAGCTGTTCACCGCGACCTCGCTGATGCCGGCCCACGTCCTGGCCGACGAGCTCGGCCTCGGCGACGGTGGGGTGACGCGGGCACTGCTGGACAACGACGGTCCGGTCGTCGAGCGCATCGCTGCAGCGTGGAACACCGTCTGGGATCTGACGCCGGATCTGGACCTGGCCCGGTTCCCGTCGTCGGGCCCCTACAAGTTGGACTCGGTGTCCGCCGACGGCTCGGTGGTGCTGGTCGCCAACGACAAGTGGTGGGGGACCATGCCGATCACCGGGCGCGTCGTCGTCCATCCGCGCAGTTCGGACATGCAGGACCGGGTGGACGAGGGCGCTTATGACGTCGTCGACATCGCGTCGGGTTCCCTGGGCACGCTGAACCTGCCCGATGACTATCAGCGATCCGAGTCGGCGTCGGCGGGCGTCGAGCAGCTTTTGTTCGCCCCGCAGGGGCCGCTGGCCGCCGTGCCGGCGCGACGCGCGGTGGCCCTGTGCACGCCGCGCGACGTCATCGCCCGTAACGCCGAGGTGCCGGTGGTGAACTCACGGCTCAACACGGCTACCGAGGACGCCTACGGCGCGGCCGAGACGACGCCTGAGGCCGGCGAGTTCGCCGTCGCCAATCCCGACGCCGCGCGTGCCGCGCTGGGCGGGCAACCGCTGACGGTGCGGATGGGTTATCAGACACCCAACGCCCGCCTCGCCGCGCTGGTCGGCGCGATCGCCCGCTCCTGCGCTCCCGCCGGCATCACCGTCGAAGACGTCGCCGGCTCGGACACGGGACCACTGGCGCTGCGCAACAACGAGATCGACGTCCTGGTGGCCGGTACCGGGGGCGCCGCGGGCAGCGGGTCCTCGGGATCCTCGGCCGTGGACGCCTACACGCTGCACAGCGCCAACGGCAACAATCTGCCGCGGTACGCCAACGAACGCATCGACGGCATCATCTCGACCATCGCGGTGATCAACGACCCGAAGGAGATCGCGAGGTTGCTCGCCGAGGCGGCACCGATCCTCTGGGGGGACATGCCCACCTTGCCGTTGTACCGTCAGCAGCGGACCCTGGTCACCTCGACGAACATGTTCGCGGTGAGCGCGAATCCGACACGATGGGGAGCCGGGTGGAACATGGACCGTTGGAAGTTGAGTCAGTGAGCGGCTCGGAGGTTTCCGACGTTTCCGGTGTGTCTGACGTCTCTCGGGTCGCTGAGGTCATTGCGTCCCTGTTGCGTGAGGTGCCCGATTTTCCCGAGCCGGGCATCCAGTTCAAGGACCTGACACCGGTGCTGGCCGACGCGCGTGGGCTGGCCGAGGTGAGCAAGGCCATCGCCGAGATCGCACGTGGCGCGGACCTGGTCGCCGGGGTGGATGCGCGCGGCTTCCTGCTGGGCGGCGCGGTCGCCCTCGAGCTGGGCGTGGGTGTCCTCGCGGTGCGCAAGGGGGGCAAGCTCCCGCCGCCGGTGCTCAGCGAGACCTACACGCTCGAATACGGCACTGCGACGCTGGAGGTGCCCGCCGAGGGCGTCGACCTCGCCGGGCGTTCGGTGGTCGTCATCGACGACGTGCTGGCCACCGGGGGAACGCTGGCCGCGACGCACGCGTTGCTCACCTCAGCGGGTGCACAGGTGACCCGGGCGGTGGTGATGCTCGAGTTGGCCGCCCTCGGTGGCCGGGCGGTGCTGGAGCCGCTTGCGGTCACGAGCTTGTACACGGTCTGAACGGATATCCTGCCTACAGAACACCCCGGGAGGTGAGCAATGGCCGGCGAGGTCAACACGGATCACCGCGCGGGCCAGACCGTGCAGTCACCACCCCGGGGCGGTGCGGCGGGACCCGAAACCCAGCCCATGGACCTGCCCAAGCCCTCCACCAGCGCGTCTCGGCGGGTGCGGGCCCGGCTGGCCCGACGGATGACGTCGCAGCGCAGCGCCGTCAACCCGGTTCTCGAGCCGCTGGTCGCGGTACACCGGGAGATCTATCCGAAGGCAGACCTGGCGCTGCTGCAGAAGGCCTACGACGTCGCCGAGCAGCGCCACGCCGACCAGATGCGCAAGTCCGGTGATCCCTACATCACCCATCCGCTGGCGGTGGCCAACATCCTGGCCGAGCTCGG
>CAXEZH010000078.1:0-50835 GCA_964000695.1 uncultured Mycolicibacterium sp. | reverse complement strand
ACCCGCCACGGCAACCCGCTCGGCGCCGACTCCACCCGACCCACCTCGCCCATAGCCGGATCCTCCGCCCGCCGCAGCCACTCCATCGGAAGGCTCGCCGAAGTTCAGTCAACTAGACGCGGCATCGCTGTCCTCGACGGCGACGACGCCACCTTGTTGAGTCGGAACGGCATGAACATCACCGCCACCTTCCCGGAGATCGCCTCTGCACTCCCGAAGGCCCTTGGCCACCGCCGTGTTGTCCTCGACGGAGAGATCGTGGCCCTGGACGCCGACGGCGTGCCGTGCTTCTCCCGCCTGCAGCGGAGGTGGCCTCAGAGCCGTCGCCCCACCCCCGAGCTGCTCCGTGAAGTGCCGGTCAGGTTCTACGCCTTCGACCTGCTGCACCTCGAGGGTCTGGACACGAAGGCCATGCCGTACATCGAGCGGCGCAGCCTCCTGGCTGACCTCGCTGAGTCAGCAAGGGGCCGCGTCATCCAGGTTCCGCCGCACTGGAGCGGCGTCGACCCGGATGTCGTCCTGGCAACGTCAGCGGACCTGGGTTTGGAAGGCATCGTGTGCAAGCGCCTGGACTCCTTGTACACACCCGGCCTGCGGTCACGCGACTGGGTCAAGACCTGCCACCGGCAGCGCGGCGAGTTCATCATCGGCGGCTGGCTCCCCGGTGCAGGGGTCAACCGCAACACGGTGGGGGCTCTGCTTGTCGGCGCTCACGACGAGTGCGGTCGGCTCGTCTTCTGCGGCTCCGTGGGGGCTGGTCTCAGCGCCGCGCATCGCCGGATGCTGATCAAGCTGCTCACGCCGCTGGCCTCCCATACGTCGCCGTTCGAGAACTCGGTGCCTTCTCTTATGGCCCGCCACGCACGCTGGGTATCTGCAGAATTAATCGGCGACGTCGAGTACCGCCAACTCGCGGGCCTGCTGAGACACCCGTCATGGAAGGGGCTCAGGCACGACCTCGCCGACGTGTGCGGTGTCGTACTTCCACGCGGCGTACGAGCGGCGTGAGCGGCTGCGACCCACCAACCAATGTCTAGGCGTTGACTGCGCACCTACGGTTCGACAACGACGCGGAAGACGCCTGCGGCCTTGTCTTGCGCCTGGCGGAAGGCCTGCACCGCGTCGTCGATGGGGAACCTGTGGGTGATTAGAGTCGGGGCGAGTTCGGGGCGCGCTGCAAGCAAGTCAGCCGCCTCGACGAAGTCCCTGCGTCGGCCCTGGCTGCAGTAGCCGAGCGATGGACGCACTGTCACTTCTTTGGAGAACGAGGCGGCCATCGGCCAAACGGTTTCAGGGGCATAGGTACCGAGGTGGACCACTGTCCCACCTGGCCTCGATAGTTCGACGGCGCGATGTAGCGCGCTCTCGCTGCCGCCGGTTTCAATCACGACGTCGTAGTCGCGGGTCGGCTCTCGCGCTCCGATTAACTCACGGGCCTGTTGTTGATGGCGGTGGCGTGCCTCCACGGCGACCTCGGGCGCACCCATCTGTTGGGCGGATGCGGCGGCAAGGATGCCGATGGCTCCGGCCCCGATGATCGCTACGCGAGTTTCCGAGTCGACTTCGCCCCGATGACAACTGTGCCAGGCCACGCTTGCCGGTTCGACGAGTGCTGCGTCCCTGACGTCGAGGCCTGACGGCAGAGGAACTAGCGCATGGTGTGGGGCTCGGAACCACTCCGCCATGCCACCTGGGCTGAGCATGCCGGGTGCGGTGGGAAGCCCTGCCGTGCACATCTGGAGGGCACCCTGCTGGCACTGGGCGCATTTGCCGCAGCCAAAGAAGCCCTCGACAGCCACGGCGGTGCCGTCGTCCAACACTCCTGAGAACTCGTGCCCTGCAATCTGGGTGCTGCCCCACTGCAGGTACTTGAAGTCGGAGGCACAGATACCTGCCGCTTTTACCCGTACTAGCTCCCCGCCGTCCTCTGGATCATCGACTTCGACTACCTCTACCGATGGCGGCGCGTTGCGTACTGCCTTCATCGAGTGCTCCTGTCGACTGCGCTGCCTGAGCTGGTTCAAAGCTACTTTGTTCTATGCGTCGTAGGCGTGCCGACAGAAACGGGACTGCTGCCTGGCCCCTATGACATCTCACTGGTCAGGGTCCGTGCGCTACGCCGGGCAGGCGGTCTAGTCGTCGTCGAAGTCGGCCTCGAAAGCAAGTTCACTTGGATCGCAGGCGTCGTCCTGATCGTAGAAGTCCTCGTTCCTCGCGGCTGGATTGGTCGACCCTTCGAGGCTGCGGACGATGTCGGGCCACAACGCCTTGGGCACCGTGGACTTCACTGCGTCGATGATCCTGCCAACCTGGAGCCTCATTTCGAGCAAGCTGGCTTGCTCAGCAGTACGGGAGTCGATGATCTGCTGGAGTCGGGTTGCGGCGTTGATGCCGGTGGTCACGTCGACGGTGGTGTTGGAGTCGACGAGGGTTTCGTAGCTCCTGGTCATGACTGTTTCGAGGAATGCCATGGGCGTGATCGCCGTCGCGACGCCATCGACGAAGTCGAGCTGAACTTCCCGAGCGCGGCGTTCGAGGATCTCGCGGTAGGTGGCCATGGCGACGTTCTGCACCGGGAAATGACGGGCGGTGTGATTGCGCACCGAGTCAATAGTCACCTGGTCGCACTTCTCCAGACCGGCGTTGTCGTCGCTGAGGCTGCGCACGACCATGGCGTAGCTGGCTCCGGTAGCCAGGAGTCCGTTGACCTTCTGACGCACTCCGTCGTTGCGGCAGACCCGGCATCTCGGCTCCAGGTGCATGTTGGGCAGCGAGATCAGCTCCGTCGACGTGACGGCCTCGTCCACATAGTCGGCTACGGCCTCGGACACGGTCATCGCTCCTCCTGCCTACTCGCGAAATGGGTGCTCATCTATTGATGGTCAAGACACGATGGATGGCAGTGCGTAGTTGGCTTGGACTATCTGCGCACTTACCGGCATTTCGGGAGCGGCCTGGCTGAAGGGGTCTCTGTCCAGGGCACCTGTCCAGGACGCGGAGTGCAGTCCCACGTCGTCCGAGAGCCAGTAAGCGGCCTTCTCGGTGTCGGCGCGTAGTAATTCCGGTGGAGGGGTTGCGGTCGAAGGATCAGTCCTCCTCGTTGTCGTCGTCGAAGGAGGTGGATACCCAGTCCACGTCGACCAGTAGCCGGCTGCTCGATGCGTGCCGTCATTTCAACGCCGGCATCATCACTGAGGACGAACTCGTAACCACCACGGCGTTGCTCGGCTTCGACAACGTCATCGACGCCTTCCACGCAGTGGGCACCGCCCAGGCGAATCGACGCGATAAAACGAGGTGATGCCCAGTTTGTTCATGTGAGCAGCACGGGCGCGGGCGTCATCGAGCCTGGAGGCGATACCCGCTTGTGTCACGAACTCCACGGTCGCACTCCTGCAGGACAATGTCGACCAAGGGGCCCCAGTGCTCGTAGGCGTCAACGAAGAACTGCGTATCGTCGTCGTCGTCGGCTGTGCAGATGGCTTCGTAGAGCAGGTCTTTCCCGACCTCAGCGACAACGAACAGCTTCTCTGCTGTGGGCTTTCTGCCGCCTTGGCGATCCGGATCGATGGAGTCGAAGAAGGCGCCGACCGGGAATTGGTTACGTTGGTGGCGATCTCGGTCGAGCTGGTCGACCATCTCCTGAATGCCCGCCGGGAGGCTGCACGCGGGGTCCGACTCCCGCCGACGAAGCGCCTCTTCGAACTCGAGGTCGTTGCGTCGGATCCAAAATCGGATCCAGTCCTGCACGATCGTCACTGCCTCGGCCCTTCTGTTCGCGATGTCGGGTCTCCAAATGGAGTCATGGGGCGTCCTGTCCGCGCATGACATGCGCTTCAGGAGGAACGACTGCGTTAATGTGATAGATCACGCCCCGCGGGAATGCAAGCGTGGCAGGGCTCTCGTGGATGAACCGAAAGTTCTTGGCCTCGGGGAGATCCATTTCGTTCTCCACGCCGATCTTGATCACGATCTCGCGACCGTCGGTATAGGTGTTGAAGAACTCCTCCTCGTAGAGGAAGTCGCGCGCCTCGAGTTCGGCTCGATCGACCACGTTGGAGACCGTGGCCCATTCGATATCCTCGGCCAGCTGGGAAAGTTCGTTCTGCAGCGTCGAGTTGGCGTCGGGATCGAGTAGAGCCAGGCCCGTGAGTTCAGCGAGCTTGTGCTGCATTTCGGAGATATCCGCCATGGTCGCCCAATAGAGGTGCTTGATCGTGTCGACCATCCCGTTGAGATCCGGGTTGATCGGACCCCCAGTGCGCGGATAGTTCGGGTCACGCAGGTTCTGCTGCTGCGTTTCCCACTGTTTCCGCTCTGCAGCGCGCCATTCGGCGTCCTCGCGTTCCCGGCGTTCACGTGCCTCCTTCGCGCCGGGGTTCGCGGCGTAGAGCGCCTCCTCGCGCTTCTTCATTTGGGCTTTGAACTGCGCAAGTCGATCCTCAGGACGGAGACTGTCGGCCGCCGGTGTGGGCGCGCGGTCTGGATCATCCTTGACGTATTTCAGGTAGCAGAAGCGCCACCGGTCGTCGCATGGCTCGCCATACTCGTCGGTTGGACAAGGCTCTGCTAGACCTGCGCGGTCCAGGCTTTGCACGGTCGCCAATGTGACTTGGGGCGCGAAACCGGTCTTCGCGGAGAGCATGTCGATCGTCGGGCCCGTCGGATAGCTGAAGGAGCGCAGCGCCATGTAGACGGTGAACTGCAAGGGTGAGATGCGCCTGTCCCACAGCCATTCCGGGACGTACTGGAAGTTGTTGCTGTAGTTACCGGCGATCACCACGGCCCCAGAAGCTTCGATACTCATCGCGTCACCTGGAGACCTTCGACAGCGGCTTGGGCCTGGCAGCAGTCACAAGAGCAGGGTCTGTACTGAGGCGGTTCGTGGAGTGTCGCGCAGCCCGCGCTGACTGGCTGGGCGCCGGAGGGACACGAGCCGGTATACACGGGAAGATGCGTGATCTCAGACTCGCGGAAGTGGGTCGGCACCGAGTGCATCGCGTCGACGTAGGCGAAGTTCACGGTGGTGACGGGGGAGCCGTCCGAGTAGAGGACGTGATACGCCTCTAGGTCATCAGCACTGCCGCCGTCCTGAGGCGCGATGCAGTCGACTGTCTCGCTGACGACGATGTCCCAAACCCCATTCAGGTCTTGGTGCATCTGACGGAGTTCAACCTCACTGAACACGCGACCTTCGACGAAAGCGCGACTCGCGGTGTCCGCGAGCTCCCGCAGCAGCAGTGAAGCTTTCGCGAAGTGGTAACGGGTCAGGTCCTCGTCCTCGACCCCGCTGTTGGTGTACCGATCAATCTTCACGGTGGGAACTTCCTTTCTGTATGCCGGCTTCATGAACCGGATTGGCCTCCTGGCAAGTGGCCACAAGTAGTGAAATGACGTGGTGTGCAGTCGATGCCCTCCAGGCCCGCTGGCCCGCCGCGATCACGGCGTCGCTTCTCCCGGGACGTCCTCGACCGTCGGCGGAATGATCGTCCACTGGAAGATGCTGTTCTGATTGCGGCCCCCGTCGTTGGTGACTGCCCACCCGCTAGACCGCAACGCCGGTGCATTGCGCTTCAGCGATCGGGTGACGTCACGGGCCATACGAGGCCATCCACGCGGCGGCTGCAGGGGCAGACCAATCCTCGTCGGTTGGACCCTTGCGAGCAGATCATTGGCTGTGCCTACAAATGGCTCAGTGACGACCTCACGCAGACGGATGATGAAGGGATCTGCCGACAGCGAGTCCTCCGCAGCCGTCTCTGCACCATGCAAGTACTGCTTGAGTCCTTCGGTGCCCATTACTCGGTCGACCGCCGCGAGCAGCGTCGCAAAGTCGGCCATCCGGGGCGCCTCGGCGATCTCGACCGTGGGTAGAACTTTCATGGTGGCCGCGCACAGATCGAGCAACGCGCCGAAGACCGCGGGCCGCATTGCCGCCCATCGATCTTCGATGTCTTGCTCACGGAGTCGTTGTTCCGGCGGGATAGGGAACAGCGGAACGCTCAGGAGCCGTTCTGACAGGTCTCCCCGGAGGGCACCCACGTCGATGCCGTTGGCGATGACGCACCTCCGGAACTTGACCACCGCCAGGCTCGCATCGGTATAGAGGGCACGCTTGACATCGCCGTCACCGGTGCACGCCCGGCACAACGAGTCTGAGAACCAGTCCGGCATCACCGACAGGTTGTCCAGTGCCACTACCCATGAGCCCGAAGCGGCGACGACCCAGGATTCGAGGTCACGAGGCGGCTTACGGAGCGGAACCGGCGACGGATCAAGGATGTCCACGATGCGGCGGGTCGCGCTGGATTTCCCCGACCCCTGCTCAGCGAAGAAGGTGAGCACAGGGTGTGGTGCGTCAGGCTGGATGAAAGCGGCGACCATGTAAGCGAGCACTGGGGCTTGGAAGGTCTCGTCGATGTTGAGGATGGACCACAGTTCCTCCAGCCGCCCACCACGTGCTGGGACCGGCAACTCCCCAGTGAGCCGGGTGCGTCGGAATCGCACCGGCACCTCGTTGTCGATAACCGACCAGCCATCCCCCGAGATCCGCACGACGGACCCCTGAACGTCACCGATGTCGATGTACACGACGTCGTTGTTCGCAGCGGTGCGGAGATAGACATCGACAGGCTGCTCCTCGCGGGCGAATCCGTCGAGCACGGCGAGCGCGTCAGTGAGCGCCGACGAGGAGGGTGCCTTGTGGTGCTCGCGAAAGAACTCCCGCGCAAGCTCGCCACGAAGGCTGGCGCGGGCGTCGCGCAACATCATCACCACATGGCCACCGCCAGCCGGCACGGCATACGCCTCACTGTCGGTGGTGACACCAAGCGTGTAGCGGTCGCGCGCGAGTTCGACGAGCTGGGTCGCGACCGATGGTGGGCGACCAGAGTCAGGTTGAACATCGGCTTCGTCGGCGTTGTCATCGGGCAACTCCGGCAATGGGTCCGGCGTCGCGTCCATGTCCGGCAGGTCCTCGGGAGTCGGTTGGGACTGTCGGTCGGTCATGTCACCCGTCCCTGAGCCGATCGGAACACAGACTCGATCTCGTCGTCGGTCAGGCCAGTGGCGAGCGCCGCTTGTCCCAACGACTCCCGGAGCCGGTCGAACGTCCCGTTCTCCACGGAGCGGCATGCCGCCCAGAAGAGACGGCTGTTGCGGTCGCCTTCGACAGATTCGCGGACGAAGGAGACCAATTCGTTGGGCGTGTACCTCTTGGAGACCGACGCGGTGACCGTGCGGGTGGGCCGGCGGATGAGTCGCCGGAGCCAATCGGGGGCGATGGCGACCGACTCTATGCAGTCCCACGTATAGATGCGGTGCGTGATCGGGTGCACCGAGGGGGGTACGACGACATAGCCGAGATCACCGAACTTGCAGTCGATCCCCTGTGCAAGCTTCGATCGGCCGCGTTCGGCGACCCAGAACCAGAGATGCGCACCACCTTGACCCGTACGGGCTGTAAGCGTGGCCGGCGGTTCGCCGTGCTCGCTGATCAGTCGCTCCCACGATTGGTCGCCACCATTCTGGACATCGATGTCGATGACAGCATGCCGCACACGGTTGCCGACCAGAGGCGTGGCGCCGATGTTGGCGTCGGGCCAGGCGCGCCACCACATGTCGATCTGATCGGTGTCGGTAGTGGCATCCCGAAACCCTCGACCTCCCTCGCTGACAGACAGCAGGGGCACCTTCTCGCGCGGAGCGAGTGGGAAGACGGGGATTCCCGCACGGGCGTACCCGATCGCCCAGTCTCGATGTTGACTCAACACCGTCATCACCTACTGGTCGCTTCGCGTGCAGGTCGAGGCGTTAAGCCAGTCCTCGACATCGGACCAGCTGTATAGAACCCGTCGCCGACCGACACGAACGAACTTTGGTCCCTCGCCGCGGTACCTCATCTGGGCAAGGCCGCCCTTAGTCGTGTGAAGGGCCTCGGCCACTTCGTCAGGAGTCGCCATCGAGACGGTCATCCTGCACCTCATTCCTCGTAAATTCACGAACATTGATGACTGTACATCAGCCTTCGTGATTTCGGGTAATCTGATTGCATGTCTGCTGAAGGACCGCCCCTGGCCAGCATCATTGGTGAGAATGCCAAGCGTTACCGCCAGGACGCGGGTCTGACGCTGGACCAGGTCAGTCGCGCGGCGCGCCGACGCGGACTCAAGTGGTCGGAGTCCCGCGTCGCCGATTTCGAGGCAGGGCGCGTCTCGTCGCCCAGCATCAACACACTCCTCGCATTTGCGATTGCGCTCGCCGACGCGGGCTGCGAAGAGGCGACCCTGCCAGGTCTCGTGAAGTACATCGGCCCGATGGAGATCAACGAGTCACTCGCCCTGTGGGACTCAGACATCGTCAATCTCATGAAGGGTGAACGGGTCGAGAGGGCCTTATCTGTAGACGATGTCGTGCCCAACCCCTCAGGATGGAAGACATCCGCCCGCGATCGAAAGATCACGCATCCGATCGAAGTCCGGTTCCAGGATCTGGCGAGAGTGTCAAAAGAACAAGGCGCCACTGAGATGCGGATGAGCAAGGCCTTAAGGGTTTCGCCGTCCACGCTGGCGCACCTGACGGCCGCACTCTGGCGAAGCACGTTCTCCGAAGAACGAGACCGACGAGCCGGCGACGGCGCCAACGCACAGGCGCGCGGACAAGTCAGTAGGGCGTTGCAGGTCGAGTTGGAGTCGGCCATCAAAGAGGCACTCGATGGCAACCGTAAGTAGGTACAACACGACGGATGGCGTCCGCTGGCGGGTTCGCTACCGGAAACCGGATCGTCGTCAAACAGACAAGCGCGGTTTTAAGACCAAGCGCGACGCCGAAGCTTTCGCAGTCACCGTCGAAGTCAAGAAGCTCACCGGGGAGTTCGTCTCTAACTCCGCCGGCCGCGTAACCATTGGGGCGCTGGCGCCTGACTGGCTCGCCCGTAAAGAGCAGTCGACGGCTCCTTCGAACTTCCGAATGATCGAGTCGGCATGGCGTAACCATGTCGCACCACTGTGGGCCGATCGAAGGGTCGCCGACGTGACGGTCATCGACGTAGAAGCTTGGGTCGCTTCCCTGGGGCGCAAAGGCAGCGGAACTACCACGGTCCTCCGCGCACACGGAGTACTGTCCGGGATCCTCAACGACGCTGTAAAGGGGCGGCGCTTGGCGGTGAATCCCGCCAAGGGCATCGATAACCTCCCTCGCAGAACCACCCGGCGCCACGTTTACCTGACGGCTGAGGACGTTCATCGTCTCGCCGCTGAAACCGGCGAGCACCGGACCCTCGTGCTTGTTCTTGCGTTCTGCGGCACCCGTTGGGGGGAGACCATCGGGTTGCGAGTCCGCGACATCGATTTTTCCAAGCGTCGTCTATTTGTCTCGGAGAATGCCGTCCAGCTCGGAGTTAAGCATGCCGTGGGCGAAACCAAGGGCCGTGAATCGCGTTCTGTTCCCATTCCAGAGTTCGTGCTCGACGAACTGTCTCGGCAGTGCAGCGGTCGTGCTGCCGACGAATTAGTCTTCCCCGGAAGCAATGGCGGTTATCTTCCGCGCCCGAAATCAACGCGCGGGTGGTTCGAAGCCGCGGTCAAGCGTGCCGGCATCCAGCGAGTGACGCCGCACGCCTTGCGGCACACCGCGGCAAGCCTGGCGGTGTCGGCTGGGGTGAACGTCCTGGCGTTGGCCCGCATGCTCGGACATAAGGACCCCAGCGTCACACTTCGCGTCTACGCGGACCTCTTCGACACCGATCTGGACGCGATTGCTGCCTCACTGAATGCCAAGTTTTCACCGCGAATTGTGGGCAATATGTGGGCACCGACGACGTCGTCGGGTGCCCTCTGAAGAGCAAAAACCGCCCTACCTGGCGTTTCAGGAGGGCGGTTATGGCGGTGGCGGAGGGATTTGAACCCTCGGACGGGGGTTACCCGTCACACGCTTTCGAGGCGTGCTCCTTAGGCCGCTCGGACACGCCACCGCGGGGTAGCTTACCGACGGACCCCGGGTGAACCCAAACCGCGTCTTCGCCGAGGGTGCAACCAGTGCGAAAAAGCGGCGCCCTTTTCGCAGAGGATTCACTTTCGGCGAGGTGGGGCGTCGGGGAGACGAGCGCGGCGGGCTCAGCGCTGGGCAGCGAAGAACTGTTCGAGCGGGGCGGCACACTCGTCGGCCAGCACGCCACCGCGCACCTCGGGGCGATGGGTCAGCCGACGGTCGCGCACCACGTCCCACAGCGACCCGACCGCACCGGTCTTCGGCTCCCACGCCCCGAACACCACCCGCGCCACCCGCGCCATCACCAGCGCGCCGGCGCACATCGTGCACGGCTCCACAGTCACCGCCAGCGTCGCGCCCTCCAGCCGCCAGCCGTCACGGTGCACCGCGGCCGCGGCCCGCAAAGCCAGTATCTCGGCGTGCGCGGTGGGGTCACCGAGGGCCTCGCGCGCGTTGGCCGCGCGCGCCAGCTCGGTGCCGTCGGCGGCGACGACCACCGCGCCGATCGGCACGTCGCGCGGACCGGCTCCGGCCGCGGCGTCGAGCGCGAGCCGGATCAGCTCCGCGTCGGTCACCTGCCCAGACGTTCCAGCACCGACGAGAGTTCGTCGGCGAAGCCCATCTCCCGGGCGATGCGACCCACCTGCTCGTCGGCGTAGAGGTCGCTCTCGTCGAGGATCACGCCCAGCACTCCGGCCGGTAGTCCGAGGTCGGCCAGCACCGCGAGGTCACCCTCCTCGAAGGGGTCGGCGTCGTCGAGATCCTCGTCGTCGATGTCGGAGTCCAGCATCTCCAGCGCTTCGGCCGCGATGTCGTAGTCCAGGGCAGCGGTGGCGTCCGACAGCAGCAGGCGGGTTCCCGACGGCGCAGGCCGCACGATCACGAAGAACTCGTCGTCGATGTCGAGGAGCCCGAAAACCGCGCCGGCGCTGCGCAACTGGCACAGCTCCGTCTCGGCGTCCTTGAGGCTGGTCAACGCCGCGGCCCGCAGCGCGGTGCAGCGCCAGGTGCCGTCCTCACGGACCACGGCCACGCCGAAGCCGTCGGGCGTGTCCACCGACTGCTGTTGCTTCTGCGTTCGCTGCGCTCCCATGACAGCACACGGTAGTCCCCCGACAGGGCCTTGACCAGCGGTTCCAGACCCCCCGAAGGTGGGTGTGCCAACCTTGACCCGTGGCGAAGACACCGGTGTGCGTGATCGGACTCGGGCTCATCGGCGGGTCGGTGATGCGGGCGGCAACGGCCGCCGGACGTGAGGTCTTCGGCTACAACCGGTCGACAGACGGCGCCGACGCAGCCCGAGCGGACGGTTTCGACGCCACCACCGATCTCGACGAGGCGTTGGGCAAAGCCGCCGACGCCGGCGCGCTGATCGTGCTGGCGGTGCCGATGCCCGCGTTGGCGCCGATTCTGCGGCGGGTCCGCGACCGCGCGCCGCGCTGCCCGGTGACGGATGTCACCAGCGTCAAGGGAGCCGTGCTCGCCGAGGTGCGCGCCGCCGGTCTGGTGGAGCGCTTCGTCGGCGGACATCCGATGGCAGGCACCGCGCACTCGGGCTGGCACGCCACCGACGCCCGTTTGTTCGTCGACGCGCCGTGGGTGCTCAGCGTCGACGAACCGGTCGACGGGCAGGTGTGGACGGAGGCGATGACGCTGGCACTGGACTGCGGCGCGTTCGTCGTGCCGGCCCTGTCCGACGAACACGACCTGGCCGCCGCGACGATCTCGCACCTGCCGCATCTGCTCGCCGAGGCCCTGGCGACGACGGCCGGCGCGGTACCGCTGTCGTTCGCCCTGGCCGCGGGCTCGTTCCGCGACGGCACGCGGGTCGCGGCCACGGCACCGGAATTGGTGCGGGCGATGTGCGAGGCCAACGCCACCCAGCTGGTAGCGGTGCTCGACCAGGCATTGCGGCTGCTCACCGACGCCCGCGACCACCTCGCCGACGGCCGCCCGGTGTCCGATCTCGTCGACGCCGGCCATGCCGCCAGACTGCGCTACGACACCTTCAGCCGACCGTCCATCGACGAGGTCGTGATCGGCGCCGACGGATGGCGGGCCGAACTGGCCACCGCCGGACGTGCCGGCGGGGTGATCAGATCCGCTCTGCCAACCCGGGATAGTCCAGCAGAAAACCCTCCGCATCCACGCTGAGAGTCGTCTCGGCCACCGGCGAGTGCACCTTGATGCCGTCCGAGCCGCTGCTGTAGCTGATCGTCGCGACGTCGACCGACAGCTCGGGCACGCGCACGTAGACCACCGGCACGGTCACCGACTCGCCGGGCTGGCGGTACACCCCGGTGCGGCGGATCGGCAGCGTGTTGAAGAACGGGCTGAGGATCAGATCGACGTCGAGTGCGCCGTCGAACGCTGATCGGCTGGTCTGCCCGGAATGGTCCTGCACCAGCCACATGCTCTCCTCGTCACGGGCGATGGAGAGCTGGCGTTCCCGCTCGGCCATGGTGACGGTCAGCGACAGACGTTTGGTCGCGCCGAGTTCGTCGGTGACGAGGTCATAGGACGCACTGAACGCCGGGTGCACCGGTGTCGCGGCGGCGACGATGCGGCCGTACGCCTTGATCCGGTCGCCGGACAGTTGCACCCGTACCGACTCCATCCGGGGTACGTCGTGGGCACGCCACGTCAGTACTGCCGGCCATGAACCATGCGCTTCAGAGCGAGCCTCTTCACTCATCCCTCTACCGTATGCGAAGCGTCCCCACGTTTGCGGGCGGCTCGGGAACTGGACTGCGAACCGACGTGCGGACGTGATTCGACCGCGACTTCATCACCGAGCAGCGGCTGCGGCAGACGACGCCACCGCCCCAACCGTCCGGCGCCGGGCGCCGAGGCCCACACCGCGAAGGCCAGCAACGCGTCGAGGAGCAACGCCAAGGCCGTGACCATCAGCGCGCCCACCAAGGCGATGTAGAACTCCCGGATCTTGATGCCGTCGATCAAATAGCGGCCCAACCCGCCGAGGCTGGCGTAGGCAGCGATGGTGGCGGTCGCCACGATCTGAAGCGTGGCGGTGCGCAACCCTCCCAGGATCAGCGGCAAGGCGTTGGGGGTCTCGACCCGCAACAGGATCCGGCGCTCGGTCATGCCCATCGACCGTGCGGCGTCGACGACCGCCGGATCCACATTGGCGATGCCGGCGTAGGTGCCGGCCAGCAGCGGCGGGATGCCCAGCAGCATCAGCGCGACCGTCGGCGGCACCAGACCCAGCCCCCACAGCAGCACGCCCAACAGCAGCACCCCCAGGGTGGGCAGGGCGCGCAGCGCGTTGACTCCGGTAACGATCAGGAAGGTGCCCCGGCGGGTGTGCCCGATCAGCATGCCGACCGGGACCGCGATGAGCACCGAGAAGAACACCGCGATCACCGTGTACTCCAGGTGCTCGAGGATGCGCGCGGTCAGCCCGGCCGGACCCGCCCAGTTCTCGGCGGTGAAGATGAACGACAGCGCCTGCTGCAGGAAGTTCACGCCGCCACCTCCTGCGCCTTGGACTTTCCGGTCCTGCGGTCGGCCCTCGTCCAGGGCGTCAGAGCCTTACCGGCCAGCATGATCAGGGTGTCGATGACGATCGCCAGCACGAAGATCGCAATGATGCCGGCGACGATCTGGTCGCTCTTGTTGGACTGGTAGCCCTCGGTGAACCAGGTGCCCAGGCCGCCGATACCGATGACGGAACCGACCGCGACCATCGAGATGTTGGTCACCGCCACCACCCGCAGACCGGCGATGAGGACCGGGATCGCCAGGGGCAGTTCGATTTTGACCATACGCGTGAGCGGCCGGTATCCGACGGCGGTGGCTGCGTCGCGCACCGCCGCGGGCACGGCGTCCAGCGCTTCGGGCACTGCGCGCACCAGCAGCGCCGTGGTGTAGAGCGTCAGCGCGACGATGACGTTGGCCTCGTCCAGGATCCGGGTCGGGATGATCAGCGGCAGCACGACGAACAGCGCCAGCGACGGGATCGTGAAGACGATGCTGGCCGTCACCGTGGTCAGCCGGCGTAGTGCGGTGGTGCGCTGCACCGCGGCGCCGAGAGGAACCGCGACCAGCAGTCCCAGCACGATGGGCACCAGCGACAGGCGCAGGTGGATCACGGTGAGTTCCCAGGCGTCGTCGAGGTTGTCGAGCAGATAGTTCACCGGCTCACCCCCGCTGCTTCTGCAGCGCCTCGAGCACGTCGGTGGCCAGCACCCCGCCGATGGGTTCGTTCGCGGCGTCCACGGCAACCCCCAGCCCGGACGGCGAGGACAGCGCCGCGTCCAGCGCCTGGCGCAGCGAGTCGTCCGGCCTGAACAGCGATCCACCCGCGGTGGTGCTGTCGTACAACGAGTTTCCCGTCCGGTGCAGCTCGACGCCGGCCGCGTCGATCCACCCGTAGGGCGATCCGTCGGGCTTGGTGACCAGGGCCCACTGCCCGGCCGCCAGATCCAGCCCGTCGATGCCGGATTCGGCGACCACCCGCAGTTCGTGCATCGGCAGTCCGGTGGCGTGGCGGAACTGCAGGCCACGGTAGCCGCGGTCGGCACCGATGAATCCGGCGACGAAATCGTTGGCCGGGTTGGACAGTAGGCGCTCGGGAGCGTCGTACTGTTCGAGAACGCCGCCGCGTCCGAACACCGCGACCCGGTCGCCGATCTTCACGGCCTCGTCGATGTCGTGGGTGACGAAGACGATGGTCTTGTGCAATTCGTCTTGCAGGCGCAGGATCTCGGTCTGCAGCTCCTCACGAACGACGGGATCGACGGCGCTGAAGGGTTCGTCCATCAACAGGATCGGCGGGTCCGCTGCCAGCGCCCTGGCCACCCCGACGCGCTGCTGCTGCCCGCCGGAGAGCTGGGCCGGATACCGCTTAGCCAGTTCAGGATCCAGCCCCACTCGTTCGAGCACACCCAGCGCGGCCTTGCGGGCCTTGCGGCGGGACTCTCCTTTGAGCACCGGGACGGTGGCCACGTTGTCGATCACCCGCTGGTGTGGCATCAGGCCCGCGCTCTGGATCACGTAGCCGATGCCGAGGCGCAGCTTGACCGGATCGACGGTGGAGATGTCGGAGCCGTCGACCGTCAGCGTGCCCGACGTCGGTTCGATCATGCGGTTGATCATCCGCATCGACGTCGTCTTGCCGCAGCCAGACGGGCCGACGAAGACCGTCAGCGTGCCGTCGGGGACGACCAGGTCGAGATTGTCGACGGCGACGGTGCCGTCCGGGTACTGCTTGGTGACGCCGGCGAATTCGATCACGATGACCTTTCGATGCTCAGGGCTGCAGGGGTTGGTCGAACCCGTGCTCCCGGACCCAGTTCGCCGCGGCTTCGTCCGGGTTGATGCCGGAGTTGCCGGAGGCTTCGGTGTTGAGCCTGATCAGGTCCTCGGTGGTCAGCTCGGCCGACACCGCGTCGAGGACGGTCTTGAGTTCGTCGGACTTCTTCTGCGAACTGACCAGCGGGATCACGTTGGCGGCGAGGAAATTGTTCTTCGGGTCCTCGAGCACCACCAGGTCGTTCTCCTCGATGGCCGGGGAAGTACTGAAGATGTTGGCGGCGGTGACGGTGCCGTCGGTCAACGCCCGCACCGTTGCCGGGCCGCCGCCGTCGCTGATCGCCACGAAGTTGCTCCGCGGGATGTCGAGACCGTAGTTGGCCTTCAGCCCGGGCAGGCCCTCGGCGCGGTTGATGAACTCCGACGGGCCACCGAACTTCACTTCCGCCGAATGCTCGGCGAGGTCACCGATCGTGGTGAGGTTCCAGCGTTGCGCGGTTTCCGATGTCACCGCGACGGTGTCCTTGTCCTCGGCCGGCGACGGGTTGAGGATCGACAGGTCGCCCGGCAGCTTTCGGAACAGCTCCAGCAGCACCCCGTCGGGGGTGGTGACCTCGGTGTCGGGGTCGAAATACTGCAGAAGGTTGCCGGTGTACTCGGGGATCAGATCGATGGAATGGTCCTGCACCGCCGGGATGTAGGTTTCGCGGCTGCCGATGCCGAACTGGCGGCCCACGGTGAACCCGTTCGCCTCCAGCGCCTGCGCATAGATCTCGCCGATGATCTTGGACTCGGGGAAGTCCGCCGAGCCGACAACGATCGATTTCAGGTCACCGGAGACCTCTCCGCCGCCGAGCGGATTGGCGCTGCCGCACGCCACCGCAATCAGCGCGACCAGCGCAAACACTGCGCTCAGCGCGGCTCGGAGCCCGGTCTGCCCGACTCGTCGGGAACGATTCACGCGAACGTCCTTCCAGCTGTGGGGTTCCTGGGAACCTTTCGTGACCCTAACGCGACCCGCACGGTGGTTTCATCGGAAGACGGAAAGGGGAAGATGGAGGGCATGACCAGCGATCCGTTCGCGTCGCCCGACACGCCGTCCGACACGCCGTCCCCCGCTCCGCAGGCCACGTCGTCCGACACGTCGAAGCCAGCCAAGAAGCCCGGGGCACCCGAGGACGCCGTGAAGTTCACCAGAGCGGCCGCGTTGTGGGGGTCGTTGATCTTCGGCTTCCTGATTCTGATCGTGCTTCTCATCTTCATCGCGCAGAACACCGAGTCAGCCGAGTTCGCCTTCCTCAACCTCAGCTGGAGCTTGCCGCTGGGCGTGGCGATCCTGTTCGCGGCCGTCGCCGGCGGGTTGTTGACGGTGGCCGTCGGCGCGGTGCGCATCTTCCAGCTACGCCGCGCCGCGAAGAAGAACCTCAAGGCCGGTCTCTGATCCGGTCACCGGATCATCACCAGCTGGTCGACCGAGTCCTTCGGTAGCTCGCCGTCGACGGTGGCGGTGACGGCCATGTTGTTGACCGTGATGGCGCCCTTGTGGTTGTCCAGCCACGCGGTGTCCGCGGCGTCGCGGCCGGTGGCGATGCGCACCATCGACTGACGCGGCGCCAGGCACGTGGCATCGACCACCTGCCAGCGACCGTCCACCAGGGCCTCGGCGACGGCGTGGAAGTCCATCGGCTGACAGCCCGGGGCATAGACCGAGACCAGGCGGGCGGGCACGTTGACCGAGCGGAGCAGCGCGATGACCAGGTGGGCGTAGTCGCGGCACACACCGGAGCCCGCCAGCAGCGTGTCGGCGGCCCCGTCGATCGGATCGCTCGAGCCGGGCACGTAACTCAGCCGGGTACCGACCCACGACGAGATCTTCTCCAGCACGGTGACCGAGTCGGCGACGTCGCCGAATTCGGTGCCGCCGAAACCGAAGAACTTGTCGGCCTCCGCGTAGCGACTGGGCCGTAGATACGTCGAATAGTCCAGGTCGCCGACCGGGGCGGGGTCGGCCTGGCCCAGCACGGTCGCCGCGTAGGTGACCTTCAGATTTCCGACCGGGGCGTCGAGCATGTGGATGCGGTTGCCGTGTTCCCCGGCGATCTCGCGGACGTCGGGATCGATTGTCCTGCCGTCCAACTCGAACGACAACGACTCCGTCACCTCGGCCCCGGGATGCGGCGCGACCGCGATCTGGAACTCCAGCGTCGTGGGCGCGGTGATCTGGACGTCCAACTCCGCACCGACATCACGCTTCATCACCGGGCGTTTCCTTCCGATCCGGGAAAGGAATCCCGAGGGTTGTTTTTGGGGCACGCGTCTTTCTACCCCGCAATGACCTGCGCCGAAACTCGGCGGCGTCAGCTCAGTTGGGCCAACCCGGCGGCGACCAGCGGGCCGACGGCCTGCTCGACCTTGTCGCCGTCATCGGTCACGCCGCTCTCGCGGGCCCGGTAGGCGATGCCCGCGCCGATGATCGCGAGCTTGAAATACGCCAGTGCCATGTAGAAGTCCCAGTTGTCCAGCGAACCACCGGCGGCGGTGGCGTACTTCTCGGCCAGGGCGTCGGCGGGCGGGATCTGGTCGGCCGCCCACGCGGCGTCGGAATGCACCAGACGGAACGTCGGGTGCCGGTACACGCACATCAGTGCCGCGTCGGACAGCGGATCGCCCAGGGTCGACATCTCCCAGTCGAGGACGGCGACGACCTTGGTCGGATCGTCGTCGTCGAGGATCGTGTTGTCGATGCGGTAGTCACCGTGCACGATCGCCGCGCGGCTGTGCGCCGGGACCGCGGCGGCCAGCTTGGCGTGCAGTTTCTTCACGTCGTCGTCGCACGCGTCGTCGGCACGTTTGACGAGCTCCCACTGGGAACCCCAGCGCCGCCCCTGCCGTTCCAGGTAGCCCGCCGGTTTACCGAAGTCGCCCAACCCCACCGCGTCAGGATCCACCGCGTGCAGGTCGGCCAGCACGGTGATCAGCGAGTCGACGCATGCCTCGATGGCGGCGGTGTCACCGATCTCGGCGAGTTGGTCGGAGTAGCGCACCACCCGGCCGGGCACGTACTCGACCATCTGGAACGGCGCCCCCAGCACCGAGTCGTCGTTGCGCATCGTCACCGCCCGCGCCACCGGCACCGGGGTGTCGGCCAGCGCGGCCACCACCCGGTATTCGCGCGCCATGTCGTGTGCCGACGGGGTCAGGCCGTGCAGCGGTGGGCGACGCAGCACCCAGCGCGAGGTGTCGTCGCTGACCAGGAACGTCAGATTGGACCGGCCCCCGGAGATGAACTCGGCGCGCAGGTCTCCACTGCGCGGCACCCCGGCGTCACGCAGATGTCGATCCAGGGCGGTGAGGTCGAGGCCTTCGAGGTCGGTCACGCAGAACTGTCTACCACCGCTGGTTCCGGGGCAATAAGTCCCATACGTGTTCGGTGGTGTTCACCGCCGCGACGGCCAGTCGCCCGGTGCGCGAGGACAGCAAGCGGGTCACCGAGGCGTAGTCGACGTGGAACGACAGCAGCCGCTCGGTGCCCAGGATGCGGTGCAGCAGCACGTTGATCCCCCCGCCGTGGCTGAACACCGCCACAGTGTCGTCGTGGTCGGCCGCCGCCACCAGGTCGTCGACCGCGGCGCCCACCCGCCCCAGGAACTCCGACTCGTCCACCCCGCTGGGCAGCCGGCCGTCGATGAGGCGCTGCAGCTCCTGCGGATTCTCCTTGGCGATCTGCTCGACGGGGATGTAGTGCGGCAGGTCGCGGTCGTACTCGGCGAATCGTTCGTCGATCTCGATGGGGAGCCCCAGCTTGTCGGCGACCGGTCGGCCTGTCTCGATCGCGCGGACCTGGGGGCTGCTCACCAGGCGGGTGATCGGGAAGCGGGCCAGCGCGTCGGGCAGCCGCGCCGCCTGCGCCACGCCGTCGTCGGACAGGCTCGGGTCGGAGCCCTGCCCGGGCTCGCTCCGCCGGGGTAACGCATGTCGGACCAGAAGCAGTTGCACCGTGACACCATAGGTCTCGTGCGCGCCTTCGCCTGCCCCGTGTGCGGGTCGTTCGCAGCGTTCGAGGCGACCGCCTGCTCGGTGTGCGCAGCGGCCATCGGCCTGCATCCGCCGTCGATGACGATGTTCCAACTCGGCGACGAGGGTGTGGACATCGACGAGCGGTGCTGGATCCGCTGCACACAGAGCCTGACACTGGGCTGCAACTGGCTGGTTCCCGAGGACGGCGACGACGCCGGTGCGCGGGGCCGGTGCCTGCCGGACTCGTTGATCCGTCGCGAACCCGACGCCTCGGACACCGTCGCGCGGGAGAAGCTGGTGCCCACCGCCCAGGCGCTACGCCGGCTGATCTACCAACTGCTCGACCTGGGCCTGCCGGTGCAACCGTTCTGGCACACGGAGGGACCGCCCGGGCTGGCGTTCGACCTGCTGTCGAGCTACAGCGAGCGCGAACGGGTGACGATCGGACACGCCGGCGGGGTGATCACCATCGACCTGGTCGAATCGCTCGACGCCTATCGCGAGTCCCTGCGGGTGCGCCTGGGCGAGCCGTATCGCACGATGCTCGGGCATTTCCGGCATGAGGTCGGCCACTACTTCCAGCACATCCTCGTCGAAACCGGTTCGGGGGCGGACAGATACCTCGCCGAGTGCCGTTCGCTGTTCGGCGACGAGCAGGCCAGCTACGCCGCCGCGATCGACCGTCACTACCGCTTCGGTGCGCCCGCGAACTGGGCCGAATCGTTCATCTCGGAGTACGCCACGATGCACCCCTGGGAGGATTTCGCCGAGTGCTTCGCGCACTACCTGCACATCACCGACACCATCGACACCGCCCGCGAGGCCGGCATGGTGCTGCACGCCGACCGGGTGCGGTTCGCCGCCCCGCGCGATGTGGCACCGCTGGAATGTTATGACGACGTCCCCGTCGAACGGCTGCTCGACGATTGGTCGTGGATCTCGCTGTTCTTCAACAGGGTCAACACCGCGATGGGCAAGAATCCGCTGTATCCGTTCACGATCCCGCCGCCGGTCGTGACCAAACTCGACTTCGTCCACCGGGTGGTTCGGGCGTCAGCCCGGGAGTGGAGAGCCGGATGACCTACCCCGCTGAGCTTTTCGACCTGACCGACCGCGTGGTCCTGATCACCGGCGGCAGCCGGGGTCTGGGGCGGGAGATGGCGTTGGCCGCGGCGCGGTGCGGCGCCGATGTCGTCATCGCCAGCCGCAAGTACGACTCCTGCGTCGCGACCGCCGAGGAGATCACCGCCGCGACGGGCCGGCGCGCGTTCGCATACGCCGTGCACGTGGGGCGGTGGGACGAGTTGGACGGCCTGATCGACGCCGTCTATGCCGAGTTCGGGCGCGTCGACGTGCTGGTCAACAACGCCGGCATGTCGCCGCTGTACGACAAGCTGTCCGACGTCACCGAGAAGTTGTTCGACGCGGTGACGAACCTCAACCTCAAGGGGCCGTTCCGGCTCTCGGCGTTGGTCGGTGAACGCATGGTCGCCGACGGCGGCGGCGCCATCATCAACGTCAGCACCCACGGCTCGCTGCGCCCGCACCCGTCGTTCATCCCCTATGCGGCCGCCAAGGCCGGGCTGAACGCGATGACCGAGGGCCTGGCACTGGCTTTCGGACCGACCGTGCGGGTGAACACGCTGATGCCGGGCCCGTTCCTGACCGACGTCAGCGCGGCATGGGACTTCGACGGCAACGCCAACCCGTTCGGTAACAGCGCGCTGCAACGCGCGGGCCGGCCCGCCGAGATCGTCGGCGCCGCACTGTTCCTCATGTCGGATGCGTCGAGTTTCACCACCGGTTCGATTTTGCGCGCCGACGGTGGAAGCGTCTGACCACCCCGATTCGTCAGGGAGTGACGATGTTGAACGCGGGGTCGGGCCGGTCCAGCACCGAAGTCAGTGATTCGAGGGCCGCGGCGTCGCCGGTGATCTGCAAGCCGGGCGAGTCGACGTCACCCCCGAGCAGGCTGATCAGCCGCAGCTTGCTGTCCAGGCGCAGGGTGGCGTGGGCGGTGGCCTCGTCGGCGGGCACCTTGCGGTAGACCAACACGCCGTTGCGAAGCGTCAGCCGGTAGTTGTCCTGCCCGCCGAAGGTGACGTCGATCGCGAGGTCCAGGTCCCAGGCGCGGGGGCCGTTGACGCTGATCGCCAGCACGTCGAACATCTGCTCGGGGGTCAGCTGTCCCATCATCGACGGTGACGCGGCCTGCGTCGGGGTGCCGAAGTTGCCGTCGCGCAGTTCGGTGGCACCGGCCAGGAAGAAGTTACGCCAGGTCGCGGTCTCGGAACCGTAGGCCAACTGCTCCAGGGTGTCCGCGTACAGCTGCCGCGCCGCCCCGTGATTCTCGTCGGTGAATACGGCGTGATCGAGAAGAGTTGCCGCCCAACGGAAATCGCCTTCATCGAACGCGGCTTTCGCGAGTTCGACGACACGGTCGAGACCACCCATCGCCGCCACGTAACGCGGCCCGATCGCTTCGGGCGGGTGCGGCCACAGCCGCGCCGGGTTGCCGTCGAACCAGCCCATGTAGCGCTGGTACACGGCCTTGACATTGTGGCTGACCGAGCCGTAGTAGCCGTGCGCGTGCCAGGCCCGCTCCAGCGCCGGCGGCATCGCGAACGTCTCGGCGATCTCGATGCCGGTGTAGCCCTGGTTGAGCTGACGCAGCGTCTGGTCGTGCAGGTAGGCGTACAGATCCCGTTGCAGCGAAAGGAATTCCACGATCTGTTCCTTGCCCCACGTCGGCCAGTGATGCGAGGCGAACACCACGTCGGCCCGGTCGGCGAACGTGTCGATCGCCTCGGTGAGGTACCCGGCCCAGCCGTGCGGATCGCGCACCAGCGCCCCGCGCAGCGTCAGCAGGTTGTGCAGGTTGTGGGTGGCGTTCTCGGCCATGCACAGCGCACGGAACCGCGGAAAGTAGAAGTGCATCTCGGCCGGCGCCTCGGTTCCCGGGGCCATCTGGAACTCGATCTCGACACCGTCGACGGTGTGCTTCTCGCCGGTCTCGCGGATGTCGAGGGTCGGCACGATGATCGCCACCTCGCCCGTAGACGGGGTCTGCCCCAGACCGCAGCCCACCTGGCCCTGCGGACCCCGGTCCAGCGCGGCGCCGTACATGTAGCCGGCGCGACGCGCCATCGCGGTACCGGCGTAGACGTTCTCCTGCACCGCATGCTCGGTGAAGCCCTCCGGGGCGATCACGACGACCCTGCCGGCGTCGACATCCTCCTGCGAGGTGACCCCGAGGACGCCCCCGAAGTGGTCGACGTGGCTGTGGGTGTAAATGACAGCGCGCACGGCACGATCACCCCGGTGCTGCCGGTACAGCGCCAGCGCCGCGGCGGCGACCTCGGTGGACACCAGCGGGTCGATCACGATGATGCCGGTGTCGCCCTCGATGACCGTCATGTTCGACAGGTCGAAGCCGCGGATCTGGTAGATGCCGGGCACCACCTCGTAAAGTCCCTGCTTGGCCACCAGGGTCGACTGCCGCCACAGGCTCGGGTGCACGCTGGTCGGCGCGTCGCCGGTCAGGAACGCGTAGACGTCGTTGTCCCAGACCACGCGTCCATCGGCGGCGGTGATGACACAGGGTTCCTGCTTGGCGATGAACCCACGGTCGGCATCGGCGAAATCCCGGGCGTCGCCGAACGGGAGTGCGTTCAGGTGTTCGCGGTGGGCAGCCTCGATCGTCGCCGTGGGCGGCTTGTTCTCCATGTCTGCCAAGATAGCCACGCCAGGCCCGTCCGCGGTGGTTGACTGACGCAATGGATGTACGTCGAGTGGTCACCGGGCACGATGCGTCCGGTAAGTCTGTGTTCGTCAGCGATGAGCAGGTCGCCCCGCGGAAGCCGGTGCTCCTGCCCGGATCCGAGTTCACGATGCTGTGGGGCGGGGATGAAACGCCGCGGTTCCCCGATGACGGCTCGATGCCCAACTGGCACACCTACTTTCCGCCGGTGGGCGGGTTTCGGTTCTCGATGTTCACGTTGCCGCCCGGGACCGCGGAGGCCAGGACAGACGACCTCACCACCGAAGAGGCGATCGCCGACGGCGAACAGAAGCTGCCGGGGCTGCTGGGTTACATGGAACTCGACGACCCCGGCATGCACACCACCGACACGATCGACTTCGAGGTGGTGCTGGAGGGCACCGTGATCCTCGAACTCGACGACGGAGCCGAGGTGACGCTGAACCCGGGTGACACCGTGGTGCAGAACGGCACCCGGCACCGGTGGCGCAACCCTGGCGACGTGCCCGCCCGGCTCGCGCTGTTCGTCTGCGGCGCGCACCACGCCAAGGTCGACCGCGGCTGAATCAGCCGCTCTGCCCGGCCAGCCAGCGTGCAGCGCGCCGCTTGGACGCCCGGCACAGCCACGCATCCTGGATCAGTTCGCGCAGTTCGGTCAGCCCGATCTCGCCGAGCCTGCTCTGCCGGATCAGCACCGACGGATGCCCGTCGAAGTGGCTGGTGGTGAAGAACGGCGACGCGGGGTCCTGGGTCAAAGCGAGCTTGTCGGCCTCGGACTCCACCCAGATGACGATCACATCGGTGTAGCGCTCGCCGGTGTCCGGATCGACCGCATCGGGCCGAGGCGTGCGGGAGAACACGAACGACTTACCGCCCACCTGATAGACGGCGTTGCCCGCCTTCGATCCCTCGATCCTGCTCACATGCGGCATGCCCGCCGCGATCTCGTGCACGTCGGCGACCGTGGCCGGCCGGTCAGCCATGCCGAGGCAGCTGGTGCAGCTCGACGTCGGTCAGCGACGTCCCCCGCACCGAAGCGGTCATGTAGGTGCAGTGCGGCTGGCGCCGACGGTCGGTCGGCGAACCCGGATTGAGCAGGCGTAAGCCGGTTTTGGTGGTCGTGTCCCATGGGATGTGGCTGTGCCCGAACACCAGGACATCGGTGTCGGGGTAGGCACGGGCCATTCGCGCTTCCCGGCCCGTCGCTGCTCCCGTCTCGTGCACCACAGTGAACCGCAGCCCGTCCAGGATCACGTCGGCCCGCTCAGGCAGCCGCCGGCGCAACTCGGCGCCGTCGTTGTTCCCCCAGCAGGCCACCAGCCGCTTGGCGCGGGATTCCAGTTGGTCGAGCAGATCGGGTTCGACCCAGTCGCCGGCGTGGATCACCACGTCGGCCTCGTCGACGGCCTCCCAGACCTGCTCCGGCAGGTCCTTGGCGCGCTTGGGCAGGTGCGTGTCGGCGATCAGCAGAAGGCGCACCACCCCAACTTAACGGCGGGGCCGCCAGTCCGGCGGCGGGTCCTCACCGACCCGGCCGTCGACCGCCTCACGCAACAGATCGGCGTGGCCGGTGTGGCGGCCGTATTCCTCGATCAGATCGCACACCAGCCGGCGCAGACTCGCATGCTCACCGGCGTCGTTGCCCACCGCGACCAACTGGTCCAGGCCGCCCCGCTGCAGCGCGGCGGCGAACCGCGCCCGGGACCGCTCGACCGCGTCGTCGTAGAGGGTGTAGAGCTGCTCGGGCGTGTCGGTGGCCGCCGAGGTGAACTCCCAGTCGTCGGTGCCGTCGAACAGTGATTCCCACGGCTCACCGACGGGGTCACCGGTCAGCTTCTGGGTGGTGATGAAGTCCTCGTTGATGGCCATGTGCTTGAGCAGGCCGCCCAGCGTCAGGGCAGACGCGCCGATGCGGACGGACAAGCCGGCCGCGTCGAGCCCGTCGGTCTTCCACTGAAACGTCATGCGCAGGCGATCGAGCGCGCCCAGCAGATGCTCTGCCTCAGTGCCCGCCAGCGGCGGTTCCCAGAGAGGATCGGCCATGAGACCGAACTTAGAGCGCGCCCGAAGGGATTCGAACCCCTAACCTTCTGATCCGTAGTCAGATGCTCTATCCGTTGAGCTACGGGCGCATGTGGTGGTGCTTGTTCAGTTGTAGAGCGGAGGCGAGAGGATTTGAACCTCCGGTCCACTTTGAGGTGGACAACTCATTAGCAGTGAGCCCCATTCGGCCGCTCTGGCACGCCTCCTGACGTTTACCGCCGAGCCAAGAGCGTACACAGGCCCTGCCACGGGAAGCAAAGCAGATGCGGCCGGGCCATAAACTGGTCGGGTGTCCGCCCGCCTGCGCCCCGAGCTCGCCGATCTGCCCGCCTACGCCCCGGGCCGGACGGTACCCGGCGCCATCAAGATCGCCAGCAACGAGACGGTGCACGGGCCGCTGCCCAGCGTTCGGGCCGCCATCGCCTCGGCGGTCGACAACCTCAACCGCTACCCCGACAACGGCTACGTCGAGCTCAAAGAGCGCCTCGCCAAGCACGTCAACTTCGCTCCGGAGCACATCTCGGTGGGGTGCGGCTCGGTCAGCCTGTGCCAGCAGTTGATCCAGATCACCTCGACCGTCGGCGACGAGGTGCTCTTCGGGTGGCGCAGCTTCGAGATCTACCCGCTGCAGGTCCGCACCGCCGGCGCCACCCCGGTCCAGGTACCGCTGACCGACCACACCTTCGACCTGGACGCAATGCTCGCCGCGATCACCGACCGGACCCGGCTGATCTTCGTGTGCAACCCGAACAACCCGACCAGCACCGTCGTCGACCCCGACGCGCTGGCCCGCTTCGTCGCCGCGGTGCCGCCGCACATCCTGGTGGTGCTGGACGAGGCCTACATCGAGTACGTGCGCGGCGACCTGGTGCCCGACAGCTTCGGCCTGGTGCGCGCGCACAGCAACGTCGTGGTGCTGCGCACGTTCTCCAAGGCCTACGGCCTCGCCGGCCTGCGCATCGGTTATGCGGTCGCCGACCCGGACATCGTCACCGCGCTGTCCAAGGTGTACGTGCCGTTCACCGCCACCAGCGTGTCGCAGGCCGCCGCGATCGCCTGCCTGGACGCGGCCGACGAACTGCTGGCCCGCACCGATGCGGTCGTCGCCGAACGCGCCCGGGTCAGCACGGCGCTGCAGGACGCCGGCTACGACCTGCCCGCCTCGCAGGCCAACTTCGTGTGGCTGCCGCTGGTCGGCCGCGCCCAGCAATTCGCCGCCGACGCCGCCAACAGCCGCATCATCGTGCGCCCCTACGGTGAGGACGGCGTGCGGGTCACCGTCGCCTCCCCCGACGAGAACGACACCTTCCTCGAGTTCGCCCGAGCATGGACAGGATCACGATGACCGCCACCCAGACCGCCCGCGAGACGTTCGACGCCCTCACCGCGCGTACCGACACCCTCACCGACGCCGAGCTCGACGAGTTCTGGGCGACGCTGGCCCCGGCCACGATCGATTTCATGATCGGCGAGTGGAAGGGCGGCGAGTTCCACACCGGGCACCAGGCCAACGGCTTCATGAAGCGGCTGAACTGGTTCGGCAAGACATTCCACTCGGCCACCGACGCCAAGCCGCTGGTCTGCCTCGACGCCGACGGGACGAAGTTCTCCAACAGCGAAGCGATGAACGGCGAGGCCAGCCTGTGGATGGAGGAGTTCCGCGGCGAGCTGGTCGCCTCGATGGTGTACGACGGCAAACCGGTCCACGACCATTTCAAGGTCATCGACGACAACGCCGTGCTCGGGATCATGAACGGCAAGGGCGCGCTGGACACCAGCTCCGGCACGCCTCGCCACCTGTACTTCTATCTCGAGCGGGTGTAGCCGCCTATCGTGGCCAGCGTGAAGACGCACCTGCGGGTGGCGGCGACAGCTCTGATCGGGCTGGCGATCGTCCTCGGCCTGACCACGGCCTGCCAGCGCACCACCGAGGGCACGGTCGCGCAGACCACCGAGCCGGGCCCGCCGCTGCCGTCGGCGCCGACAACCACCAGCGGGCGGCCGGGCATCCCGGGACTGCCCGAGATCCCGGGGATTCCGATCCCCAACATCCCGCTGCCGACGCGCAACACCAACGTCCCGGAAGTACCGGCCCCGCCCAACGCCACGTCGATGACGTGCGGCGAATACAACGACCTCGACGAGGCCACCCGGGTGGCCGTGGTGCGCGAGATCCTGGCCCAGGAGAACAATCCGCTGGGACCCGACGGCGAGTTCGTCGGCCAGATCCTGGCCGACGCGGCCTGCCAGTTCCTGCCCGGGGCCCGGGTCAGCGAGATCCTGATGGGCGGCTGACCGGGCCCACTGGCTAGCCTCTTGTCCATGAGCAGCACCTATGAAGCACTGACCGTCGACGTCGCCGATCACATCGCCCAGGTGACGCTGATCGGACCGGGCAAGGGCAACGCGATGGGCCCGGCGTTCTGGGCCGAGCTTCCGGTCGTCTTCGCCGAACTCGACGCCGACCCCGACGTCCGCGCGATCGTGCTGACCGGATCGGGCAAGAACTTCACCTACGGTCTGGATCTGGCCGCGATGGGCGGCACGCTTGCCGGGGTCATGGGTGGCGACGGTGCCACCGCCAAGCCGCGCGCCGATTTCCACAAACACCTCAAGTCGATGCAGCAGTCGATCACCGCGGTCGCGGACTGCCGCACCCCCACCATCGCCGCGGTGCACGGCTGGTGCATCGGCGGCGGGGTGGACCTGATCTCGGCAGTCGACATCCGCTACGCCAGCGCCGACGCGAAGTTCTCGGTGCGTGAGGTCAAGCTCGCGATCGTCGCCGACGTCGGGACACTGGCACGACTGCCGATGATCCTCAACGACGGCCACATGCGGGAACTGGCGTTGACGGGCAAGGACATCGACGCCGCACGCGCCGAGAAGATCGGGCTGGTCAACGACGTCTACGCCGACGCCGAGGCGACCCTGGCGGCCGCGCGCGCCACCGCCGCCGAGATCGCCGCGAACCCGCCGCTGACCGTGCAGGGGATCAAGGACGTGCTCGACGAACAGCGCACCGACGCGGTGGCCGCGAGCCTGCGGTACGTCGCGGCGTGGAACTCGGCGTTCCTGCCGTCGAAGGATCTCACCGAGGGCATCACCGCGATGTTCGAGAAGCGCCCACCCGAGTTCACCGGCGAGTAGCCCGGCGCCCGGCCGTCTCGGGCAGCGCGGCCACACAGGCGAAACTGAGCAACGCCAGCGCACCCATCATCGCGGCGACGGCCGTGCTGCCTGCGGCATTCAGCAGTGCCGGGGACAGCACCGGCGGCAACGCACCACCCACGATGGCGCCGATGGTGTGTGACAACGCGGCGGCGGTGTAGCGGTAGCGGGCGGCGAAGAGCTCCGGCAGGAAGGCGGCCATCGGGCCCATGCAGGCCCCGATGAGCGCGTAGGTCGCCACCATGGCCACCCCGAACACCACGGGGTCGCGGGTCTCGATCAGCGGGAACACCGCGACCGACCACGGCACCGCGAGCGCGACGGCCCACGAGGTGACGCGCTTGCGGCCCCACGTGTCGCTCGAGATCGCCGAGGCGGCCGCGAACGCGATCGCGAAGAAGCCGCCGAGCACACTGACCGTGAGCACCAGATTCGTCGAGTACCCGAGATGGTCGGCGGCGTAATGGGTGAAGAACGTCCCCGCCTGGAACACCAACATGGGTGCGCAGATCGCGGCTCCGCCGGCCAGCAGCACCCGCGCGCCCTGCTGCCGCATCAACACGCCGATCGGGGTGCCGGGCAGCGCCTTGCGATCGTCGGCGCCGGCCGCCGTCGGCTCACTGACCGTCAGCCGGATATACAGCGCGATCGCGATCAGCACAGCGCTGAGCAGGAACGGGATCCGCCAACCCCACTGCAGGAACGCTTGGCTGCTGTCTCCGAACGCGGTGTGCACCACCAGGAAAACGAGATTGGACAGCACCAGCGCGGTGCCGAGGCCCAGCTGGGTGAACATGCCGTAGAAGCCGCGCCGACCCTCGGGTGCGTGCTCGGCGCTCAGCAGCACTGCGCCGGCCCACTCGCCGCCCACCGCGAAACCCTGGATCAGGCGCAGGCCGATCAGCGCCAGCGGGGCGGCGATGCCGATGCTGGCGGTGCTGGGCAGCAGGCCGACACCCACAGTGGCGATGCCCATCAACAGCAACGTGACCACCAACGTCTGCGTGCGGCCGATGCGGTCACCGAAGTGGCCGAAGACCGCCGCCCCGACCGGGCGAGCCAGGAACGCCGAGGCGAACGCGCCCAGTGAGGCGGTCACCGCCATGACATGCCCGAGCTCGGGGAAGAACACCGTCGGAAACACCAGAGCCGCGGCGGTGCCGTAGATGAAGAAGTCGTAGAACTCGATCGCCGAACCGACATAGCTGGCGGTGGCCACTCTGCGCATCTGCGACCGGGCACCGGAGGCCGCGACGATAGGTGTCATGGGCTCGATCCTCGTCGCAGCCCGGCGATTTCGGCACCGTTCGATCGGTGGACCGTGCGGTGGACGCCGCTGTCGTCCGATCGGAGGACACCGCTGACGATCGCCCTCAGCAACAATCTGCTTGTTCGCTCGGACAGCACCGATGCGGACATGCCGAGCCGATCCGGCGGCGGGCACACGTTGTGGGGGGACATCGCCATGGGGCGGCACAGCCAGTCGTATCGTCAACGCCAGCAGGCTCTTCACCGCCGAAACACGCAGTCGTTCGCCTCGGTCGTGCACGTGGGCCGGATCGGACTGCTGGCGGTCGCGCTCGGCATCGGGATCGCCGCCTACAGCGGTACCGCTGTCGCCGAAGCTGAGGTGACATCCAGCAACGCAGGCGGTGACGCCCCTGCCCAGGCATCACCAGAGCCGGACAGCCGCGTCACCCCGACGACGGAACAGGGCGCCGAGGGCGGGGAAACGGACGCCGGGGCTGAGGACGACGGCGACTTCTCGGGAGATGACAGCGATCTCGATGATGCGGCGAATGACGACCTCGAGGACCCCGACCTCGATCTCGACCTCGACGTCGACGAGGGCGACGCCGCGCAATCGGTCGACACGCAATCGGTCGACCCGGGCCAGGCCGACACGGATCAGGTCGACGTCGGGACCGTCACCGCGGCGCCGGACCCGTCGGCGGTTTCCGGTGACTACTCGTCCGCGTCGCTGACGCGGGCACCGGTGACGTCCGGCCGTTCCGCGACCGCCGACACGGCAACCGCGGCTGCGCTGCCCGACCCCGACGACCAGGCCGCCACGGGGTACGGCGACATCGGCAAGTGGATGTTGGAGCGTAACGGCGACATCGCCGACTACGGCGGCCTGCCCTACGACGGCAAGACCGTGTTGGAGCCGGTCAACGTCATCTTCGTCGACCAGACGTCGCGGTCGGCACTCGAAGCCACGTGGCGGCTCAGCGCGGCCATGCGCCGTGCCGGCTTCCCGCCACGGTTCTTCCACAGCACCGGTTTTCGCGGTCTCATCGACGATGTGCGGTATCGGCAACGCCCCGGCGGACTGCTCCTGGGTTACTCCGACGACTTCTTCCTGCTGCCCAACAATCACGGTCGGATCTTCGGCCCCGACCCCGTCGAGACCAGTGCCGGCTACGTGTGGAGCGGCGCGTTCAGCACCGAGGAGTTCACCTTCTACCAGGGCCTGCCGCGCCATGGGTACGTGTCGTCCAACGAGGCCAGGGACTCCCTGGCCGCCGACTTCGTCGCCAGCGGCCGCGGCAGCCTGGGCGGGATGGTGTCGCTGGACAACATCTACGACACCGACGATTTCACCACCGGGGACCACGACGGCTACGCCGTGGTGATCGTGCTCGCCTCCCCCGGCGCGGCCACGACGGTGGCCGTGCTCGCCGACCGCGGGTCGAGTGAAGCCGGAAGGTGCGAGGCGGCGCCGCTGACTGCGACCGCAGGGTGTCCGGCGGCCACCGTGGCGACCGCACCGGGATTCTGATCGGGCCCGGCGACGTCGTTGCGTCGATGGGGTTCACCAGAGCGGTGGCGGAGGGATTTGAACCCCCGGACGGTGTTAGCCGTCTCTCGCTTTCAAGGCGAGTGCATTAGGCCGCTCTGCCACGCCACCGCGCGTCAGTCTAGACGCGCCCGATCTTGGCGGCCGCCGGCCCGGTCTTCAGACCGGCGCTGATGCGGCGGCAGTTCTCGCCCATCGCGGTGACCTGAGGCCGGGACAACCGGTCCAGGAAATGGGCGCGCACCGCCGCACCGTAGGTCTGCAGCGCCTCGTCGAGCGCCTGCCGCCCGTCGGGGGTGATGGTGGCCAGCACGCCGCGCCCGTCCTCGGGGCTGGCCCCGCGCACGACCAGGCCTTGCCGTTCCAACCGGTGGATCTGCCGGGTCACGCGACTCGGCAGCGACATCAACGCCTCGGCGACGTCGCCCATCCGGGCGGCCCCGGTCGGCGACTTCGCCAACAGATCCAGCAGCCTGACGTCGTTGAGCGTCAGCCCGTGGTCGTCGACCAGCGACCGGTTCATCGTCGCGTACAACCTCAGTGCGGCGTCCAGAAAGTTCTGCCACGCCTTTTGCTCAGCAATGTCCAATCCAGGCGTATCGCTCGCAGTACGCCCCCCAATGATCCCCTCCATCGTCTAATAGTAGGACTGCGTGGCCGCCGCAGGAGGCCGAACCAGCGGCGCGTTCGCGCAGCGTAGTAGCGTTTTGAGAATGCTCGCGATCGTGGCCGAGTCTGCCGAACGACTCACCTGGCAATCCGTTCCCGACGTGACACCCGCTGCGGGTGAGGTCCTCATTCGCGTCGCCGCGGCCGGGGTCAACCGCGCCGATCTCCTCCAGGCCGCGGGCAAGTATCCGCCGCCGCCCGGGGCCAGCGACATCATCGGGCTGGAGGTGTCCGGCACGATCGAAGCGCTCGGCGACGGCGTCACACAGTGGAGCACAGGGCAACCCTGCTGCGCTTTGCTGGCAGGCGGCGGTTACGCGGAGTTCGTCGCCGTTCCGGCGGCCCAGGTCCTGCCGATTCCCGCCGGAGTGGACCTAGCGCACGCCGCGGGTTTGCCGGAGGTCGCCTGCACGGTGTGGTCGAACCTGGTGATGACCGCCGGCCTGCGAGCCGGTCAACTGCTGCTCGTCCACGGCGGCGCCAGCGGCATCGGCACCCATGCCGTCCAGGTCGCCCGCGCGTTGAACTGCCGGGTCGCCGTCACCGCGGGGTCGCCCAACAAACTCGACCTGTGCGCCGAACTCGGCGCCGAGATCACCATCGACTACCACAACGACGATTTCGTCGAGATCATCCGTGACGCCGGCGGCGCGGACGTCATCCTCGACATCATGGGCGCGCTCTACCTCGACCGCAACGTCGACGCACTCGGCAACGACGGCCGCCTCGTCATCATCGGTATGCAGGGCGGGGCGAAAGCCGAGTTGAACATCGGCAAGCTGCTGGCCAAGCGGGCGGGTGTGATCGCGACCGCGCTGCGTTCCCGGCCGGTCGACGGGCCGTCGGGCAAAGCCGCGATCGTCACCCGCGTCCATGACGACGTCTGGCCGATGCTCGCCGACGGACTGGTGCGCCCGTGCATCGGCGCCGAATTCCCCATCGCGCAGGCCCAGGCCGCCCACGAGCTGCTCGCCTCCGGCGACGTCGCAGGCAAAATCATTCTGCGCGTGGGTGATTGACCCCTGCTCAGCCCAGCGAGGCCAACGCCCGCACCAGCTGGTCCACCTCGGCGGTGGTGCTGTAATGCGCCAGCCCGACGGTCACCGCGCCGCCGATGTCGTTGACCCCGATGAGGTCGAGAACCCGCGAACTCATGTTGGGGATGGCCAGGATGCCGTTGTCGGCGAGCCGTTGCACGACCCGCTCGGCCGGCACGTTGCTGATCGCGAAACTCAGGACCGGAATCCGCTCCTCCGGGCTGCCGATCACCATGACCGTCGGCAACGAGCGCAGCGACGCCAGCAGGTAGTCGAACAGTCCGCTCAGGTAGGTACCCGCCGACTGCATTGACACCGCCAGCCGCTCCCGACGGGTGCCCTGGGCCGAATCTTCCAGCCCAGCAAGGTATTCCACGCTGGCGACGACTCCAGCGAGCAAGCCGAACTGGTGTGAGCCCAGCTCGAGGCGCGCCGGGCCGGTGGCGTAGGGGTTCAGCGACACCGAGCCGAACGTGTCGATCGCGGCGGGGGCGCGGAACACCAGCGCGCCGATCGGCGGACCGCCCCAGGCCAACGCGTTGACGGCCACCACATCGGCGTCGATCTCGTTGATGTCGATCAGCCGGTAGGGCGCTGCAGCAGAATGGTCGACGACAACCATGCCCCCGACCTCGTGCACCAGTTTGGTGACTTCGCGCAGCTCGGTGACCGTGCCCAAAGTCGCAGAGGCAGAAGTGATTGCCACCAGCCGCGTCGGGCGCGTGACCAGCGCCTCCCACTGCCACGTCGGCAGTTCCCCGGTCTCGATGTCGACCTCGGCCCACTTGACCTTCGCGCCGAACCGGTTGGCCGCGCGTAACCACGGGGCGATGTTCGCCTCGTCGTCCAAGCGGGTCACCACGAGCTCGTAGCCCAACCCGACGCGGGCAGACGCGGCGTCGGCCAGGGATGTCAGCAGCACCGCCCGATCGGCCCCCAACACCACCCCGGCCGGGTCGGCGTTGAGCAGATCGGCCACTGCCTGGCGCGCGGCGGTCAGAACAGCGGCGCTGCGGCGAGCGGCGGGGTGCGGCCCGACCGGAGCGGGCCGGGAACCACGAAATGCCGTCGACACGGCACGGCTGACGGTGTCCGGCAGCAGCATGCCGTTCTGCGGGTCCATGTGCACCCACCCATCGCCCAGCGACGGGTGCAATCCACGCACCCGGGCGACGTCATAAGCCATGCCTGTCCACCTTAACGAGTCGAGGAACTCCCCCGAACCGCCCGGAACCGGACAGGCTGGCGGATGCTCGACCATTTCTCGCTGCCCGCTCCGCACCCGGATCGGGTCATCTGGGCAGCCATACTAGTGCAGGGACCTGCCGGGGCCGAGGGCTACCGACACCGACGTTGCTGGCAGCACAGGAGGCTATCGACTACGGTGTCAGACCCGGTAGCTGGGGCTGTCGTGAGAAGATCGATGCTGACGCGGCGGACCCAGCCCGCGGTAGAACAGCGATGGTGGGGCACCCTAGGAGCATGACGAGCAACTCCGACGACGACAACATCGAGATCATCGGCGGCGATCCGGCCGGGACGGCCGATGAGCGTGGCGCCGACGGCAAGGCGCTCACCGATCTGGTCGAGCAGCCCGCCAAGGTGATGCGGATCGGCACCATGATCAAGCAGCTTCTCGAAGAGGTGCGGGCGGCGCCGTTGGACGAAGCCAGCCGCGGTCGGCTGCGCGACATCCACCGCACCAGCATCTCCGAACTCGAGGAAGGGCTGGCTCCCGAACTGCGCGACGAGCTGGAGCGGCTGACGCTGCCGTTCACCGAGGACGGTGTGCCCTCCGACGCCGAGCTGCGCATCGCCCAGGCTCAGCTGGTCGGGTGGCTCGAGGGCCTCTTCCATGGAATCCAGACCGCGCTGTTCGCCCAGCAGATGGCGGCCCGCCAACAGTTGGAGCAGATGCGGCAGGGCGCACTGCCCCCCGGCGTGAGCGTGCCGGGGCAGCGGGGCGGGCCGGGACATCCCGGCACCGGTCAGTACCTGTGACATGACCGATCCCGGCGAGCCCTGCATCGAGACCCGCAACGCGTGGGTCGAGTTCCCCATCTTCGACGCCAAGACCCGGTCGCTGAAGAAGGCCGTCCTCGGCAGAGCAGGCGGCGCGATCGGCCGCAACGACTCCAACGTCGTGGTGATCGAGGCGCTGCGCGACATCACGATGTCGCTGAAGATGGGTGATCGCGTCGGGTTGGTCGGCCACAACGGGGCCGGCAAGTCGACGTTGCTGCGGTTGCTGTCGGGCATCTACGAACCGACCAGAGGCGTGGCCAGCGTGCGGGGCCGGGTTGCTCCGGTGTTCGACCTCGGCGTCGGGATGGACCCGGAGATCTCCGGCTTCGAGAACATCATCATCCGCGGCCTGTTCCTCGGGCAGACCCGCAAACAGATGCTGGCCAAGGTCGACGAGATCGCCGAGTTCACCGAGCTCGGTGACTACCTGTCCATGCCGTTGCGCACGTATTCGACCGGTATGCGGGTGCGGCTGGCCATGGGTGTGGTGACCAGCATCGATCCCGAGATATTGCTGCTCGACGAAGGCATCGGCGCCGTCGACGCCGAGTTCCTGAAAAAGGCGCAGACCAGGCTGGCCCACCTGGTGGAACGCTCGGGCATCCTGGTGTTCGCGAGTCACTCCAACGAGTTCCTGGCACGGTTGTGCAACACCGCGATGTGGATCGACCACGGCACCGTGAAGATGGAGGGCGGCATCGAGGACGTCGTGCGCGCCTACGAAGGTGACGACGCCGCCCGCCACGTCCACGAGGTGCTCGAGGAGACCGGCCGGGAGAGCCGGCCGGCATGACCAGCCCGATGATCTGTGCGGTCGTCGTCACCCACCGGCGCCCGGACGACCTGACCAAGTCCCTCGATGCGCTCTGCTCGCAGAGCCGGCGCCCCGACCATCTGATCGTCGTCGACAACGATCACGACGAGCGGGTCCGCGATCTGGTTGCCGGACAACCGATCCCGACCACCTACCTGGGGTCACGACGCAACCTCGGCGGCGCCGGCGGGTTCGCGCTGGGCATGCTGCACGCGCTGAGCCTCGGCGCGGACTGGGTGTGGCTGGCCGACGACGACGGCCGCCCCCAGGACACCGAGGTGCTGGCCACGCTGCTGGCCAGTGCCGAGCGCCATGGCCTCGCGGAGGTGTCGCCGATGATCTGCGACCTGGACCACCCCGAACTGCTGGCCTTCCCGCTGCGTCGCGGCGTGGTGTGGCGCCGCCGGGTCAGCGAGCTGCGCGCCGAAGCGCCGGACGAAGACCTGCTACCCGGCATCGCGCACCTGTTCAACGGTGCACTGTTTCGCGCCGAGACGCTGGAGGCCACCGGCGTACCCGACCTGCGGATGTTCATCCGCGGCGACGAGACGGAGATCCACCGCCGGTTGCTGCGCACCGGCCTGCCGTTCGGCACCTGCCTGGACGCGGTCTACCTGCATCCGCAGGGCGGCGACGAGTTCAAGCCGATCCTGGGCGGCCGGATGCACACCCAGTACCCAGACAACGCCGCGAAACGTTTCTACACCTACCGCAACCGCGGATACCTGCAGTCACAACCAGGCATGCGCAAGTTGATCCCCCAGGAGTGGGTGCGCTTCGGCTGGTACTTCCTGGTGTCGCGGCGCGACCCGGCGGGACTGGTCGAGTGGATCCGGTTGCGGCGCCTCGGTCGACGCGAAAGGTTCACCAGACCATGACGTTCCTGGACGCCGCTGCCCAGTCGAAGACGTTCCGGCGGGCGTGGGGCGACCTCGTCGACGGCTTCGGCAAGCGCGAGTTGTGGTTGCACCTGGGCTGGCAGGACATCAAACAGCGCTACCGCCGTTCGGTGCTCGGCCCGTTCTGGATCACGATTGCCACCGGCACCACCGCGGTCGCGATGGGTGGGCTGTACTCGGTGTTGTTCAAACTCGAGCTGTCCGAACATCTTCCGTATGTGACGCTCGGTCTGATCATCTGGAACCTGATCAACGCGTCGATCCTCGAGGGTGCCGAGGTGTTCATCGCCAACGAAGGCCTGATCAAACAGCTGCCCACGCCGCTCTCGGTGCACGTCTACCGGCTGGTGTGGCGGCAGATGATCCTGTTCGCCCACAACATCATCATCTTCGTGATCATCGCGATCATCTTCCCCAAACCCTGGCAGTGGACCGATCTCTCGTTCATCCCGGCGCTCGCGCTGATCGCGCTGAACTGCGTGTGGGTGGCGCTGTGCTTCGGCATCCTCGCCACCCGCTACCGCGATATCGGCCCGCTGCTGGCCTCGCTGGTGCAACTGCTGTTCTTCATGACGCCCATCATCTGGAACGAGGCGACGCTGCAGAGCCAGGGCGCCGGAGACTGGGCCCGGATCGTCGAACTCAACCCGCTGCTGCACTACCTCGACATCGTGCGTGCCCCCCTGCTGGGCGCCGAACAGCAACTGCACCACTGGGTGATCGTGATCGCGCTGACCGTGATCGGCTGGCTGTTCGCGGCGCTGGCGATGCGGCAGTACCGCGCCCGGGTGCCCTACTGGGTTTGAGAGCCGGTCAGCCGGGGACGGAGCCGTCGGGCTCGGGCCCGAAGACGAACCGCCGCCCGGTCAGCGTCTCGGGCGTCACCCGGACGAACCGCAACTTCTGGGTGGCGACCCACGGGTAGAGGCCGGCCCGCTCGGCCTTCTCGATCTCCTCCGAGGTCGACAGCAGGTGTGCGGTGCCGCGCAGCACCACGCTCCAGCCCTCGGCGACATTGTGGTCGTCGGCCTCGAACACCACGTGCTCGTTGAGCACCGACGTCAGCAGCTTGGTGCCTTCGGCGGTGCGGAACAGCAGCGTCCTGTCCTGGACGACGAAGTTGACCGGGAAGATCTCGGTCCACCCGGCCACCGTGGTGACGAGGCGACCCAGCGAGACGCTGGAGAGCAGGTCCCAGCTGTCCTTCTCGGTGAGCTCGGTGATCGGCGCCTGGGGCGCGTCGGTGGTGTTCATGATCCCATGGTCGGCGCTTGCCCGACCCACCCCTAGGGGCGGGGGTCGCCGCAGGTCAGGGTCCAATGGCACTTCCCGGCGGCACCGCGCGTTGTCCGTTCATGAGTATTCCGCCATATGAGCCGCCGGCACCGCCGACGCCCGGGCCGGGCAATACGTTGCTGTGCCCGAAATGCGCCGGGGTGATGAAGACCTACGAGCGCAACGGTGTGCACCTCGAGCAGTGCGACACGTGCCGCGGGATCTTTCTCGACTTCGGCGAGCTCGAGGCGCTCACGCAGATGGAGAACCGGTTCGTCCAGTCCGCTCCGCCGCCTCCACCGCAGCCGCACGGCTACGGCCACGGTGGGTACGGAGGTTACGGCCCCGAGTGGGGCCACCGTGGCAAGAAGTACTACCGCAAGCAAGGCTTCGGCCGGCTGTTCTTCTCGAGCTAGCCCATCCGCTCGCACGCCGCCAGCAGCGCCTGCTGGGTGGCGTCGTCCCGGTCGTGGCATGCGCCCGAGGCTGCAGCGTGGATGACCGCCGCTCGGGCGAAGGGTTCCAGCACCGGCCAGGGGTCTCCGGGCGGCAGCGCGGGGCCGCGGGCCTCCCGGTAGCCGGCCTGGAAGCCGTCCCAATCGCGGTCGGGGATCAGTCCGGCGGCCCAGAACCCCGCCGGGCGGGCCAGATCCCATGCCGGGTCGCCGACGCCCAGATCGTCGACATCGATGAGGACCCATCGCGGGTCGACCACCGTCTGGCCGAGTTGGCCGAGGTGCCAGTCGCCGTGGACCAGCGTGCGTGGACGCCCCGGGGTCCCCGCGCGCCAGACACCGTCGGGCAGCACGGCGGCGGCGCGCCGGATCGAACCAGGAGCGGCCGCGAGCCGTCGTACCGTTCGCCGCAACCGCTGCGGCCAGCCGTGTACCGGTGCCCGGGCCGGCACCGGTTCGCGGTGCAGCTCGGCCAGAAGCGCCCCCGCCTGCGCCCAGGGCAGCCGGTTCGGTTCGGCAGCAACGATTTTCACCAGCGGCCAGGTCGTGCGCCACCGCAGTCCGACCGGCTCCGGCTGGACCGAGAAGGGAGAGAGCAGCGCGTCCACCGAGTGTGCGATGCGCAGGCGCGCCGCCAGGGCCCGCGGATCGGTGCCGGACCGGTGCAGCTTGAACACGATGTCACCGGCGACGGTGATCTGCGCGCTCAGCGCCGCGGCGGGGGCATCCGAACGGCGGCGTTGATGCGATTCCACGCGTTGATGGTGACAGCCATGGCGATCACCTGCCCCAGTTCCCGGTCGGTGAACGCCGCAGCCGCCCGGTCATAGACCTCGTCGCTCACGCCGTCCTCGCCGAGCCGGGTGATGGCCTCGGTGAGCGCCAGCGCCGCGCGCTCGCGGTCGGTGAACACCTCGCCGGCCTCCGCCCATGCGGCGAGCAGGTCGAGCTTCTGGTCGGCGACGCCGTGTTTGCGGGCATCGCGGAGATGCATGTCGAGGCAGAACGCGCAGTGGTTGAGCTGCGAGGCGCGGATCTTGATCAGCTCGGCGAGGTCCGGCTCGACGTCCCGGGCGGACGCGGTGGACAGCGTCATCATCGCGTCGTACAGCTCGGGGGATGCCTGGTAGATCTTCACGCGCGCCGATGGGGTCAGTGTCTGTGTCATGAGCTCGACGCTACTGCGCATTGGCCCTTCTTCCTGGTTCAATGCACGCATGGTTTCCTGGGCCAATTCGGGTGGCCGCGATCTCCACCTGGAGCTGCGCTCGGCGCTCACTCCCGGCGCGAGGGGCGCCAAGGACGCACTGATCGGCGCGCTGCGCGACGCGGTCCGGTCGGGCCGGCTGCGCCCGGGCACGGCGCTGCCGCCGTCCCGCACGCTGGCGACCGATCTGGGGCTGGCCCGCAACACCGTCGCCGACGCGTATGCCGACCTTGTCGCCGAGGGTTGGCTGGACTCCCGGCAGGGTGTGGGCACCTGGGTCGTCGACGTGGTGCGCCCGGTCCAGCCCTCCCGTCGACCCCGGCGCATCGGCACCGAACCGTTCCACAACCTGATGCCCGGGTGTCCGGATGTCGCCGAGTTCCCCCGCAGCACCTGGACGGCGTGCGCGCGCCGTGCACTGACTCGGGCCCCGAACTCGGCGTTGCGGATGGGTGATCCCCGGGGCCGCCCCGAATTGCGCAGCGCCCTGGCGGAATACCTCGCGCGGGCCCGCGGCGTGCGCACCTCCGACGAGTCGATCGTCATCTGCGCCGGGGTGCGCCACGCCGTCGAACTGCTGGGACGCACTCTCGGTGGACCTGTCGCGGTGGAGGCCTACGGCCTTTTCCTGTTTCGCGATGCGCTGGCCGCCGCCGGAGCCGGCACGGTGCCGATCGGCGTCGACGACGACGGCGCGAAGGTCGACGAACTCGACGATCTGCGGGCTCCGGCCGTGCTGTTGACCCCGGCACACCACAACCCGTTCGGGGTGCCGCTGCATCCGCGCCGGCGCACCGCGGTTGTCGAATGGGCGCAACGCACCGGCGGATTCGTGTTCGACGACGACTACGACGGCGAGTTCCGTTACGACCGCCAGCCGGTCGGTGCGCTGCAGGCGCTGCACCCGCAGCGGGTCGTGTATCTGGGGTCGACCAGCAAGAGCCTGTCCCAGGTGCTCAGGCTCGGCTGGCTGGCGCTCCCCGAGGAACTGGTCGATCCGGTCGTGGAAGCGGCTGGCGGACAACAGTTCTCCGTGTCGGCCATCGAGCAGCTCACGTTGGCCGAGTTCATCACCGGAGGTCACTACGACCATCACATCCGACGCATGCGGGCGCGCTACCGGCGCCGCCGAGACCACCTGGTTGCCGCCCTGTCACCGTTTCCTGTCGACGTCCGCGGAGTGTCCGCCGGCGTCAGCGCACTGGCGCACCTGCCCGACGGTGCAGAGCCCGAAGTGCTGCGCAGAGCCGGCGAGGCCGGCATCACGCTCACCGGGTTGTCCATGATGCGCCACCCCGACGCCGACCCCGCCCTGCCCGCGCCCGACGGGCTGATCGTCGGGTTCGCCGCGCCCGCCGAGCACGCATTCGCGGCGGCCGTCTCCGCCCTTTGTGACGTGTTGCGCGCCAGCGGCATATAGCCTCCGAGCATGGCCGGTGCACCGCAGCGACTGATCCAACGGATTTCCCGAACCTCGCTGGGCTACAAGTTCGTTTCGAATGTTCCCCCCAAGCTGGACCCGGCGCTGCTGCGGCTGACCGGCGGGCGGTTCAGCTTCGGTTACCCGCTACCGGTGATGCTGCTGACCACGACAGGCGTGAAGTCGGGGCTGCAACGCTCGTCGCCGCTGGTGTACATCACCGACGGTGATGCCCTGTTCCTGATCGCCTCCAACTTCGGCAGGACCGGACACCCGGCGTGGTACCGCAACCTGAAGGCCCACCCCGCCGTGGACGTGCTGGCCGGCAAGCGCAGCGGCAGATACACCGCGACCGAGGTCACCGACCCGGACGAGCGGGACCGGGCATGGGCCGAGGCCGTGCAGGTGTATCCCGGCTACGAGGACTACGTGGCCCGCGCGCAGGGCCGCGTCATCCCCGTCATCCGACTCACCCGCACCTGAGAAGACGGCGCGATCACCGTTGATACTGCGCTCTCGGCGGGGTTCTCTCGCATTTCCCCGCCGTGAGCGCAGTCTCAACGTCAGGGGCTGACCCCGTAAGCTGCCCGGGTGGCCGAGCCCCCGTTGTCCCCACAGCTGAGCCTCAGAACCCAGATCGTGCGATTCATCGTCACGGGCGGGCTGGCAGCAGTCGTGGACTTCGGCCTCTACGTGGCGCTGCTCGCCGCCGGACTGCACGTCAACGTCGCCAAGACGCTGAGTTTCATCGCCGGGACGACCACCGCGTACCTGATCAACCGGCGCTGGACCTTCCAGGCCCCGCCCAGCACAGCGCGCTTCATCGCCGTCGCGGTGCTCTACGCCGTCACCTACGCCGTGCAGGTCGGCATCAACTACGTGCTCTACATGCAGTTCGAGGACAAGTCCTGGGGAGTGCCGGTCGCGTTCGTGATCGCCCAGGGCACCGCCACGGTGATCAACTTCATCGTCCAGCGCGCAGTGATCTTCCGGCTGCGCTGAGTCCCGCGGCCCAGGCGGTACCCTCTGTGACGATGTTGCGCACCGAGTTCCCGACCACCGCCAAGCGGCTCACCGGGTGGGGCCGCACCGCGCCCTCCGTGGCGCAGGTGCTGTCGCCGCCCGACCCGGGCGTGGTCGTCGAAGCGGTGACCCGTGCCGCCGAAGACGGTGGCCGCGGGGTCGTCGCGCGCGGGTTGGGTCGCTCCTACGGCGACAACGCCCAGAACGGCGGCGGGCTGGTCATCGACATGAGCGCGTTGAACCGCATCCATTCGATCGACGCCGACAACGCGCTGGTCGACCTCGACGCCGGGGTGAACCTCGACCAGTTGATGCGCGCCGCGCTGCCCCTCGGGCTGTGGGTTCCGGTGCTGCCCGGCACCCGCCAGGTCACCGTCGGCGGCGCGATCGCCTGCGACATCCACGGCAAGAACCACCACAGCGCCGGCAGCTTCGGCAACCACGTCCGCGCGATGGACCTGCTGACCGCAGACGGCGAGGTACGCACGCTGACCCCGACGGGACCGGACGCCGAACTGTTCTGGGCCACCGTCGGCGGAAACGGTCTGACCGGCATCATCCTGCGCGCCACCATCGCGATGACACCGACCGAGACGGCGTACTTCATCGCCGACGGAGACGTCACCGCCGGACTGGACGAGACGATCGCCTTCCACAGCGACGGTACCGAGGACAACTACACCTACTCCAGCGCCTGGTTCGACGCGATGAGCGCGCCGCCCAAGCTGGGGCGTGCAGTCATCTCCCGCGGCTCACTGGCGACGCTGGATCAGCTACCCGTCAAGCTGCAGAAAGACCCGCTGAAGTTCGACGCCCCGCAGTATTTCACCGCGCCGGACATCTTCCCCAGCGGCCTGGGCAACAAACCGATCTTCGGCGCGATGACCGAACTGTGGTACCGGATGGGCAAGACCTATCGCGGCAAGACCCAGAACCTGACGCAGTTCTACCACCCGTTGGACATGGTCGGAGAGTGGAACCGCGCGTACGGCTCGGTCGGTTTCACCCAGTACCAGTTCGTCGTTCCCACCGAGGCGGTCGACGAGTTCAAGGGCATCATGAAGGACATCCAGCGCTCGGGTCACTACTCGTTCCTCAATGTCTTCAAATTGTTCGGCCCGGGAAACGATGCGCCACTGAGCTTTCCGATTCCCGGCTGGAACGTCTGCGTCGACTTCCAGATCAAGGCCGGGCTCAACGAGTTCCTCAACTCACTCGACAAGCGGGTGCTGGAGTTCGGCGGCCGGCTCTACACCGCCAAGGACTCCCGCACCACCGCCGCCACCTTCCACGCCATGTATCCCCGCATCGACGAGTGGATCGCCCTGCGCCGCAAGGTCGACCCGCACGGGGTGTTCGTCTCCGACATGGCCAGACGACTGGAGCTGCAGTAGATGGTCTTCGACGCCACGGGTAACCCGCAGACAATCCTGCTGCTGGGCGGCACCTCGGAAATCGGGCTGGCGATCTGTGAACGCTACCTGCGCAACGCGCCGGCCCGTGTGGTGCTGGCCTGCATGCCCGGAGATCCGTTGCGCGACACCGCGAAAGCCCAACTCACCCAGGCCGGGGCCAAGTCGGTTGAGGTCATCGACTTCGATGCCGTCGACACCGGCAGCCACCCCGGGGTCATCGAGGCCGCTTTCGAAGGCGGCGATGTGGACGTGGCGATCGTCGCATTTGGGTTGCTCGGCGACGCTGAGGAACTGTGGCAGAACCAGCGCAAGGCGGTGCAGATCGCCGAGATCAACTACACCGCAGCGGTGTCGGTCGGAGTGCTGCTCGGCGAGAAGATGCGCGCCCAGGGCTTCGGTCAGATCATCGCGATGAGTTCGGCGGCCGGCGAGCGGGTCCGGCGGTCCAACTTCGTCTACGGGTCCACCAAAGCCGGACTCGACGGCTTCTACCTCGGTTTGGGAGAGGCGTTGCGCGAGTATGGGGTCCGGGTGCTGGTCATCCGTCCCGGCCAGGTGCGCACCCGGATGAGTGCCCATGTCAAGGAAGCGCCGCTGACCGTCGACAAGGAATACGTCGCCGAACTCGCGGTCACCGCGTCGGGCAAGGGCAAAGAACTGGTGTGGGCGCCGGGGACATTCCGGTACGTGATGATGGTGTTGCGGCACATCCCCCGCCCGATCTTCCGCAGGCTGCCCATCTGATGCGCAGTGCTCTGGCCGTCCCGGTGCGGGTGGCCGGCCAGATGGTCGTTGCGGCCGCCATCGCCGCCGCCGTGGCCGTGGTCAGTCTGCTCGCCATCGCCCGCGTCGAATGGCCCGCCTACAACTCGTCGAACCAGCTGCACGCGCTGACCACCGTGGGACAGGTCGCTTGCCTGGCCGGTCTGCTGGCGTCGGGGTGGCTGTGGCGCCGGGGCCGCCGGCTGGCGGCCCGGCTCGGGTCGGTGCTGTTCCTGGCGGCGTTCTCGGTCGTCACGCTGGCGATGCCGCTGGGCGCCACCCGGCTGTACCTGTTCGGCATCTCCGTCGACCAGCAGTTCCGCACCGAGTATCTGACCCGGCTGACCGACACCGCCGCACTGCATGACATGACCTACATCGGGCTGCCGCCGTTCTATCCGCCGGGCTGGTTCTGGCTCGGTGGCCGCCTCGCCGCGCTCACCGGCACACCCGCATGGGAGATGTTCAAGCCGTGGTCGATCATCTCGATCACCATCGCCATGGTGCTGGCGCTGGTGCTGTGGGCCGCCATGATTCGCTTCGAGTACGCCCTGGTCGTCTCGACCGCGACCACCGCGGCGGCGCTGGCCTATTCGCCCGCCGAGCCGTACGCGGCCATCATCGCGGTGTTGCTGCCGCCGGTGTTCGTGCTGGCGTGGTCGGGGCTGCGGGGCGGGACGCGTCCCGGCGGGCCGGGAATCACGCACGGCGGCGGCTGGGCCGCCATCGTCGGGACCGGGATCTTCCTCGGGGTGGCAGCGCTGTTCTACACGCTGCTGCTGGCCTATGCCGCGTTCACTCTGACGCTGATGGCGGCGCTGGTGGCGGTGACGCGCAGGCACTGGGAGCCGGTGCTGCGACTAATCGTCATCGCGGTGATCTCGGGCGCGATCGCGCTGATCGGCTGGGCGCCGTATCTGCTCGAGGCCGCGACCGGCACCCCCGCCGACACCGGCACCGCCCAGCACTATCTGCCCAAGGACGGTGCCGAGCTGTCGTTCCCGATGCTGCAGTTCACGCTGCTGGGCGCGCTGTGCATGCTCGGCACGCTGTGGCTGGTGGTCTACGCACGCACGTCCACCCGCGCGGGCGCGTTGGCCATGGCCGTGCTCAGCGTCTACGCGTGGTCGCTGCTGTCGATGTTGACCACGCTCGTCGGCACCACGCTGCTGTCGTTCCGGCTGCAGCCCACCCTGACCATCCTGCTCGCCGCCGCGGGGGCGTTCGGTTTCATCGACACCACCCGAGCGCTGGCCGCCCGGGTGAGGACGGTCAACGCCCACCGCGTGGTGGCCGCAGCCACCGCGATCGGCGCCCTCGGCGCGGTGACGTTCAGCCAGGACATCCCCGACGTGCTGCGCCCCGACATCGTCGTCGCCTACACCGACACCGACGGCTACGGCGAGCGCGCCGACCGCCGGCCGCCGGGGGCCGAGCAGTACTACCGGGAGATCGACGAGCGGATCCTGGACGTCACCGGCCGACCCCGCAACGAGACCGTGGTCATGACCGCCGACTACAGCTTCTTGTCCTACTACCCCTACTACGGGTTCCAGGGACTCACGTCGCACTACGCCAACCCGCTCGCGCAGTTCGACGCGCGGGCGAAGGCCATCGAGAGCTGGGCGCTGCTGTCGGACTCCGACGAGTTCATCGCCGCGCTCGACGCGATGCCCTGGCCACCACCGTCGGTGTTCCTGATGCGCCGCGGCGCGAACGACACCTACACCCTGCGCCTGGCCGCCGACGTTTACCCGAATCAGCCCAACGTGCGGCGCTACCACGTCAAGCTCGACGACGCCCTGTTCGACGACCCCCGGTTCGACGTGTCGACGATCGGGCCGTTCGTCCTGGCCATCCGCAAGCCAATTACCATCTAGCCCCGTGGTCAGAGAGCCGAGCAACCACCGCACCGCGCGGCTGATCGCGATCGTCGCGGGGTTGCTGGGCACGTTGCTGGCACTGGCGACGCCGTTGCTGCCGGTGGAACAGACCACCGCGGAACTGAACTGGCCGCAAAATGCCGGAGCCGCTGGGCCGGCGACATCGGACAGAAGCCTCGCCAGCGTCGACGCGCCGCTGATCGGCTACGTGGCCACCGACCTGGAGATCACGGTGCCCTGCAGTGCGGCCGCCGGTCTCGAGGAACGCGGCCGCACCGTGCTGCTGTCCACCGTGCCCAAGCAGGCGCCCAAAGCCGTCGACCGCGGCCTGCTCATCGAGCGGGTCGACGACGACCTGCTGGTCATCGTCCGCAACACCCCCGTCGTCGTCGCGCCGCTGGACCAGGTGCTCAGCCCGGACTGCGAGGAACTGCGGTTCACCGCCCACGCCGACCGCGTGACCGGTGAGTTCGTCGGCCTCACCCAGGGCCCCGACGATCCGGACCCCGGCGAACCGCTGCGCGGAGACCGCAGCGGCTACGACTTCCGGCCCCAGATCGTCGGCGTGTTCACCGACCTGTCCGGTCCCGCGCCGCCCGGGCTGCAGTTCTCGGCGACCGTCGACTCGCGGTACAGCACGTCGCCGACGCTGCTCAAGCTGCTGGCGATGATCGTCGGAGTCGCGATGACCGTCATCTCGCTGGGCGCCCTGCACGTGCTCGACCAGGCCGACGGCATGCGGCACCGCCGGTTCCTGCCGCCGCGCTGGTGGTCGGTGACCCCGCTGGACGGGCTCGTCGCCGCGGTGCTGGTGTGGTGGCATTTCGTCGGGGCGAACACCGCCGACGACGGCTACATCCTGACGATGGCCCGGGTGTCGGAGAACGCCGGCTACATGGCCAACTACTACCGCTGGTTCGGGACGCCCGAGGCGCCGTTCGGCTGGTACTACGACCTGCTGGCGCTGTGGAGCAACGTCAGCACCACCAGCGTGTGGATGCGGCTGCCCACCCTGCTGATGGCGCTGGCCTGCTGGTGGGTGATCAGCCGCGAGGTCATCCCCCGGCTGGGCTCGGCCGTCAAGCACAGCCGCACCGCCGCGTGGACCGCGGCCGGCATGTTCCTGGCGGTGTGGCTTCCCCTGAACAACGGCCTGCGCCCGGAGCCGATCATCGCGCTGGGCATCCTGCTGACCTGGTGTTCGGTCGAGCGCGGCGTCGCGACCAGCAGACTGCTACCGGTCGCGATCGCGATCATCATCGGCGCGCTGACACTGTTCTCCGGCCCCACCGGAATCGCCGCGATCGGCGCCCTGCTGGTGGCCATCGGCCCGCTGAAGACGATCGTGGCCGCGCACACGTCGCGCTTCGGCTACCTCGCGCTGCTGGCGCCGATCGCCGCGGCCGGCACCGTCGCCCTGTTCCTGATCTTCCGCGACCAGACGTTGGCCGCCGAACTGCAGGCCAGCAGCTTCAAATCGTCGGTCGGTCCGAGCCTGGCCTGGTTCGACGAACACATCCGCTACTCGCGCCTGTTCACCACCAGCCCCGACGGGTCTGTCGCGCGGCGCTTCGCAGTGCTGACGCTGCTGCTGGCGCTGGCCGTGGCGGTGGCGATGTCACTGCGCAAGGGCCGCATCCCCGGCACGGCCGCCGGGCCGACCAGGCGCATCATCGGGATCACCGTCATCTCTTTCCTGGCCATGATGTTCACCCCCACCAAGTGGACCCACCACTTCGGGGTGTTCGCCGGGTTGGCCGGCTCGCTGGGCGCGCTGGCCGCGGTCGCGATCGGCGCGGCTGCGATGCGTTCGGCCCGGAACCGGGCGCTGTTCACCGCGGCGGTGCTGTTCGTGACGGCGTTGTCGTTCGCGACGGTCAACGGATGGTGGTACGTCTCCAACTTCGGCGTGCCGTGGTCCAACGACTTCCCGCAGTGGCGGCTCGGCTTCATGACCGTGCTGCTCGGGTGCTCGGTGCTCGCGCTGCTGGTGGCCGCCTGGCTGCACTTCTCCGGCCGCCCCGAAGCCCCGCCCGGCGCCCGGCCCTGGCTGCGCCGCATCGCCCAGCCCCCGCTGGCCGTGGCCGCCTGGGCGCTGGTGACCTTCGAGGTCGTCTCGCTCACCCTCGGAATGGTCAACCAGTACCCGGCGTGGAGCGTCGGGCGGTCGAATCTCGGCGCGCTGGCCGGCAACACCTGCGGGATGGCCGAGGACGTCCTGGTCGAGCAGGACCCGACCGCCGGGCTGCTGACCCCGGTCGGGGTACCCGTCGGCGACGGGCTCGGCGAGGTCACCGCGGACGGCTTCAGCCCCAACGGCATCCCGTCGGACGTGTCACCGGACCCGGTGACCGAGGACGAAGGAGCCGACAACTTCGCCGACTCCGACAGCGGTGAGGGCACCGGCAGCGAAGCCGACACCGAGGGCGGCACCACCGCCGCGGCGGGTGTGAACGGCTCCCGCGCCCGGCTGCCCTTCGGTCTGGACCCCGCCCGCACCCCGGTGCTGGGCAGCTGGCGGACGGGACCGCAACAACCCGCGCTGCTGCGGTCGGCGTGGTATCAGCTGCCGGCCCGAGACCAGGCCGGGCCGCTGCTGGTGGTGTCGGCGGCCGGACGCTTCGACCCCGACGAGGTCACCGTGCAGTGGGCCGGCCCCGACGGTGAGCCCGCGGGCGGCATCAACTTCGGCGACGTCGGCGCCGCACCCGCCTGGCGCAACCTGCGCGCCCCGCTGGGGGCGATCCCCGAGGACGCCACCCGCATCCGCCTCGTCGCCCGCGACGACGACCTCGACCCGCAGCACTGGATCGCGCTGACCCCGCCCCGCATCCCCGAGCTGAGAACGCTGCAGGACGTCGTCGGCTCCACCGACCCCGTGCTGCTGGACTGGCTCGTCGGTCTCGCCTTCCCGTGCCAGCGCCCGTTCGACCACCAGTACGGCGTGACCGAGGTGCCGCAGTGGCGGATCCTGCCCGACCGGTTCGGGGCGGAGGCCAACTCACCGGTGATGGACAACGTGGGCGGCGGGCCGCTCGGCATCACCGAACTGTTGCTGCGCGCCACCACGGTGCCGACCTATCTGAAGGACGACTGGGACCGCGACTGGGGCTCACTGCAGCGGCTGGTGCCGTACTACCCCGACGCCGAACCCGCCCGTCTGGACTTGGGAACCACGACGCGAAGCGGCTTGTGGAGCCCGGCGCCGCTGCGTCATTAAGTTCTTCGCATACCATCGAGCCTCGTGTCTGCACCGCCTTCCCGTGTCATCGCGCTCGTCGCGGGGTTCCTCGGGCTGGTGCTGTGCGGGCTGACTCCTTTGCTGCCGGTCAACCAGACCACCGCGACCATCGCCTGGCCGCAGGGCAGTAGCGCCGACGGGACGGTCAGCGACGTCACCGCGCCGCTGGTTTCTGGGGCGCCCCGGGCGCTGGACGTCTCGATCCCGTGCTCGGCGGTGGCCACCCTGCCGGCCGACGGTGGGCTGGTGTTCTCGACCAACCCGCCGGGCGGCATCGACGCCAGCCGCAACGGGCTGTTCGTGCGCGCCTACCCCGACACCGTGGTGGTGGCGTTCCGCGACACCGTGGCCGCCGTCGCACCGCGCGCCGACGTCGAGGCCGGCGCCTGCAGCGCGCTGCGACTGTGGGCCGACGTGGGCCAGGTCGGCGCCGACTTCATCGGCATCCCCGGCGCCACCGGGACGCTCGCCCCGGAGAAACGACCGCAGGTCACCGGGGTGTTCACCGAACTCGACGTGCCGCCCGACACCGCCGGGCTGAGCGCGACGATCGACGTCGACACCCGGTTCATCACGTCGCCGACCACCCTGAAGCTGGCCGTGATGGTGCTCGGCGTGCTGTGCGTGATCGCGTCGATCGCCGCGCTGGCCGTGCTCGACCGGGCATCGGGACGCCGTCGCAGCGGTCGGCGCCGTCGGGTCGGGCTGTCGACATGGCTGGCCGACGCCGGCGTCGTCGCCGCGCTGCTGCTGTGGCACATCGTCGGCCCGCAGTCCTCCGACGACGGGTACAACACCACCATCGCCCGGATCTCCGGGGAGGCCGGCTACACCACCAACTACTACCGTTTCTTCGGCGCGGCCGAGGCGCCGTTCGACTGGTATCAGAGCCTGCTGGGACAGCTGGCGTCGATCAGCACCGCCAGCGTGTGGCTGCGCCTGCCGGCGACCCTGGCGGCGATCGCGACCTGGCTGATCATCAGCCGCTGCCTGCTGCCCCGGCTGGGCCGCCGGGTCGCGGCCAACAAGGTCGCCGTGTGGACGGCCGGCGCGGTCTTCCTGGCGGCGTGGCTGCCGTTCAACAACGGTCTGCGCCCCGAACCGCTCATCGCGTTCGGCGTGATCGCGGTGTGGATGCTGGTCGAATGGACCATCGGCACCCGCCGGTTGTGGCCCGTCGCACTCGCGGTGGTCGTCGCGATGTTCACCGTCACGCTGGCGCCGCAGGGTCTGATCGCGCTGGCGCCGCTGCTGGTCGGCGCCCGCGCCGTCTGGCGGATCGTCGCCGCGCGCCGGCCCACCGACGGGCTGGCCGCCCAGGTGGCTCCCCTGCTGGCCGCCGTTTCGCTGGTGTTCGTCATCGTGTTCCGGGACCAGACCCTGGCCACCGTCGCCGAATCGGTGCGAATCAAGTACACGGTGGGGCCGACGATCCCGTGGTACCAGGAGTTCCTGCGCTACTACTTCCTCACCGTCGAGGACAGCGTCGACGGCTCCATGACGCGCCGCTTCTCGGTGTTGATCCTGCTGGTCTTGCACTCGTTGTTCCTGCCCATCTTCCGCCTCCTCTCGTTGCGCCTGCTCCTGCTCTCCTGCCTGCCGCTGCTCCTGCTCCTGCTCCTGCTCCTGCTCCTGCTCTTGCTCTTGCTCTTGCTCTT
>CAXEZH010000077.1:0-4837 GCA_964000695.1 uncultured Mycolicibacterium sp. | reverse complement strand
TGGGCTCGCAGTCGTAGTCGGATGATCGTCTCGGTACCGGATTCGCTCTTGGCATCGCATCGCTCGGCCAGATTCAGCCGTGCGAAGCGCGACGCCGCCACGATCGCTCTGGCGTCGGCGATCTCGATCAGCCGCTTGTTGAGCATCGAGTCCAGCACGATGACCACTCCCTCGGCGTCGAGGCAGTTGGCCGCCGATGCGACCGCAATGTTCATCGGGTCGACCGCGCCGACGATGGGTGGATCCAGACGATACGGATGGCAGGATCGAAGCCCCGGACGAGACTGGCGTGCCCGCGACGAATACCGGATGTGGAGAGCGGAATCCGGTACCCACACACGCCGAAGGCGCAGCGCCGAGACGCAACCCAGTACCCCGCCGGCGGATACGGCACGGACGACCTCTGGGTTGGCAACCTGATTGGCATACCATCCTCGCCGCAGGCGCAGCCAGCCCTGTTCGGGTAGTTGCTTGATCCGTGGGTGCGTCCACCCCGCGGCACGCAGCTGCGCGGTGGACGCCACCCCACCGTTTGCCGCGAGGATGTGTCCGACCCCTGCCACCACCTAATAGCAGCGCAGGTCCACTGATCAGCGGTAGGCCGATTGCGCGTTCTGTGGATAACTGCCAAGCGGCGTCAAAGGGGCACGCAGTCGTCGCCGCAGCCCGAGACGGTAGCGGTGCCGGGTGCGGCGGGCCGGTGCAGCACCGCGCCGGTGGGCTCGACGCGCAGGCTGTCGTCACCGACGACCGCGGCACCGTCCACGATCAACGTGTAACCACCGGGCGCCCGTGGGGGCCAGACCAACGTGACGGCAGGATGAGCGGATGCGTTGCGGCGCGTGCTGTTTCCCACTCCGCCGATGTGCAGTGCGCCGGCGGTCAGCGTCGGGTCGACCGCCACCGTGTGCGCGCGGAAGTCGTCGCCCACCGTGACGAGGTAGGCGAACGAGAAATCGCGCAGCGTATCGGTCAGTGTGTCGAGATCCACCTTGACGCTCATGAGGCGAGGGTACGGCGATAGGTTCGGACCATGCCGCTGCCACAGCCGACACCGACCACCACCGCGCTCGTCACCGGGGCCTCGTCGGGTATCGGCGCCGACCTGGCCCGCGAGCTGGTCGCCCGCGGGCACGGTGTCACGCTGGTCGCCCGCCGCGAGGACCGCCTCCGAGAACTGGCCGACGAACTGGGCGGCACCGTGCGGGTCGAGGTCATCGGCTGCGACGTCGCCGACCCCGCAGCCCGAGCGGAGTTGTTCCCGGAGGCCGAACGCCGCGGACTGACCGTCGACATCCTGATCAACAACGCCGGCGTGGGCACCATCGGCCCGGTCGTGGACTCGACACCGGAGGCCGAGGTGGCACAGGTGCGGGTCAACGTCGAGGCCCTGATCGACCTGACTACCCGCGCCGTCCAGCAGATGGTGCCGCGCGGGCGCGGCGCAATCCTCAACGTCGGCTCGACCGCCGGTTTTCAACCGTTCCCCGGCCAGTCCGGCTACGCGGCTACCAAGGCGTTCGTGCGGTCCTACACCGACGGGGTGCGCGGCGAGCTCGCCGGCACCGGTGTCACCGTCGCCGCGCTGCATCCAGGACCCGTGCGTACGGAGTTCCTGGAGACCGCGGGCATGGATGAACGGACCTTCGCCGCGGCGTTTCCGAGATTCATGTGGGTGCCGTCGGCGAGGGTGGCCAAGGCCGGCATCGACGCGTTGGCGCACGACCGCGGTGCGGTGATCCCCGGTCTGCAGAACGAGATTCCCGCCCGCCTGTTCGAATTGATGCCGCGTCGGCTGCTGCTTCCGCTGCTGACCAGTCGTCATCCGGCGCTGCGCCGGTCAGGTCGCTGAACCGACAGGCCCCTTCTGACGGCCGCGGATCAGCTTGCCCGGCCGCGCGTCGGTGGGGGTGCCGTTCTCGGCGATCACCTGACCGGAGACGATCGTGGCGACGTAGCCGTCGGCGGTCTGATCGAGTCGGCGCCCACCGGCAGGCAGGTCGCTGACGACGACCGGCCGGTGCAGCCGTAGCGCCTGGGCGTCGATGACGTTCAGATCGGCCTTGTAGCCCAAGGCGATTCGCCCGCGGTCGGCCAGCCCGGCGACGCGGGCCGGCGCCGACGTCAGCTCCCGCACGGCTTCGGCGACCGACAGCCGGCCCGACGCACGGTCGCGCACCCAGTGGGTCAGCAGGTACGTCGGGAAGCTGGCGTCACAGATCATGCCGTAGTGCGCGCCGCCGTCGCCGAGGCCGAGCACCACGTCGTCGCGGCGGATGAGCTCGGCGACGGTGTCCAGCGAGCCGTCGCGGAAGTTGGCGAGCGTCACCAGCAGCATCGCGTGACCGTCGTCGTCGAGCAGCCGGTCGTAGGCCTCTTCCAGGGGGGTCACGCCTCGCGCGGCCGCGCGGGCGCCGATCGAATCCGACGGTGACGGTTCGTAATCCGGCGGGTCGGCCAGCGGGAACATGTAGTTCCAGGCCTGCGCGGCGAACATCAACGGGTGTCCGTCCGATCCCGGTTTGTCGTTCAGAATGCGTTCCCGCACTTCGGGTTTGCGCATCTCGGCGACGCGCTGCGCCAACGGCAGACCGGCGATCTGCTGATACGACGGGTACATCACGAACGGGTTGCCCGACAACTCGAGCCCGAGCACCAGCCCGATCGGGCGCGGGAAGATCTGCGCGGTGATGTCACCGCCATCGGCGTTCGCCTTCTCGACCATCGTCAGCGCATCGAGGAAGAACGGCTCGCCGGCGTTGCCGATTGCCAGCGTGAAGGTGACCGGCAGCCCGACCTCGGCCGCGACCTCGAACACCGTCTTCAGCACGGGTTCGTAGTCACCGGCGACCAGATCGGGAACGAACTGGATCAGGCCGCCGCCGGCGTCGTGCACCCCGCGGGCGATCGTCTCGATCTCGGCGCGGTCGGCGTCATAGCTGGGGATCGGGGCGCCGCTGAACGTCTTGTGCAGCGTGAAACGTGACGACGCGAAGCCCAGGGCCCCGGCGCGCACCGCCTCGGCGGCCAGCTTGCGCATCATCTCGAGGTCTTCGGCGGTGGCGGGCTCGCGGTCGACCCCTCGGCGGCCCATCACGTACACCCGCAACGGCGAGTGAGGCAGCAGCGCGGCCACATCGATGTCGCGGTGTCCGGCCTCCAGCGCGTCGAGGAACTCAGGAAACGTCTCCCAGTGCCACGGCAGCCCGTCGACCATGACCACACCGGGGATGTCCTCGACGCCGGCCATCACGTCGACCAGCACGTCGTGGTCGGCGGGCCGACACGGGGCGAATCCGACCCCACAGTTGCCCATCACCGCCGTGGTCACCCCGTGTGCGGACGACGGGGTGAGCCGGTCCGACCAGATCGCCTGCCCGTCGTAGTGGGTGTGCAGGTCGACGAAACCGGGGGTGACGAGCAGGCCGGTCGCATCGATCTCGCGGGCGCCGGGCTCGTCGACCTGTCCCACCGCGGCTATCACACCCCCGGACACCGCGACGTCGCCCACGAACGGCTCGCCGCCGAGCCCGTCGACGAGGGTTCCGTGGCGGATGACGAGTTCATATGTCATATCCCGAATGTACGGTGAGCGCATGATCGACCACTTCGGAATCAACTGCGCTGACTTCGAAAAATCGACGTCGTTCTACGACCACGTCCTCGGCGTGCTGGGCTACACCCGGCAGATGGACATGGGGGTGGCCGTCGGGTACGGCACCGACGGTCACCCCGCGTTCTGGATTGCGGACATGGCCGCCGGAGACGCCGCCGGCCCCAACCGAGAGGTGCACGTCGCCTTCGCGGCCAAGGACGCCGAGGCGGTGCAGGCGTTCTACCGGACGGCTCTGTCGCTGGGAGCCGAGCCGCTGCACGAGCCGCGGCTGTGGCCGGAATACCACGACAGCTACTACGGCGCGTTTGTGCGCGACCCCGACGGGAACAACGTCGAGGCCGTATTCCACGGCGGCGGACCTGAGGAGTGACGACATGGCCGACATCGATGCCGCCCGCGAACTGCTGCGTGACGCGTTCACCCGGCAGATCGAGCACGTCGACGACCTGACCGACGGACTGACCGACGAGGTCGCCTACTTCCGGCCGGCACCCGACGCGAACACGATCGCGTGGCTGATCTGGCACAGTGCGCGCATGCACGACGCGCAGCTGTGCGCGCTTGCCGACCTCGAGCAGGTGTGGTTCCGGGAGGGATGGGTGGACCGGTTCGATCTCGACCTGCCGCGCGACGCGCACGGCTACGGCCAGACCCCGGAGGAGGTCGCCAAGGTGCGCGCCCCCGCCGATCTGCTGGCCGGCTACTACCACGCGGTACACAAGGAGACCTTGGAGTACCTGGCGTCGGTGTCGGCCGACGAGCTCGCCCGGGTCGTCGACCGCAACTGGAATCCGCCGGTGACGGCCAGTGCACGGCTGGTCAGCATCATCGACGACGCCGCTCAGCACCTCGGCCAGGCCGCCTACATTCGGGGCATCGCACACTGACCCGGCTGATCCGGTGGTGGCCGGCGCTCGGTCTGGCCGGTGTCGTGCTGCTCGGACTGGCGGTCGGTGACGGCACGACGGCGCTGGACGAGTGGTTCCAGGGTCTCGGCCGGCAGTATCCGGCGCTGGGCTATCTGCTGGTGTTCACCGATGCCCGCGTCACGCTGGGTCTGGGTGTCTGCGCCCTGCTGATCGCGCTCTACCGGCGGCGGTGGCGCCTCGCGGCGGTGGTCGCGGTGGCGCCGTTGCTTGCGGTGCTGTCCGCGCGGATCGCGAAACGCCTGTTCGGCCGATACAAGGATGACGCGCTGGCCTACCCGAGCGGGCACACCAC
>CAXEZH010000076.1:0-21536 GCA_964000695.1 uncultured Mycolicibacterium sp. | reverse complement strand
GCGCTGAAACCCGGCAGCCTGGAGGCGCTGCTCCCCGAAGGCGAGCGATCCCGGCCCGGGTCCAGGGCCCGGCTGTTCGGCATGACCGAGTCGTTCGGCCCCTACTGCGGATACCCGGCCGACACCGAAATGCCCGAGCCCGCCTGGGGCAGCTGCGGAAAGCCGTTCGACGGGATGACGGTGCGGGTGGTCGACCCCGACGCCGGCACACCGGTGTCCACGGGCGAGGCCGGCATCATTCAGATCCGGGGACCCCACGTGATGCAGGGCATCTGCCGGCGCAGCAGAGAAGAGGTCTTCACCGCCGACGGCTACTACCCCACCGGCGATCTCGGGCACCTCGACGCCGATGGTTTCCTGTTCTTCGACGGCCGGGCCGACGACATGTTCAAGGTCAGCGGCGCCACCGTGTATCCGGGTGAAGTGGAGGCCGCACTGGGCGCCGTGCCGGGGGTGCGGGCCGCGTTCGTCGCGAACGTCGGCGGGCGTGTCGGTGCGGCGGTCGTTTGTGATGCGCCGATCACGGTCGCGGAGCTGTGCGTTGCGGCGGAAGCGGCACTGAGCTCCTTCAAGGTGCCGACCGTCTGGAAGCTGCTCGACGACGACAGCGCGGTGCCGCGCGGAGCCACCGGCAAAGTCGACCTGCCACGGCTGCGGGCCCTGCTCGAAGACCGCTGAGCGATCCTCAGATCACCCGACGCTCACGCAAGCCGTCGATCTCGGCCGCCGAATACCCTGCCTCGCGCAGTATCTCGTCGGAGTTCTCCCCCAGCAGCGGTGCACGCCTGCGGATCTCACCCGGAGTCGCCGAGAGCCGGAACGGCGTCTCGATGATCGGCACGTCGTGCGAGGCCCCGGGGAACGCCACCCTCTGCAGGTAGCCCATCTCCTTGATGTGAGCGTCGTCGAGGACCTCCTGAGTCGAGTGCATCGGCGCTGCAGGGAGTTTCGCCGACTCGAGCAGCTCGAGCACCTCGGCTTTGGTCTTGTCGGCGCACCACCGACTCATGATGTCGTTGAGTTCGTCACCGTGTTGCCAACGCAGGTCGTCGTCGGCGAACCTGGGGTCGTCGAACAACTCGGGCCGCCCGACCAGCCGGCACCACCGTCTGAACATCGGTTGCCCGGCGACCTGGAGCAGCACCCAACCACCGTCACGGGTGCGGTACAGATCGCAGGGGGCCACGGACGTGCCCTGGTTGGCCATCCGGGGCTTGTCGGTGCTCAGCAGGTCCCGTTCGATCAGGAAGGCGTTGGACAACATCAGCGCGGTCGGCAGCAATGCTCCTTCGACATGCTGACCCACCCCGGTGCGGTCGCGGTGATACAGCGCCATCATCACACCGATGGTCAGCGTCAGCGCCGTGCCGAAGTCGGCGTACGGGACCACCGTGCGAATGGGTTGATCCGGCAGGCCCTGACGGTAGGTTGCGCCCGACATGACCTGTCCTGCCCCGTCGAATCCGATGCGATCGCTGTAGGGGCCGCCCTCGCCGTACGCGGTGGCGCTGGCCAGGATGATGTCCGGCTTGACCGCCCGCAGCGATTCGTAATCCAGTCCACTGGCCCGCATGCCTGCGGCAGGCATGTTGGCGACCACGATGTCGGCGCCCGCCACCAGCCGACGGGTGATCGCCCGGCCCTCGTCGGTCGTGGTGTCCAGCGTCAGCGAGCGCTTGTTGCGATTGCACTGCAGAAAGGTTGCGCCTTCGCCGGTCTCGGTGACCGCTTGCACCCACCGGTCCTCCCCGCCGTCCCGCTTCTCGACGCGGATGACGTCGGCGCCCATGTCGGCCAACAGGGCGGAACACCACGGCGCGGCGATGAAGCGGCCGTAGTCCAGCACCCGTACCCCGTCGAGCACACGCATCGGCCCTTTCCCCTCCTCCGTCATCGTGCCGGCATCGTGCGCGCAGCGGGCGACACCGACGTCACTCGATCACGCCGCGGCGGGTCAGGTGGGCGATCAACGGTTCCGCTCCGGCGGCCAGATGCTCCGACATCGCGCTGCGCGCCGCAGACTCGTCGCGGGCACGGAGCGCGGCAAGGATGCGCCGGTGGTGGGCGTTGGACTTCTCGGGCCACTCGCTGATGGTGGGAAACACCGATTCCGGTGCGTAGCGGGTGATCTGCGACATGAGTTGGGCCAGCTTCGGCGAATCGGCGGCGACATTGATCGCCCGGTGGAACTCGTGGTTCAGTCGAACCGCGCGTTCCCCGTCGTCGGCGGCGTAGGCACCCTCCAAGTCCGTCTGGATCTGCTCGAGCTCGCGCAACTGGGCCTCGGTGATGCCCACCGCCGCCCTGGCCGTCAGTTCTCCACCCAGGTAGGCCTGCACGTTCGACACGTCGGTGACATCTCGATGCGTCACCGGGCGCACCACGAAACCGCGGCGGGGTTGCTGCTCGAGCAACCCCTCTGCCTTCAGCTCGAACAGCGCCTCGCGCACCGGGGTGACGCTGACACCCAGTTCGGCGGCGAGCTGGTCCAGACGCACATACGCGCCGGCGGCGTAGGACCCGTCGAAGATCCGCCGCCGGACATAGCGTGCAACATCCTCGGCGAGCTGCGGACGCGCAGCGAAATCGGGGACGCTCATCCCGTCACACCCGGTAGTCCGCGAGCAGCCGCTTGCTGATGATGTTCTTCTGGATCTCGCTGGTGCCCTCGCCGATCAAGAGGAACGGCGCGTCGCGCATGAGCCGCTCGATCTCGTACTCCTTGGAGTAGCCGTAGCCGCCATGGATCCGGAAGCTCTGCTGGGTGACCTCGGCACACACCTCGCTGGCGAAGTACTTCGCCATACCGGCCGCGACGTCGTTGCGTTCGCCGGAGTCCTTCATGCGGGCCGCGTTGACCATCATCAGATGAGCCGCCTCGACCTTGGTGGCCATCTCGGCCAGCTGGAAGGCAATGGCCTGGTGCTCGGCGATCGGCTTGCCGAAGGTGCTGCGCTGCTGGGCATATCGCACGGCGAGTTCGAAAGCCCGGATGCCCACGCCGCAGGCACGGGCCGAGACATTCACCCGGCCGACCTCCACGCCGTCCATCATCTGGAAGAACCCCTGGCCGGGTGCCTCGCCCAGGATGTCCGTGGCGTTGGCCTGATAACCGTCGAAGATCAGCTCCGTGGTGTCGATGCCCTTGTAGCCCAGTTTGTCGAGCTTCCCGGGGATGACCAGACCCGGCGCCACTTCGCCGAAGCCGCTGGGCTTTTCGACCAGGAACGCGGTCAGGTTGCGGTGGGGCTTGTCGGCCCCCTCGTCGGTGCGGACCAGCGCCGCCACCAGCGTGGAGCTGCCGCCGTTGGTCAACCACATCTTCTGGCCGTCGATCGTGTAGGTGCCGTCCCCGTTGCTCTTCGCCCGGGTGCGGATAGCCGCGACATCGGAGCCTAGCTCGGGTTCGGACATCGAGAACGCGCCACGGCTCTCTCCGGTGGCCATCCTCGGCAGGTGGTGGCGCTTCTGCTCGTCGGTGCCGTGTTGACGAATCATGTAGGCGACGATGAAGTGCGTGTTGATGACGCCGGACACGCTCATCCAGCCGCGAGCGAGCTCTTCGACACACAGCGCATACGTCAGCAGCGACTCCCCCAGCCCGCCGTACTCCTCGGGAATCATCAGCCCGAACAGGCCCATGTCCTTCATCGCATCGACGATGGCCTGCGGATACCGGTCGGCGTGTTCGAGTTCCTGTGCGCTGGGAATGATTTCCTTGTCGACGAACTGCCGCACGGTGGCGACGATTTCGGTCTGAAACTCGGTGAGGCCGAGCGTCTGGGCCAGTTTGGTCACGCCGGCGCCCCTTTCTCGGTGACGGTCTCGAACACCGCGGCCAGGCCCTGGCCGCCACCGATGCACATCGTTTCCAGGCCGTAACGGCCACCGCGACGGTGCAGTTCACGCGCCAGCGTCGCGAGCATCCGCCCGCCGGTGGCGCCGACCGGGTGACCCAGCGAAATGCCCGAGCCGTGCACGTTGGTGCGCTCCAGATCGGCCTCGCCGAACTTCCATTCCCGCAGGCAGGCCAGGGCCTGCGCGGCGAACGCCTCGTTGAGTTCTATGAGGTCCATGTCGGCCAGCGTGAGCCCGGCCTTGCGCAGTGCGGCTTCGGTGGCCGGGACCGGACCGATGCCCATCAGGTGCGGCGCCACCCCCGCCACGGCCCACGACACCAGCCGTACCAGCGGGGTGAGTCCCAGCTCAGCGGCTTTCGCCGGGGTGGTCACCAGGCACATCGACGCAGCGTCGTTCTGCCCGCTGGAGTTTCCCGCGGTCACCGTCGCCCGCGGGTCACTCGTACCCAGAACCGGTTTGAGTTTTCCCAGTGCTTCCACGGTGGTGTCGGCGCGGGGATGCTCGTCGGTGTCGATCAGCTCGTCCCCGGTCCGACTCGACACCGTGACCGGGATGATGGCCCCGGCCAGCTGCCCCGACTCCTGGGCTGCGACGGCCCGCCGGTGCGACAGCACGGCGAGTTCGTCCTGTTCGTCGCGCGGAATACCGTATTCGCGTCGCAGGTTCTCGGCGGTCTCGAGCATGCCGCCGGGTACCGGATAGTTCTTGCCGCCTGCGGTGGTGCGGCCGCGGGCCAGCGCGTCGTGCACGGTGATGCCGCCGCGGGCACCACCCCAGCGCATGTCGGTGGAGTGGAACACCACGTTGCTCATCGACTCGGCACCGCCGGCGACGACGAGCTCGTTGGCTCCGCTCGCCACCTGCAGACAGGCCTGGATCACCGCTTGCAGGCCGGAGCCGCAGCGGCGGTCGATCTGCATGCCCGGCACACTCACCGGCAGTCCGGCGTCCAGGGCGATCACCCGGCCGATCGCCGGCGCCTCCATGCTCGGATAACAGTGCCCGACGATGACGTCCTCGACCGCATCGGGCGCCACGCCGGTGCGCGAGAGCAGACCCTGCAGCGCGGTCACACCCAGGTCGACGGCCGTCAGGCTCTTGAACATCCCGTTGTAGCGACCGATCGGCGTGCGGACGGGGTCGCAGACGACCGCTTCTGCCGTCACAGGTGCCGTCCGCCGGTGATCTCGAGAACCGTGCCGGTCATGTACGAGGACAGGTCGGAAGCCAGGAACAGCGCGACCTTGGCTACTTCTTCGGGCTCGCCGGCCCGGCCCATCGGCACCTCGGCCACCTTGGAATCCCAGATGCGTTGCGGCATGGCCTCGGTCATCGCCGAGCGGATCAGACCGGGTTGGATCGCGTTGACCCGCACGCCCAGGTAGGCGAGTTCCTTGGCGGCCGCCTTGGTCATCCCGACGATGCCCGCCTTGGCCGCCGAGTAGTTGGTCTGGCCGATCATGCCGACCTTGCCCGAGATGGACGACATGTTCACGATGGCTCCGCTCTTGGCTTCGCGCATCACCGCGCTCGCGGCCCGCAGGCCGTTCCAGGTTCCTTTCAGATGGACCGCGATGACCTGGTCGAACTGCTCCTCGGTCATCTTGCGCAGGGTGGCGTCACGGGTGATTCCAGCGTTGTTGACCATGATGTCCAGGCCGCCGAAACCGTCGACCGCAGCGGCGATGAGAGCCTCGACCTCGGCGGCGTTGGTGACGTCACACTGCACCGCCCGCGCAACGGACTCACCACCGAGCTGTTTGGCCGCCACCTGGGTGGTCTCGCCGTTGACATCACCCAACACCACCCGGGCCCCCTCGGCGACGAAGCACTGGGCGATCGCGAATCCCAGGCCCTGCGCCCCTCCGGTGATCACCGCGGTCTTTCCCGTCAGCAATGGCATGTCTGTCACCAAACCCTCTGTTCGTCTCCCGACACCGTCGGAGGCTATCGTATTTCATATACGATATTTGCGATCAGGCCGCCGAGGAAAGCGAACACCCATGACCACCGCCGAAGTCAGCGACGACGACTTCCAGGACATCCTGGGCCAGACTCGGCATTTCGTCCGCACCGCGGTCGTGCCGCGCGAGCAGGAGATCCTGGCTGAGGACCGGGTGCCCGACGATCTGCGGGACCAGGCGATGAAGATGGGTCTGTTCGGCTACGCGATCCCGCAGGAGTGGGGCGGTCTGGGCCTGCACATCGGCCAGGACGTCGAACTGGCCATGGAACTCGGTTACACGTGCCTGGCGCTGCGATCGATGTTCGGCACCAACAACGGCATCGCCGGCCAGGTGCTCGTCGGATTCGGCACCGACGAGCAGAAGAGCCGATGGCTGGAACCCATCGCCTCGGGCGAGGTGGTCGCGTCCTTCGCACTGACCGAGCCGGGCGCCGGCTCCAATCCGTCCGGACTGAAGACCAAGGCGATTCGCGACAGCGCGTCGTGGGTGATCGACGGGTCCAAGCAGTACATCACCAACGCGCCGGTCGCCGACCTGTTCATCGTGTTCGCCCGCACCCGCCCCGCCGACGACGCGGGACCAGGGATCGCGGTGTTCCTGGTGCCCGCCGACACCCCCGGAGTCGAGGTCGGCACCAAGGACGCGAAGATGGGCCAGGAGGGCGCCTGGACGGCCGATGTGACCTTCACCGACGTCCGGGTGGGCGACGAGGCGCTGATCGGCGGCAGCGAAGACCATGGCTACCGGGCGGCGATGACCTCGCTGGCACGCGGGCGGATCCACATCGCAGCGCTGGCGGTGGGCGCCGCACAACGCGCGCTGGACGAGTCGGTCGCCTACGCCGCCACCGCGACGCAGGGCGGCACCCCGATCGGCAACTTCCAACTGGTCCAGGCGATGCTGGCCGATCAACAGGCCGGGGTGATGGCCGGTCGGGCGATGGTGCGCGATGCGGCGAGGCTCTGGCTGACCGGCGAGGACCGCCGGATCGCTCCGTCGGCGGCCAAGCTGTTCTGCACCGAAATGGCCGGCAAAGTGGCGGATCTCGCGGTGCAGGTGCACGGCGGTGCGGGATACATGCGAGGTGTTCCCGTCGAACGGATCTACCGCGAGGTGCGGCTGCTTCGCCTCTACGAGGGCACCAGCGAGATCCAGCGGCTCATCGTGGGATCCAACCTCGTCAAGGCGGCGCAGCGAGACGCCCGGTGACCCGGCCGCCTGGAGGGCCGCGTCGCGTTCGTCACCGGCGCCGCCCGGGGTCAGGGCCGTGCCCATGCGATCCGGATGGCGAGTGAAGGCGCCGACGTCGTCGCCGGCGACATCGCCGGTCCGCTGCCGGACTGCGTACCCTACGAGCCCGCGACCCCCGACGATCTAGCCGAGACCGTGCGGCTCGTGGAGGCGACGGGCCGACGCATCCTGGCCTCGACCGTCGACACCCGCGACGCCGACGGACTGAACCAGGCCGTCGAGGCCGGCGTCGCCGAACTCGGCCGCCTCGACGTCATCGTGGCCAAGGCCGGGGTGACCGCACCGCAGGCCTGGGACTCGATCAGCCCCAAGGACTTCCGCGACGTGATAGACATCAACGTCACCGGTACGTGGAACACTGTCATGGCCGGAGCCGACAAGATCATCGCCGGCGGTCGCGGAGGATCGGTCATCCTGATCAGCTCGGCTGCCGGAATCAAGCTGCAGCAGTTCATGATCCACTACACCGCCAGCAAGCACGCGGTGACCGGGATGGCGCGCGCCTTCGCCGCCGAACTCGGAAGGCACTCGATCCGGGTCAACAGCGTCCACCCCGGCCCGGTCCTCACCGCCATGGGCACCGGCGACATGGTGACGGCGTTGGGTGCGGCGATGGACACCAATCCCCAGCTGGCCAACATGATGACCCCGTTCCTGCCGACGTGGGCCGTGCAACCGGAGGACGTCGCCGATGCGGTGCGCTGGCTGGCCAGTGACGAGTCCAGGTACGTGACCGCGAGCGCGATACCCGTCGACCAGGGCTCGACGCACTACTGAGCGGCGACCACCCGTCGCAGGAACGCGATCTGGTCACCGACGGCCTTGTCGAACCAGTCGTGGCCGGGCCACACGTCGAAATGATCGCAGGGATAGTGATGAACCTGCGCTCGGCCGTGTGCCGCAGTAGCAGCCGCGGCGTCGGCGGGGACGTAGGAGTCGAAATCGGCGATCTGTACCAGCAGCGGACAGCGTAACCGCTTGGCCGCAGCCGCCGTTCGGACACCGAGCACCTCGAGTCCCACCGAGCAGTCGATTTCGTTGCGCCACGAGGGGCCGGCCATCGCACGATAGCTCTCGTCGGCTCCGTCCAACGCCAGCGCCCCGCCCTCACCCACGGGTGACACCAGCGGCATCATGGTCGGCGCTCCACCTCGGGCGACCGACACTTTGCTCCGGATCCCGGTCAGAGTCCAACGCAGGGAGGTGGGTAGATCGCGCGCTTTCATCGCCGCTCGGCTGACCGCCATCCCGCTGGTCAACGGGGTCAGCGCGATGACGGCGCCGACGTCGTCACGCTCGGCGGCCACCCGCAGCACGTGTCCGCCGGAGAACGACGCGCCCCACAGGACCACCCTGCCGGGGTCCACCCCGGGCAGCGCGGCGGCTGCATCGACGGCGGCGTGATAGTCCGCGATCTGGCGGCGAACCGACAGCGACTGCCGGGGCAGGCCCTGAGAGGCACCGAAACCCCGGTAGTCGAAGGCCAGCACGTCCGCGCCCGCCTCGGCGATCCGTTCGGCGAACGGTGCCAGGCCGGAATCCTTCGTGCCGCCGAAACCGTGCGCCATGACAACCACCGGCCTGCGGACCGAATCTCCTCCGTGGCCGGCGAAATGCCATGCGCTGCAGACATCGCCGCCGCTGACGAAGTCGACCTCGACCGGGGTCATGACGCGACCCGGTCGAGCCGCCGGGCGCGCTCCCGCCCGGCGGGGATCTCGCGACAACGCAGATCGTGCTCGTAGACGAAGTAGTCGACCTGCTGAGTGTGGCGCGGCCGGTCTGTGCAGTGTCCGGCATGCAGTTGCTGGTCGGCGTTGATCACCCGCTCCATCTCGTCGGCCGCGGGCAACGCGTACTGCCCGACGGCGTAGGCGGCGAGCAATCGCGCCTGGCACTCGACGAACGGGAACAGCGTCGGGACCGCTTGCGCGAAGCCCATGAACACCAGGTTCTCGATACCCGGCTTGAACATCCGCTTGTAGAGCCGCAGCTGGTTGCCGGGCGCGCTGATGAACTGCGGGGCGAAGAACGGAAACGTGATGTTGTAACCGGTGGCGTAGATGATGACGTCGAACACGTCGCTGGTCTCGTCGACGAAGTGCACGGTGTCACCGTCCAGGCGAGCGACGTTCGGCTTGGGCACCACGTCACCCGAGCCGAGCCGCAACGGTAGTTCGACCGACTGCGTCGGATGCGCCTCGAAGAGCTTGTGATCGGCCGGGGGCAGGCCGTACATCGTCGGGTCGGTGCCCAACAACGGAGCGATCAGCTGTACCGCCTTGCGCTGCCAGGACAGCGGGAGGTGCGGCGAGGTCCGGAACAACGTGTCGCCGGGACGGCCCGCGATGTACTTGGGCACGATCCACGCGCTGGACCTCGTCGACAGCGTGACGTGGTTGCCCAGCGCCTTCGACGACAGTTCGACGGTGATGTCGGCGGCGCTGTTGCCGATGCCTACCACCAGGATCCGCTTTCCTCGCAGATCCAGCGGCGCCGTCGGGTCGATGTAGGAGTGGGAATGCATCGACTCGCCGGCGAAGGTACCCGGGAACTCGGGTAGCCGCGGGTCCCAGTGATGACCGTTGGCGACGACCAACAGGTCGAAGTGGCGCTGCGCGCCCGCCTGGTCGACCAGGCGCCACCCACCGTCGGTATCGGGTTCGGCGTGCACGACACCGTTTTCGAACTCGATGTGGTCGGACAGCCCGAAAGCCTCGGCGTAGTCGTCGAGGTAGGCCTTGATCTGCGTGTGGTGCGGAAACGACGGGTAATGCTCGGGCATCGGAAAGTCCTTGAACGACAGGCGATGCTTCGAGGTGTCGATGTGCAGCGACCGGTAGGCGCTGCTATGCCCGTTGGGATTCGCGAATGCCCAGTTCCCCCCGATGCGGTCGGAGGTCTCGAACGTGGTGTAGGCGACGCCGTAGTCCTTGAGCATCTTGCCGGCCGTCAAACCGCTGATCCCCGCGCCGATCACTGCGACCTGCTGGTGTGCCTGATCCACCGTCGCTCCTCACGTCGTCACGCAATCTACGAGCGTTTTTGACGTACGTCAACGGTTACTGACACATGTCGGAGGTGCTCAGCCCAGGAAGCGCACGATCGACTCCGCGACGGCAGCGGGCTTGTCGGCACCCTCGATCTCGACGGTCGTGTTCAACGTCGCCTGCACGGCATTGTCGAGTTGGGCGACCGAGGCAATCACCGCGCGGGCGCGCAGCCTGGCTCCGACTCGCACCGGAGTGATGAACCGGACCTTGTTGTAGCCGTAGTTGATGGCCATCGCGATGTTGTCGACGGTGTACAGCTGATGCGTGAAGTAGGGCAGCAGTGACAGCGTCAACAACCCGTGCGCGATCGTGCCGCCGAAGGGGCCACTGGCGGCCCGCTCCGGATCGACGTGAATCCATTGATGATCCTCGGTGGCGTCGGCGAAGAGGTCGACGCGGTCCTGGGTGATCTCCAACCATTCGGTGGGCCCGAGCTCGGCGCCCTCTGCGGCAACCAACTCCGATAGTCCGGTGAACTTCTGCACGGGGTCTCCTTCGACATCGGAACGGGACGTGCACGGCCGGCACCCGTGCGCCGTTACACAGTGCCACAGCCCCGCGCCGCCCCGGCAGCATCGGCCCAGCCGGCTCCGCCGACCCATCCGCCCAGCCGGCTCCGCCGACACCGGCGCCCCGTGTTCACCGCGTCGGCGCGCGGTTGCCCGACACAAACCAGCGAACGCATTACCGGACGAGTCGTCGCGCCGCACGGGCGGACATGATCAACCCGCAGCGCGACCGACGTTTCGGAATATCAGCCTCGGGATGCGAAGTTAGCGTCGCTTTACATCTATTTGCAGAAAACGCCGCCAAAAGCACAATCATCGTGGCAGCCGGGTTCGCTGAAACAGAATTGTAGCGCCTCAACCAGTTCACACTGCAAATAAAGAAGTTGCCAAAGATGGCGTTCGGGTACCGCTCTACCAGGATCTTGGATAACCAGCAGTAGCGACCCTGGAAAATCTAGTCACACTAGCTGGAATTTGCGGCGGAAGGCGACATACTTATCCTGCCGTATTCAAACAAAACCGGTTACTCATGGCCAGTCATCGATGACCCAGCTTTGATGCGCCGGTCACTCAAGACGGGAAAAACATGCCGAATACCGTTCTTCAAGTAGCTGATCGCTCCCTCGGTCAGGCGGTGGCCACCCACAGTTGGTGGGACACCGACGCCGATTGCACGTTGGTGATGTCACATCCTTCCGCTGACCCCGAACTCTGGCACGAATACCTGCGCGGCGCCGATCGAAGCTACCGCAAGCACGGTGTGCAGAGCGCATTGGACATCGACGAGATCAGCGACGGACACGACACCGCGCTGTTCTGGGCCGCTCTCGACCGGACCGGGCGGGTGATCGGCGGAGTTCGTGCGATCGGCCCTCTCACCGGAGCCGACGATTCTCATGCCGTCGTCGAATGGGCGGGGCAGCCCGGCCTGGCCTCGGTGCGCAAGATGATCGACGACCGCGTGCCGTTCGGGGTACTCGAGATGAAGACGGCATTCGTCACCGACGACGCGGACAAGAGCCGACGTGTCACCCGCGTGCTCGCACGGACCGCCTTTCATGCCATGGCGGCGCTGGAACTGCAATTCTGCATGGCCACATCGGCGGCACACGTACTCGACAAGTGGCGCTCCTCCGGCGGTGTGGTCGCATCCATCCCGGCCACGCCTTACCCCGACTCGCGCTACCAGACCAAGATGATGTGGTGGGACCGCAACACCTTCATCCGGCACGCCGAACCCACGCAGGTCTCCAAGATCATCACCGAGGTCCTGGACCTCCAACGGGCGTGGCCTGCAGACCACGCACTCGCCGCGGTGCATGATGATGCGTTGTGACGTCTGAGCCTTCTGCTACGCATGGGACCGATGCTGCTGGATTCCACGAGCGGCATCGCGATGCGAACAGCGCCGTGGTCCTCGACCCGACCCTGCCCGACGACGCCGCGCTCATCGACTCCCTGCGCAGCGATCCCACCGTCACCGTCGTCGACACCGTGACCGAGCAGGCGCGGACGCTGGCGGAGCTGTTGCCCACACCGGGGCCGGAGTTCACCGACGAACCCCGGCGCTGGGCCTACTACCCGTGGCGGCGGACGCTCGTCGCCGTCCTGGGCCCCCGCGCCTATCTGCGGACCCGAACCGACCGCAATCGCGACCTGATCACCATCGCCGAGCAACAGCGCCTGTCCTCACTGCGGATCGGAATCATCGGGCTCAGCGTCGGACATGCCATCGCCCACACGCTGGCGATGCAGGGATTGTGTGGAGAGCTACGACTGGCCGACTTCGACGCGCTGGAGTTGTCGAACCTCAACCGGGTGCCGGCAACGGTCTTCGACCTCGGCGTCAACAAAGCCGCGGTGGCAGCTCGCAGGGTCGCCGAGATCGACCCGTATCTCGCTGTGCGCGTACACGATCGCGGCGTGACCGCAGACAGCATCGACGGATTCCTCTCCGGGCTCGACGTCGTGGTCGAGGAGTGCGACTCCCTCGATGTCAAGGCGTTGGTCCGGGAAGCCGCACGCCGACACCGGTTGCCGGTGGTGATGGCCACCAGCGACCGCGGTCTCGTCGACGTCGAACGCTTCGACTCCGAACCCGACCGACCCGTGTTCCACGGGCTGCTCGGGGGACTCGACGCCGCCACCCTGGCCGGGCTGGACAACAAGGACAAGGTCCCACACGTGCTGCGGATCATCGAGGGCGCGAGTCTGTCACCGCGGGCCGCAGCATCGCTGGTCGAGGTCGGCCAGACGCTGGCGACGTGGCCGCAGCTCGCCGGCGACGTGCTGATCGGCGCATCCGCGGTCGCCGAGGCGGTCCGCAGAATCGGTCTGGGTGAGCGCCTTCCGTCCGGACGGGTACGTGTGGACATGTCGACCTTCATGGAGGAGCTGGTCGATCCCCGCAACAGAACAGCCGCACCGGCCGAGGCGCACGACCCGGCCCCCACGCGCGCCCGCGACGCGGTTCATGCGGTGGCGCTGGCCGCCAATCAGGCACCGTCGGGGGGCAACGCGCAGCCGTGGCGCATCGAGACCGGCGCCGGGACGGTCACGATCCACCTCACCCCCGAGCGCACCACCCTGATGGACGTCAACCTTCGCGGCAGCGCCGTCGCCGTCGGCGCTGCGAGCTTCAATGCCCGCGTGGCCGCCGCCGCTCACGGTGTCCTCGGCGACGTGCACCTCACCGAACATCAGACCGCCTCACCGCTCACCGCGGTCATCGACCTGGACGGTGCCGGCGCCGACCCCGACCTCGCCGCGCTGTACCCGCTTCTCGACAGCCGGGAGACCAACCGGCACCGGGGCACCCCAACGCCCTTGACCGACACCATCGCCGAAGCGCTCAGCAGCGCCGCACACCGGGAAGGTGCCCGCCTGGTGTTGCTGACCGATCGCACCGACCTCGACGACGCGGGCGAGGTGCTGTCCGGCGCCGACCGCATCCGCTACCTGACGACCCGGCTGCACCGCGAGATGACCTCCGAATTGCGTTGGCCCGGCGATGAATCCCCCGACACCGGCATCGATGTGCGCAGCCTCGAACTGGGGCCAGCCGATTTCGCGACGCTCGACATCCTCAGGCGCACCGAGGTCATGGCGCTGTTGGCATCCTGGGGAGCCGGTTCCAGGCTGGGCTCCGACACCCGGGACCGGATAGCGAACAGCTCGTCACTGGCGGTGATCATCGGCAGCGATCCTTCACTGACCGGCTACGCGCGCGGCGGAGCGGCGGCCGAAGCGGTCTGGTTGACCGCTCAACGCCACGGCCTGGCGGTCCAACCCGTCTCCCCCGTCTTCCTCTACGCACACGACGATGCCGACCTTCACGGTCTTTCACCGGAATTCGCCGGCCAACTGGCCGAGTTGCAGGACCGGTTTCGTCACATGACGAGTGTGGCCGACGGGGAGACCCAGATCCTGGCCCTGCGACTCGTCACCGCACCGCCCGCCTCGGTCCGTAGCCGCAGGCGACCGCTCGTTCACACGGCACCGGGCTTATCCTGACTGCACAATGTCCATGAACGGCACACCGCGCAGCCTCGACCTGATGGTCAAATCGGTGGCAACCCAGTTAATGGCCGCCACTGCGACCACCTCCGTCGAAGTCAGCCAACGTGTGCTGGCCGATCTGGTGACCTACCTCGGCGTCGACGTCAGCTTCCTTCGCTACAACGACCACAAGATCAGGGCCTCCAGACTGATCGCCGAGTGGCCGATCCGGCCGAACATTCCTGACCCCGACCCGCTGGAGATCGTCTACTTCGCCGACGCCGACCCGGTGTTCGCAGTGTCGGAAAACGCCAAGAAGCCGGTGGTGCTGCGTCCAGAACCAGCCACCGATGACTACCAGCGGCGGATCGAGGAGAGCCGCGCGGTGCCCGCGACGTCGATGGCCGCCGCACCCCTGCTGTCGGGCAATGTCACGACCGGGGCCCTCGGGTTCATCAAGTTCGGCGACCGGGAGTGGAGCACCGACGAACTCAACGCACTGGAGACGATCGCGTCGCTCTTCGCCCAGGTTCAGGCCCGGGTACTGGCCGAAGAGCGGCTTCGTTACCTTGCCGAACACGATGACCTGACCGGTCTGCACAACCGGCGCGCCTTGCTGTCGCACCTGGACGAACGACTTGCGGCCGGCCAGCCGGGTCCGGTCTCGACGCTGTTCTTCGATCTGGACCGGCTGAAGGCGATCAACGACTACCTCGGACACACCGCGGGCGACTGGTTCATCCGCGTGCTGGCCGAGCGCCTGCGCCGATCCGGTGACGGGGAGAACCTGATCGCCAGGTTGGGCGGCGACGAATTCGTCGTGGTTCCCCGCGCGGCGATGGACGAAGCCGCTGCCACCGCACTGGCTCATCAGCTGCAGTCCGCACTGCGCGAACAGGTCTCGATCGACGGCGAGGTACTCACCCGCACCGTGAGTATCGGTGTGGCACAGGGCACGCCGGGTGTCGATACGACCTCGGACCTGCTGCGGCGCGCCGACCAGGCTGTCCTGACGGCCAAGAATTCCGGCGGCAACAAGGTCGCGGTGTTCACCGACGACATGGCGATGAAGAACGAGTTCCGCAACGACATCGAGTTACACCTGCAGAACGTGATCGAAAGCGGCGCGCTGTTACTGCATTACCTTCCCGAGGTCGACATGCGGACCGGCGAGATCCTGGCCGCCGAAGCTCTCGTGCGTTGGCAGCACCCCACCCGCGGGTTGCTGGCACCCGATGCGTTCATCGGTGTCGCCGAATCCATCAATCTCGCCGGTGAACTCGGCCGGTGGGTGATGCGTTCGGCATGTGCCGATTTCGCGGCGTGGCAGTCGCGTGGGCTCGGCGAGAACATCGTCATGCGCATCAACGTCTCTCCGGTGCAATTGGTGATCGACGGCTTCGTGGAATCGGTGGCCGGCATCCTCGAAGAGTTCGGGCTCGCCAGGGGATCGGTCTGTCTGGAGATCACCGAGAGTGTGGTGGTCCAGGACATCGAAACCACGCGGATCACGCTGGCAGCACTGAAGGCCGCCGGTGTCCAGATCGCGATCGACGACTTCGGAACCGGGTACAGCGCCTTCTCTCATCTGAAGTCACTACCGGTGGACACGCTCAAGATCGACCGGGGTTTCGTCCGCGAACTAGGCGCTGATCCGGGCGATCTCGCCATCGTGCGTGCGATCATCGCCTTGGCCGAAGCGTTCGGGTTGGAGTTGGTGGCCGAAGGCGTCGAAACCGAAGCCGCTGCGCTGACGCTGCTGCGCCACGGCTGCCATCGCGCGCAGGGCTTCCTGCTCTCGCGCCCGATCGCCGGCGCAGCGCTGGAATCGCTGCTGGCCAAAGGCCGTCTGGCAATCAAGTTCTCCGCCTGAGGACGACGATCACGCTTCGCAATGACGTGCAGAGCCGCTGACGTTCGGGCAGGCCCCAGCCGCCGCGGCGACCGCCGGGTCTGTGGTCAACAGTTCCACGCGGCCGAAGCGGCTGGCGGCGCGACCGACCAGGGCCACCCGCACCTCCGCACCCTGCGGCAGTGTCGGTGTCACGAGCGGTCCGACCGCCCGGCACATCAGGACGCCGTGTCGGGCGCGCACCGTCAGGACCCCTTCCTCGGTGTCGAACTCCGCACCGACGACGACCCCGTCCTCGAAGATCAGCCGCTGCAGAACGGTGGACCGGTCGACGGATACGCCTGCGTCCTCGGCTGCGGCAGTGAGCCAGCTCAGGACTGAACCACCGACATCATCGACATCGGGTGACATCGCACCGATCTCGCTGACCGCCAACCGACCGCCGTCGTCGGATTGCCACGCCGCGGTGTCCCAGCCTGTGACTCGGGTGTAGAGGTATCCGGTGCGCACAGGGATGCACTGCATCGCCCAATCGCGCAGGTGCGCACCGTCGAACGTGGCGATCCGGCGTTTCCTGCCCTCGTCTGCAGCCGGGAGTGCACTCGCGAGTCGAACCGGCAGATCGACCGACGGCCGAGGCAACGACTCGAGCTCGATGTCGGCGGTCAACTCATGCAGGTAGGTTGCGGTCGGGTCGTCGAGCTGTGGCGAGCCGAACCAGTCGGTTTCGCACGTGGATGGGTCCGCGCTCGCCAGCATCACCGCGCCGCCGGCCCGCGCAGCGGCAATGGCGGTGGCCAGACCGCCGGGAGCTGTGTCGGTGCAGATGACATCGACCTCGTCGTCCCAATCGAACTCGTCGTCCACGGTTATGTGCCTCATATTTGCCACTCATCGCCCTCCGTGAACACGACCACCGCTACCTCCGGCGATGAGCAAACAAGCGATCGCACTAACGCGGGGTCGCCACAGCCGTGATGGGTAATGAGGGGATTTGCCATCACGGACTGTGGCAACACGAACAACCTACCACCGCACGCCGCGGGTCCGTCCGCGCCGCGAGGGGGCCAGCGCCCCGCGCGGGTCGACACCACCGGGCGGTCCAGAGCAGCCGCAGATCCGGTCGCGCCCCACCCGAGTTCGGCGACCTAACTAACTAGGTTTACTCTGTCGGGGAGCCCGTACACGAAGAGGGGATTCGATGGATCTGGAGTGGTCGGCCGCTGATCTCGCGTTCCGTGACGAGGTGCGCACCTTTCTCGCCGAGAAGCTGACGCCGGAGCTTCGACGCGCCGGCCAGCTGATGACGAGCGTGTACGCCGACCACGACGCCAGCATGGAGTGGCAACGCATCCTGCACGAACGGGGCTGGGCCGCACCGGCCTGGCCGGTCGCTCACGGTGGCTGCGACTGGAGCCTGACCCAGCACTACATTTTCAGCAGGGAGTCGCAGCTCGCGGGGGCACCGTCGCTGTCCCCGATGGGTATCCGGATGGTGGCCCACGCGATCATCAAGTTCGGCACCGACGAACAGAAGGACTATTTCCTGCCCCGCATCCTCACGGGCGAGGTGTTCTTCTGTCAGGGCTACTCCGAACCAGAGGCCGGGTCGGACCTGGCGGCGCTGTCGATGGCTGCCCGCGACGACGGTGACCACCTGGTCTGCACCGGCAGCAAGATCTGGACCACCCATGCGCGGGAAGCCAATTGGATGTTCGCGCTCGTGCGCACCAGCCGCAGCGACAAGAAGCAACGTGGTATCACCTTCGTGCTCGTCGACATGTCCACTCCTGGAATCGAGATTCGTCCGTTGGTGATGACGTCGGGCGAAGAGGTCCAGAACCAGGTGTTCTTCGACGACGTGCGGGTGCCCAAGGCCAACGTCATCGGCCACATCGATGACGGTTGGACGGTGGCCAAATATCTGTTGGAGTTCGAGCGCGGTGGCGGCGCGACGGCCCCGGCTCTGCAGGTGATGGCCGAGGACATCGCCACGGTGTCGGCCCAGCAACCCGGCCCGGGCGGCGGGCGGCTTCTCGATGATCCCGCCTTCGCGCACAAGCTGGCCGAGCTGCGGATCCGTACCGAGGTTCTCGAGATCCTCGAATACCAGGTGCTTGCCGTGGTCGCCGCGGGCGGAAACCCCGGCGCGAAGTCGTCGATGCTCAAGGTGCTGTCCACTGAACTGAGCCAGGCGCTCACCGAGCTCGCGATGGAGGCCGCCGGCCCACGGGGACGCGTCTACCAACCACACGCGACATGCCCGGGCGGCCCGATCGCCGACTTCACGCCCCCGCAGCACGACTACGTCAGCGGCGAACCCTGGCAGGCCGTCGCTCCCCTGCGGTACTTCAACGACCGCGCCGGCTCGATCTACGCCGGCAGCAACGAGATTCAGCGCAACATCCTGGCGAAAGCAGCATTGGGGCTTTAGATGGATTTCACACTCAACGACGAACAGGAACTGCTTCGCAACGGGCTGACCCGGTTCCTGGCCACGCGCTACGACCTGGAGAAGAGCCGCGCGGCCGCCAAGAGGGGCCTGGGCTGGCAGCCCGAGATCTGGCGGGCGTTCGCCGAGGAGCTGGGCATCCTGGGCGCGGCGTTGCCCGAGGAGTACGGGGGCATCGGCGGTGGGCCCGTCGAGATGATGCTCATCGCCGAGGCTTTGGGGCACGCGCTCGTGATCGAACCGTACGTCGACACCGCCGTCGTCGCGGCCGGCATGCTGCGGCGCGCCGGTGGGGACGCCGCCGCCGAGCTGGTGGAGAAGATCGCCTCGGGCACCGCGATCGTCACGGTCGCCGCCACAGAGCCGACCTCGGGTGAGAACTGGCGTGACGTGACGACCGTGGCCGAGCGCGACGGAGACGACTGGATGCTGCGTGGTACCAAGATCGTCTCAGCGAGTACCCCGCTGGCCAGCCACGTGCTGGTGACAGCGCGGACCTCCGGTGCCCGCACCGACGCCGACGGGATATCGCTCTTCCTGGTCGAGGTCGGGTCGTCGACGCCGGGATTGACCCTGCACCACTACCGCACCGTCGATGACCGGCGCGCCTCCGACATCGCTTTGGAGGGTGTCCGTCTGCCTTCCGACGCCCTTGTCGGCGGGGCGGGAGTCGCCTGGCCCTGGCTGACCCGAGCCCGCGACGAGGGCGCGGCGGCGGTGTGCGCCGAGGCAGTCGGGTGCATGCGCAAGGTCCTCGCCGACACCGTCGAGTACTGCAAGCAACGCCAGCAGTTCGGGCAGCCGATCGGCGGCTTCCAAGTGCTCCAGCACCGCATGGTGGACATGTACATGCACGTGGAGCAGGCCGCCGCAGCAGCGTTGCTCGCCACCCTCAAACTGGACGCCGATGAGGCGACCCGGGCTCGCGCGGTGTCGGCAGCGAAGGTGACCGTCGGCCGGGCCGCGCAGTTCGTCGGTCAGCAGGCGGTTCAGCTGCACGGCGGAATGGGCATGACCGAGGAACTCGCGATCGGACACTACTTCAAGCGTTTGACCGCGCTGCAGTTCGAGTTCGGCTCGACCGACCACCACGTCAGCCGCTACGCCCAGGCGTCCGTAGCCGGGTGATCGTCCCCCGCGTACGGCGGCACTCCCGCGTCAGGAGCGTCTGGCGACGATGACGGGGATGCGGGCGGACTGCACCACCTGTGAGCCCACCGAACCGAGCAGCATGCCGGCGAAGCCACCGCGACCATGGCTGCCGACGACCAGCAGCTGGGCATGCTCGGCTTCCTCGAGCAAGGCGTGGGCAGGCCGGTCCGGACGCAGCACTCGCCGGATCGACACGTCGGGGTAGCGCTCGCGGTAACCCGCCAGCCGCTCGGACAACAGGCAGTCCTCTTCGGGCTGGATCTCCGACCAACCCTCGTCGGGCAGTTCGTAACCGGCGTCGCTCCAGGTGTGCACGGCAACGAGGTCGACACCGCGACGGGACGCCTCGTCGAAGGCGATGGCGGTGGCATGCTCGGACGCCGGTGAGCCGTCGATGCCGACCACGACGGGCGCCTGGGCGGGGTGCGGGATCAGCGGGTCCTCGTCGTGGATCACCGCGACCGGGCAGTGCGCATGCTGAGTCAGCCCGGCGCTGACCGAACCGAGCAGCAGCCGCCCGACCTTGCCGATCCCCCGTCGGCCGACGACGATCATCTCGGCGTCTTTGGTCAGATCGGTCAGCGCCGCGGTCGGCTGACCCGAGAGCACTTTCTGGTTGACGCAGAACAGTTCGGCGCCCACCGTGGCGGCCTCCACGACGTTGAGGGCGTCGCGCAGGATGTCGCGCGCGGCGTTCTTCTCGTCCTCGAAGTACTCGGCAGGCAGCGGGGCCTGGATCCAGGACTGCATGGCAGCACCGGGCAGCACGTGCGCCAGCGTGAGCGGGATCCGCCGCATCGCGGCATCGCGGGCGGCCCAGTCGACGGCGACCCTCGACTCGGGAGAACCATCGACGGCGACGACGATGCCCAGGGGGGCCGATTGATTGGATGTCGTCGGTTGCTCGGACATCGTCGTGTGCTCCTCACCTCGCGTCGGCGGCGTCATCACCGCATCCGATTCCACGCTACCGCCGCGCGCGGCACCGGCGAGGGGTCCACGGTCCCGCTGCGCAGGGACGAAAGTCCCGCGCTCACTCGTCTCGATGGCGCTTGCTCAGGCGTCTCGGCGACGCAACTGCACCACCAGCGGGCGATGATCGGAGATCGGTTGCCGCGGTGCCGCCCAGCTGACGGTGACGAGGTCCGGATCGTCGGTCAGGACGTGGTCGAGCTGCGTGGTCGGCACCTCGGCCGGAAAGGTGGGCGCCGAGGCCAGTGACCGCAGCCCCGCCCAGCGTTGCGCGGAGTCGACACCCATGTTCAGATCGCCGGCCAGCAGATGCGGACCCGGCAGCGCCCGCACGTCACGCATCAGCCGGCGCAGCTGGTGACGGTTCCAACCCGGCACGAACGACAGGTGCGTGTTGACCACCGAGAGGGGGCCGACCGGAGTGTCGAGCAGACCGATCACCGCCGCTCGAGGTTCCTCGTCGACGACCTGCACCCGCCCCGGCGCACCGAGATACATCGGGAAGCGGAACGGGATCCGGGGCAGCCGAACCACCTGCCAGTTCAGCGCGGGGTACCGCGACAGCAGTGCGACGCCGTAGGCGGCGGTACCGGGTTGTTCCTCGCCGGTGGCGGCGATCCACGTCGCGCCCGGGGTGCCCGCGATGGCGGCGACGAACTGGTGGCTGCGCGCCCCCATGGCCTCGGCGGCGAGTGCGGTGAGGTCGGCCATCCCCGACCGCGGCTGCACGGCGTCGACCTCCTGCAGCGCCAGGATGTCGGCATCCAGGTCCGCGACACACTGCGCGAATCGCCCCAGATCGACGTCGTCGCCAGGGGTACGTCCGTGCAGGATGTTGAACGTCACCAGCTTCATGGGTATCTCCTACCCATCTTGCCCATGCTGCAGTCGACCCCCGGTGGTGTCCATGCCTTCTGGCTCGTTTCACGAGGCGCCTTCTGGCTCGTTTCACGAGGCGCCTTCTGGCTC
>CAXEZH010000075.1:0-29526 GCA_964000695.1 uncultured Mycolicibacterium sp. | reverse complement strand
GACGGTGCTCTTCTTGTCCGGGCTGACGATGTAGAGCGGCTCGAAGTCGTCGTCGACGTTCACACCCAGTCGCGCCCACGGCTCGGACTTGTACTTGGCCGGCACGTCGGCGGCCGCTCTGGGTAGGTCGCGGATGTGTCCACGCGACGATTCGACGATGTAGTTGGACCCGAGATAACCGGCGATCTTGCGCGCCTTGGTCGGCGACTCGACGATGACGAGTCGCCGGACACCTCGGTTTCCCCCGCTGCCGCGGTCCCCGTCAGCCAACTTTGTCTAGCTCCACTTCTTCTGCTGCCCGCGTAGTGCATGTACCCATGCGACCCGCTTCGGCAACTGACAATTTCGCACCCCGCGCGTGCCGACGCAAACCGTCCCTCCTGCGCCGGAGGTTCGCGGGCCGGCTAAACCCGTGGCCACTGCAGTAACGCCTCAGCCCCCTCCGGAGGTTCCCCCACGTTCTCTACCAGGCGCGATAGCCGTCGGCGACCACTGATTCGCAGCGCCGGACGCGACCCTCTCGTCCCGATCAGAGTGGGCGCGATACCGACCCGCATCAGCGCCGAAGCCAGGGCCGAATGGGTGTCCGGAGCGTGCGGATCCAGCCCGAGCAGGTAGCGGTCGGCGTCGGCGGTCCCGGCCGCCAGCGCCCACGCCCGCAGCTCGCGGGGGCCCGGCAGCCACTGCGGAGGCACGGTCTTGACCGCTCCCCGGGTCCACTGCTCGGCGATGGCGACCAGCCGGGCGTCCAGCGCGGTCCGCACCAGCGGGGTGTTCTCGTCGGTGCGGGCGATCTCCGGGACCAGGCCGGCATCGGCGATCATCTCCGCGAGCGCATCGGCCCGCCACAGCTCGTCCACCACCACCGACAGCCGGGCCGTGGCCCCCTGGGGCCCACTGACCAGCACGACCTGTCCGGGCGCAGCCAGGATCCCCGTCAGGTCGGCGATGGCCGGCGGCACCGACTCAGCCGAGAAGAAGGACAGCTGGCTCACACCGTCGACCCTAGGCCAGCGCGGGCCCGCGCAGCTGTTACCCGGGCCGGTACGCAAAACACCCCCGCGTTGTCCGTGGGGATGGCGCGGGGGTGTTCTGTGATCCTTCGAGCCTGCCGGCTCGGTGGTCTTGAGTTGGTCGCTTAGCTCAGATGGCTCGAACGCCGGTGGCCTGCGGGCCCTTGGGGCTCTGGCCGACCTCGAACTCGACCTTCTGGTTCTCCTCCAGGGTGCGGAAGCCGCTTCCCTGGATCTCCGTGTAGTGGACAAACACGTCCGCCGACCCATCTTCAGGCGCGATGAAGCCGAACCCCTTCTCCGCGTTGAACCACTTCACAGTTCCCTGTGGCATCTCTCGTACTTTCCTTCTCTTCATTCACCGGGTGCGGTCCACCGTCCTTCGGCAGACCGGGCCCGTTCCGACCGCCATACCTTCGTGGAGTGCTCGGAACTCAGACCCGACCTACAACCCTCGCAGGAACCGCGATCGCAACGTCGTTCCTGCGAGTGTGGGGACACCAACACAGAAGCTGCGACCGCGAGTAGTCAATCACGTTCCGGCCTGCGGCGACAGTCTCAGCGCCGTCACGTAGTGAACAATTCACGTACGACATGCGCTGGGGCGGCCCACGGCCGGTGCCCAGGCGTCGGTACGACGTCGTCTTCGGAGGTGATCGGTGACGGAAGCAGCAGCAGGCGCTCGGGCGGATACGGTGCCCGACTTCGGCCGCACGCTGCTCGCCGGCGCGGTCGAGGGCACCGCGGTCGACGAGCATCCGGTACGCCACATCGCCGACCTGCCGCCGCGACGGGCCCGCCCGCAGGGCTGGCCGGCCTGGGCCGACCCAGATGTGGTGCGTGCCTTCCGCGATCGTGGCGTCGAGGTGCCGTGGTCGCACCAGCGCGCCGCGGCCGACCTCGCTCACGGCGGACGCCACGTGGTGCTCAGTACCGGGACGGCGTCGGGCAAGTCGATGGCCTACCAGTTGCCGATATTGACGGCGCTGAAGCAGGATCCGCGCGCCCGCGCGTTGTATCTGTCGCCCACGAAGGCGCTCGGACACGACCAGCTGCGTACCGTCGCCGAACTCACGGCCGCCGTTCCCGGGCTCGCCGACGTCGCCCCGACCTCCTATGACGGCGACAGCCCCACCGAAGTGCGCCGATTCGCCCGCGAGCGGTCCCGCTGGATCTTCTCCAATCCGGACATGATCCACCTGTCGATGGTGCGCAACCACGCCAGGTGGGCGGTGTTCCTGCGCAACCTGCGGTACCTGGTGGTCGATGAATGCCACTACTACCGAGGGATTTTCGGCTCCAACGTGGCGATGGTGCTGCGCCGCCTGCTGCGCTTGTGCGCGCGGTACGCACCGGATTCGGGCGAGCACTGCGGGCCGACGGTGATCTTCGCCTCCGCGACCACCGCGGAACCCGCGATCACCGCTTCCGAACTCATCGGCCAGACGGTGAGCGAGGTGACCGAGGACGGGTCACCGCAGGGAGCGCGCACGGTCGCGCTGTGGGAGCCGGCGCTGCTGGCGGAGCTGATCGGGGAGAACGGTGCTCCGGTACGCCGCTCGGCAGGCGCCGAGGCGTCGCGGGTGATGGCCGACCTGATGCGGGAGGGGGCCCGCACGTTGACGTTCGTGCGCTCGCGCCGGGGTGCCGAACTCGTCGCACTCGGGGCCAGGGCACGGCTGGCCGACGCGAACACCGATCTCGCCGATCAGGTGGCGTCGTATCGGGCCGGTTACCTGGCCGAGGATCGTCGGAGACTGGAACGGGCGCTGGCCGACGGCGAGCTGCGCGGACTGGCCACCACCAATGCGCTGGAGCTCGGGGTCGACATCGCCGGCCTCGATGCCGTTGTGCTTGCGGGCTTCCCGGGTACCGTCGCATCGTTCTGGCAGCAGGCCGGCCGTGCGGGCCGGCGCGGCCAGGGCGCATTGATCGTTCTGATCGCCCGCGACGATCCTCTCGACACGTACCTGGTGCACCATCCCGCAGCGCTGCTGGACAAACCCATCGAACGGGTGGTGATCGATCCGACCAACCCGTACATCCTGGGTCCGCAACTGTTGTGCGCGGCGACCGAGCTGCCGTTGTCCGACGCTGAGGTGCGGGCCTGGGGCGCCGAGCAGGTCGCCGCCGCACTGGTCGACGACGGTCTGCTGCGCCGCCGTCCCAGCGGGTACTTCCCCGCCCCGGGAGTGGATCCGCACCCGGCGGTGGACATCAGGGGCTCCACCGGCGGACAGGTCGCGATCCTGGAAGCTGACACCGGGCGGATGCTGGGCAGTACCGGGGCGGGACAGGCACCGGCGTCGGTGCACCCCGGCGCGGTGTATCTGCATCAGGGTGAAAGCTACGTCGTCGACACCCTCGACCTGGAGGCGGGAATCGCCTTCGTCCACACCGAGGATCCCGGGTACACGACGTTCGCGCGGGAGCTGACCGACATCGACGTCACCGGTTCCGGTGAGCAGTCCCGGCACGGTCCGGTGACCGTGGGTTTGGTGCCCGTCTCGGTCAGCAACACCGTCACCGGCTACCTCCGGCGGCGCATCGACGGTGAGATCATCGACTTCATCGAACTCGACATGCCCACGCGCACCCTGGAGACCATGGCGACGATGTGCACGATCACTCCGGAAGCGTTGCAGCGCAGCGGGATCGATCCGCTACGGATTCCCGGCTCACTGCATGCCGCCGAACACGCGGCGATCGGCTTGCTGCCGTTGATCGCCAGCTGCGATCGCAGCGACATCGGCGGGGTGTCCACCGCGATCGGCCCGGTGGGCGGATTACCGACGATCTTCGTCTACGACGGGCACCCGGGCGGAGCCGGTTTCGCCGCGCGCGGATTCGGCATGCTCGCCGACTGGTGGGGTGCGACCGCGGAGGCCATCGAGGCCTGCGAGTGCCCCGCGGGTTGCCCGTCGTGCGTGCAGTCCCCCAAATGCGGCAACGGTAACGATCCGCTGGACAAGGACGGCGCGGTGCGGGTGCTTCGTCTGGTCATCGGCGCGCTGACCGGGCACCCCGGCACCCGGGTGGTTGACGGCGGGGCGCGCGGGAACCCGTCGGTACCATGACGGTCATGAGCCACGACTGGATGCTCGTGGAAACACTCGGCGACGAACCGGCCGTCGTCGCCCAGGGGGACCGCACCACGGATCTGGTGCCGATCAGCACCTTCCTGCGTCGCCATCCCCACCTGATGGCCATTCAGACCGCGATCGGCGAAACAGTCCGTGCCGGCGGCGGTTTGACCAGCATCACGCCCAAGAACGATCGCGTGATCCGCACCGAGGTCGTGCAGATGTCCGACGGCCGGATCCACGGGGTGCACGTGTGGTTGGGCGCTCCGGACGAGGAGCCGCCTCCGCGCCCCATGGTCGGACCGCTGATCTGGGACCTGACCGAGGGCACGGCCACCGACACGCGGGAGTCGCTGGTGGTCGGCGGCTGGGATCCCGACCGCCAACCCACCCATGGCCGGGCGTTCGTCGACGACCTGCCGCGCCGTGATCTCAAGCCCAGCGAGGCGCAGGTGTTGAGCATGATCATCGAGCCGCAGGTGGGGGTGTCGATCTGTAACACCTGGGACGTCACCGATTATCGCGGTGAGCAGATCACCGTGGGGTTCGTCGCGCGGTCGGTGCCCGAGGTGTTCGACGACGGCAGCGAGCATCTCATCTGCCGGGCGATGAACTGGCGCAGTGTGCGCGAGGGCTCGGGTATCCAACACGATCTGCTGGCTCAGAAGATCATCGAAGGATTGGCCGTGCCCGGAGTACACCGGGCGTTGGTCGACCCACGCCATTGGACGTTGTTGAAGTGGCTGGACGAACCCGCGCCGTTCTTCGACTGGCGGGCCGGACTCGTCAGCGTCGACGCGGTGCACCCCGAGGACAGGGCCGCCATGGCCACGATGGCCGCCGAGTTCGACTCGGGCGTGACCTCCGGGGTGCTACGGGTGCTCGACCGGAGCCGCAGTTGGACGCCGGTACACGTGACTGTGCACCGGGTCGAGCTCGACGACGGTGTGTACGCCGGATTGGCTGCCCTGCGGGAGCCCACCGCGACCGAGCTGAGCACCGCCGGACTCGATAGCGAGCGCCCCGCAGAGCGCACCCGAAAGTCCCACTCGCGCAAGGGTAGATCAGCCAACGCCGGTAAAGCGTGACCGCTGGCCGAGGACGGACCCGCCCGCGCCACCGCGCTGGCGGGTCCCAGCCATCGGCTCCCCAGGGCGGGCCGAACCTGCACCGTGACGACGACGTCCACACCGTCGACCGTGCAGGCCGCCACCGCGGCCCGCATCTCCTGCGCGAGGCGAGCGGCGCGGGTACACGCGGCCGCGGAACCGGCCGGTAGACGCGCTGCTGCCGCCAGGGCGGCCAGGTCGGCCGCCGCCTGAGCCCGGTGCCGGGCAAGGACGGCGGCACCGATGTGCGCAGCGCCGACCATCAGCGTCACCAGCACCGCGACCATGGCCACCGCGAGAACCCCGGCCGACCCCTGCTCACCCCGCTCACTCGACTGCGGCCAGCGCCTCTGCACCGAGCGAAAGCCACGGCAGCACAACCGACTCCACAGCGACGGTGGCGACGACGAAGTCGCCGCGCCGATGCACCTGCACCGTCGCCCCGCCCGGGGCGACGCGCTGGGCGGAACGGATCGCCGCCGACGGCGTGTCCCCGCGCGCCACGAGCCGAGCCGCTTCCCGGGCCGCATCGACACAGCGCGTCTGCAACGACACCGCGGCCACGCCGGCCAGCCCCATGACGAGGACGGACACCAGCGTGATGACCGCGAAAGCCGCCTCGATCGTGACGGCCCCGGTGTCCGCACCGGTTACGTGGCGGTGTTCAGGGCGCGGCTGATGATGTTGGTCAGCGCGTTCACGACCGAGTCTCCGGTGATGACGGTGTAGAGAATCGCGCCGAAGGCCGCGGCCGCGACGGTTCCGATCGCGTATTCGACCGTCGACATTCCTTCGTCGGCGACTGCCAGGAGGGCCAGGCGTGCCTGTAGCCCACGAATCCGTCGTTTCATCTGTCTTCCCTCCACTTGTTGTCACATCACTCCTGACTGCAGGACGTCACCGGCGAGCCCGGCGACGACCGGCACCACACCGAGGCACACGAACGCCGGCAGAAAGCACAGCCCGAGCGGACCGGCGATCAGCACCGAGGCGCGTTCGGCTCGGGCGCGCGCGCCATCAGCGGCCTCTGCGCGCAGGTCGCCGGCCAGCTCCTCCACCCCCCGCGCCAGCGCTGCACCCGAGGCCGCCGAGCGGCGCGCCATGCGCAGGAATGCGGCGATGTGTCCGTCCGCTGGGGCCCCGGCTTGTGCCCACGCCTGTGCCGGATCGGCGCCGAGAGCCAACAGGTCCGCGGCCCGGCGCAGTGGCGCGGCCAAGTGGACCGGCGCCGACGCCGACACCGCCGCCGCTGCGGTGGATGTGGCCATGCCCGAGTGCAGGCACGCCCCGAGCACGTCCAGGGTGGCGGCCACCGCGAGGAGGTCCTGGCGGGCGCGCGGACGGGAAGCCGGACGCACCGAGCGCAGGCCCGTCCCCAAGCGGCTCTTCGCCGTCCGCGGCCAGGCGAGTACCGCGACGGCGAGAAGGACTGCCGCCCAGCTCATGTCACGACCCCGGCGATGATGGTGTCCGACCACAGCAGGCCGGCACAGATCAGAGCCGAGCCGATCAGAAGCAGCCACCCGCCCGCTCCACCGGAGAGGAGAAAGGCCACCGGATCGGCCCCCAGGGCCTGCCCGAGCAACAGACCCAGCAGCGGAAGACCCGCGAGGATGGCCGCGGTGGCGCGGGCACCGGCCAGCCCCGCCTCGACGCGGCTGCCGAACCGGCGACGCTCGGCGATGTCGTGCTGGGCGGTCTGCATCACCGTGGCGATCGCCAGGCCGTGGTCGTGGGCGAGCTGCCAGCACACTGCCAACCGCTCCCAGTGTTCCGGCGAGTGGGTCCGTTGCGCTTCGACGCGAAGTCCCGCCGCTACATCAGCACCCAGCGCCGCTCGGGCGGCCACCGCCGCGAGCGACCGAGAGACCGGGCCCCGGCTCTCCGCGGCAGCCGTCGCCACCGCGGCCGCCGGATGGGCCCCCACCCGGAGTTCGCCGACGAGCACGTCGAGGGCATCGTGCAGGCCGGCCCCCTCCTCGGACCGTCTGCCACGCCGCAGCGCTGACCGCCGGCGCGCCAGCAGTGTGGCAGCTACGACGGCGAGCGCCGCGACCACGCTCACCGGCAATACCGCCAGCAGCGCCGCGCAGCCGCCGCCGACCAGGGGGATCAACGGAACCGTCCTGGCCACACGCGCACTGCGCGGCAGCAGCGCCCGGACCCTGGGCCGGGCCGATCCGGGCGCCACCAGCACGGCCAGGGCCAGCGTCAGCGCGGCGACGCTCATCCCGTGCTCCGCGCTCGCACCAGGGCCTCGAGGTCGGCCAATCCTGGACCGGGGCCGCTGTCGAACCGCCAGCAGGGCAGCACCCGCACCAATCGGTCATCGCCGCGGGTCAGCATCCCCACCTCGGCGAGCCGACGCCGGCCGGCCCGGTCGCGGGCGACGTGCAGCACCACCTGAACGCATTATCTGTAACAAAGGGGGCCTAGCTGAGCTATCCGACTGTTCAGGACGAGTGTTACATGTGTACCTGGTCTAATCGGGCGCCGGATTGTCCTGCACATGTGTAGGACGCGGGTTGGCGATTGCTGTCGCGGAGAACCAGAAGTGCTAGACCCTACGCTGGGGTGGCTTTGTCACTGCCGAGGACTCGACGCCTTGGGCGCCGCTACTCTGTGGCGCTATGACTGCGGCCGTACTTCGCCATCGCGCGTGCCCGGAAGCCCGCCGACTGGCACCGCGCGGCACGCGGCGAAATCTATTTCAGATCAGCAACAACCTGCGACAGCCACAATGACGCCCGTGGCTGTCAAGTGTCCGATTCGCCGATCAGCTCCGGGCGAGTTCGGCGCGGGCTCGGCGCTCGACGAACAGCGGAACGAAGTCCCGGATCCGGCTGTGTTCAAACTGGGCGTAGGCGCTCTGGACGATGGAGTTGATGCGCTCGGCTGGAATGTCTGCGTAGCTGTCGGCGAGCCGACGCTCGACTTCTTCAACCATGACGTGCTCATCGACCTCCGGCATGTCGATAGCATGCCTGGGCGGCCAGGTGCCGTCAACCGAGGAATTGACGTCCGTTCACCTCACATCGTGGCTATCGAACCCGTGAGGTTCGGGAAGTGTGAAGATCTGTTAGATGAGCAACGACGAGTCCGACCTGGCGCAGGCCTTCCGACTGTTGTCAGCGTTGCACGAGAACATCACTCATACGACGAGGGCGATCGAGAAGTTCGAGCGGCAACGCCGCTTGGGGTCGCCCGCAGGACCGCAAGAGCAACTACTACGCCGTGAACTCGCCGAAGCCCACGGGCACATCAACCGCATCTACGAACGGTTCCCCGAGACACGGCGGTAGCGCCTTGATGTGAAAGCTCACAGGTCGCGCCAGACCGACGTCATCAACACCGGTGAGCCAGGCGATGTCCCCTGGGGTTTAGGACTCCGGTCGAATAATCGTCATGCTCATGTTGGGTGGCGTCGCGCCGCGCGAGGGGGGTCGCCCGGCGCGACACCGGCCAGATGGCATATCCCGTTTCCGAGGCTAGTCCCGGCGTCCAGGACTTTGCGGTGATGCGCGGTTAACGAAGGCTAACGACTAACCGGATCGGCGGTACCGGTCTGGCGCTGCGTGCGGCCCAGGACCGGTTCGCTCGCGGGCGGCGGGCGTGTTTTGTGGCGACGCAGACGCGATGACCTTGGTGAGAAGGTGTCGCAGGCGTGGTTCGGCGCTCTGTCCGTGGTAGCAGTCCAGCCAGCTGGCGGTGGCGGCCATCAGTTCGTCGTCGAGAGGAATGTCGTTACATGCGATGGCGGTGATCAGGGCCTCGATCGCGGCGAACGTCTCGCCGATGCCCAGGGTGATGTAGATGCGGTCGGCGTCGATTCTGCTGAGATACGGGCGCGCGGTGGCGGCCAGCTCCCAGGCCAGGGCGGCATCATCGGGCGCCTTACGCACCGGCGGTTTGCGCGACGTGGACACCCGGCCCCCCTTTTCCGATGGTCTGGTCTTGTCCGGTGCCTACGGTAGCGGGTGGGCAGGCCTGCCGCGCAGTGTTCGACCCGGCTACCGCGCCGACCAGGCACACCACATCCGGCAACGCCGATCTGTTTGCCTGCCATTCACTTTCCGTACCATTCACTGGGCCGCCAGCGGGATCGAGAACGTGGCAGGTCGGCCTCGGCGCACGGGTGATCGCATCTGCCGTGCCATCCAACGCGACACACGTGCACCAGCTCCCCGGGCGACGAGACCTCATGCGTCACTATCTTCACTGTGGCCACAGTGAAGGAACACACCGTTCGACCCACACAGGCCGACTGCGGCCATTCGAGCCGCCGGGACGCGGAGCGGCATGCGCGCAACGCTCTTCATGGCCAGAAAGCAGCGCGACACGCATGATTTGTGCAGCTCACAACCATTTATACATGTATACTTGCAGGATGCTAAGCAACGCAGAATTGCTGACCCGACACACGGCGCGCCTCCGAAAGGGTGTAGGAAAAACCGTGCAGTATTTCCGCCATGGTGGTTCCGGTGGAACTGGCGAGACAGCTGGTGGCCTTGCATCGTCTCGCGTTGGCGAGGCTGCTCGGCGAGATCGGTGTGGCATTCGACGCCTCGCTGGCGCGGTGGTTCGGCGTGTTTCCCGACCCGATGCAGATTCAGGGCGGGACGTTGTGCCAGGACGTGCGCAGTCATGTGCTGGCGATGAACGGCATCGACGCGCAGAGCGCGAAGGCCCCGACCCCGCCAGCGGCGCCAGAGGGCGCCTCGTGCGGGCCGGGGTCGACGTTGCGGATGTCGACGGGCCCGAGTTCGTCGGTGCGTATCGGGGATGCGGGGATGGCGTGGGCGCGGGTGCGTCACATCAGCCCGCAGCGGGCCGCCGATATCGGTGCGCTACCCCCGCAGTCGATGCCGAAGTCCAAGCCGGGCAAGCAGATGGCGCTCGACGCCGGCGAGCCCGAGGATCAGCGGGTGTTCGGGCCGGCGGGGATCGGCGACGATTACGAGCTGGTTGTGTACTGGTGGGAGACCCCGGGCCGGTTGTCGGTGGGTGGTGGCATCTTGGCGGTGGTCGCCGATCTGGATACCAGCGAGGAGCGGATTTTGGGGTTCGAGCCGTTGCCGCTGGCGATTCGGCCGAAGACCGTTGCCGAGCGGCAGATCGTGGCCGAGGACGACGAGGACGTGCGCGAGGACTTCGAGCAGTTCTTGCCCAGGAATGCTTCCGAGACCGGGGACGCCGAGGCGTAGACGATGAGCTGGTACCGGCCGGGCGCGTGTGGGGACGAGGTGGTCGGTGATGGCGTCGGTAGAGGTGTTCGGCACACGGGTCCGCCAGGCCCGGGTGTTGCGACGACTGTCAGGCACCGCGGTGATGGAGCATCTGGGGTGGCGCTCTCCGCGCCAGACGCGGTTGGAGCAGTCCGAGACCGCGGTACTGGAGTCCACCGATTTCGATCGGCTGACAGCGTTGTTGCGTTTCCCGCCAGCATTTTTCACGACCGCACCGGCATCGCGGGTGACGGCGCGGGATCTGTTGTTCCGGGCGCCCAAGTCCACCACGGTCACCGAGAAGGAGTACCTGGCGGTGTTCGCCAACGTCGTCGGTGATCTGCTCGGGCAGCTCAATGCGGTGGCCAAGCTGCCCCCGGTGCTGCTGGAGCCGTTGCCGGCGGGCACCGATGTGGTGACCGCGGCCGCCCAGGCCCGGCGCTGGCTGGGGGTGGCGCCCGGGGTGCCGATCAAGTCGCTGACCTACGAGCTGGAAGCTGCCGGGGTGCCGGTGGTGATGCGGATGAAGCACTCACGTTCCACCGGAGTGGTGGACTGGGACACCGATGAGGACGGGCCGGCCGGGTTGTTGACCGAGAAGCATCTGGGGTGCTCGGCGCGGACCGGGGAGTATCGAGAACGTCCGTTGGTGTTGTTGCGGGCGTTGGATTCTTGGGAGCGCACCCGCTGGACAGTCGCCCACGAGATCGGGCACTTGTTGTTGCACCGCTATGGCGATGTCAGCGATGACCAGGAGCGCGAAGCCTCCCGGTTCGCCTCGGAGTTGTTGGCCCCGACCGAAGTGCTCGCCAAAGAGGTGCCGCCGGTTCCCACGCTCAGCGATCTGGTCGACGCGAAGGTGAAGTGGCGGATTTCGTTGGGGGCGTTGATCATTCACCTTCGCGAGTCGAAGCTGATCGATGAGGTCCGCGCCGATACGTTGCAGCGCCAGCTCTACACGCGGATCAACTCCGAGACCGGGCACACCTGGGGCAAGACCGAACCGGGCTGGAATGCCCGCACACCGGAGCGGCCCCGGCTGCTGCGCCGGTGGATGGAGGAATGCTACGGCTCGGTCAGCGTGGAGGCCTTGGCCGCCCACGACCTGATCTACCCCACAGACTTGTTGGCCGACATCCTCGCCGGCCAGCGCGGCGCCCCCGCGAAAGTTGCCGCGGCCCCGGACACCGTCTCGACGGTGCTCGACGAGGAGGCGATCCTGGACCGCGGGGACACGGTGGTGGCGCTGCGCCGGCCTCGCCGGCAGGCCTAACAGGGAATTGCGGGGGCGGATCGGGGATGGCACGGACACAACGGATCGCGCTGACCGGCGCCCCGGACACCTACACCGTGCTGGGCCCCGATCACCTGCCGATCGAGGCAGCCGAGCAATACCTGCAGTTCCTGCGCGATGACGGGGCCTCACCGAACACGGTGAAGGCGTATGCGGCCGGCCTGGCGGCGTGGTGGACGGTGCTAGAACACACCGGCACCGACTGGCAGGACATCAGTACGAGCCTGTTCGGGCAGTTTCTGGCCTACCTGCGCACCGGGGACCTGCCGGGCACCGCCCGGATCGGCGCACCAGAGGTTTGGCTGGGCCCGGCGAGCACCCAGCTGCGGGCCGCGGCGGTGCTGGCGTTCTACCGCTACCACGCGGACGCCCATGGGCTGGCCGGCCCGTATCAGCGGCTGTTCACCAGCCGCGGCAAGCGATCGCGGTCACGATATATCCCGATGCTGGCCGGAGTAGGCGCACGACGCTCCAAGGACCGGCCCATCTACACGGTGCGCAGCGGCAACAAGTCCGCCACTCCGGTGCTACTACCCGCCCAAGTGGCCGCGATTCTCGACGGCTGCGCCACCCAGGCCGGACAGGACTGGTCGGGGCCGCCCTCAGGGCTGCGGGACCGGCTGTTGTTCGCGGTGCTCGCCGAGACCGGGATGCGACTGGGTGAAGCGTTGTCGCTGCGCCACCACGATTTTCATATCGGCGCCGGCGGGACACCGTTCATCGACGTGGCCTCCCGACAAGACCATCCGCGCGGGGCCCGCGGCAAGACGCTACTGGCCCGACGCATCTACATCGGTGATGATCTGGAGGCGCTGTATTCGGCCTACGTGTGGCATCTGGTCGACCAGGGCGCCGATCTGGACGTGCCCGACCTGGACACTCACTTCGTGTTCGTCAATCTCACCCACGGGCAGCGTTTCCGGGCCATGCGTGCCGAAACGGTCTACGCCAAAATCGATTCGGTGACTAACCGCGCCGGCGGGGTGCTGCCCGATCGGTGGTCACCGCACTGGCTGCGCCACACCCACGCCACCGCACTGCTGCTCTCCGGAACCCCGCCGCACGTGGTCATGCGCCGCCTGGGCCACGCCGATATCCAGACCACGCTCTCGACCTACGGATGGGTCACCGAGGACGCCGAGATGCGCACCCTGGCGCAATGGCGCAGCTACGTCGCTGGCTGGAAAGGGCTGCACCATGACCACACCGACTGACCCGCCCGCACCCACCCTGGCCCCCGCACCCGCTGCGGGATCATGGGCGACCCAGTGGGCCCAAGTCCCTGAAGCGTGGCGCCGGCCGATCTATGCGATCTACAGCGCCCCGTGTGATCAGGTGTTTCTGCGCAACCAGTTCTACCTGCAAGCACACCGCGCCGGAGCCACACACGATTTCACCCCCGACGCCCCCGCCCGATTCGGCGACGAGATCGCCTGGTGGGTCTGGACCTGCTGGGACCAGCAGCTACGCAAGATCGAACCATCCCTGCTGGCCTGGCTGACCCGCACCCTGCCGGCCGCGATCGCCGAACACCGCACCCGCACCGGAAAGACCCCCGCCAGCATCGCCGACCTGGACCCCAATGCCGTGCTCCGCCAAGCGGTCCTGACCTTTCAGCGCCGCAACATGCGACTCCCCTCGGCGGGATCGCGGCGCAACATCCGCCACCTCATCGAACACCTGCACCTGTGGGTATCGGTGCGCTGCACCGACACCCCGTGGTGGGAACACGACATCTGGGATCTGCGCACCGACCCTCGGATCCCACGCCGCGACCACGAACCCCGCCACGACACCGCCGTGCGGCTGCGCGATATCGAACCGGCCTGGCTGCGCGAAGGGCTGCGGTTCTGGCTGCGCAGCGCGTTGACCTACGACCTGCTGGTCTGGTCCTCGGCCGCCGACCGGGCCCGCAACCTGGGCTCGCAGCTGGGCCGGTTCGCCCACGACTACGGCCACCACAGTGATCCGCTGATCAGCACCGATCCCGACCAGCTGCGCACCGTGTTCCTCGACTATCTCGAGTATCTGCGCTCCCCGGCCGCAGCCACCCAGTCCGACCGCCTTACCGCCGACACCGTGGCCACCCTGCAAGCCCAAACCCAGGCGTTCTACACGTTCATGCACGACAACGCCGCCGACGCGGCGACCGCGACGGCCAACCCGCGCTGGCGCGACATCACGCTGACCCACACCGTGCTGTGGTCACCGCTACACGCGCCCAAACAGCGCCGCCGCGAACGCGAACTCACCTGGTATGCCACCGCAGACCTACAGCGCATGCTCACCTACCTCGACGTCCTGGCCGCCCCCGCCGGGCACAAGGTGGTGCTGACCAAAGCCGACGGCACGATCACCGTCGCCGCCGGCCTCGGTGACCCCCAGGCCGCCCGGATCTGGCTGCTGCAGGCCCTGACCGGACGCCGAGCCTCGGAGATCTTGATGCTCGACCATGATCCGCTGCAGGCCATCCCGGGCCAGGAACGCCCCACCGACGCCGATCCCGACACGTTCGTGGCCCGGCTGCGCTACCAGCAGACCAAAGTCGACGACGTCATTCCCACCATCCTCGTCGAGCAGGCCATCGTTGACATCATCACCGAGCAGCAGAGCTGGCTGAAGGCGACATACCCCGACCTGGCGCCCCGATACCTGTTCCTCGGCGTGAAGAATCAGCACCGCGGCCAGCAACCCCGCTCCTACAACACCTACCGCACATCGCTGGCCAAGCTCGACGACTGCCACGATCTCACCGACAGCGCCGGCCGACCACTGCGCTTCACCCAAACCCACCGGTTGCGCCACACCCGGGCCACCGAACTGCTCAACGATGGCGTTCCGTTCCACGTCGTGCAGCGCTACCTCGGACACAACAGCCCCGAGATGACCGCCCGCTACGCGGCCACCCTGGCGGCCACCGCCGAGTCAGAGTTCCTCAAACACAAGAAAATCGGGGCCCACGGCACCGATATCTCCATCAGCCCCAGCGACATTTATGAGATGACGCAGCTCGGCGCCCGCACCGACCGGATCCTGCCCAACGGGGTCTGCCTGCTGCCGCCGCTCAAACAGTGCGACAAGGGCAATGCCTGTCTGGGCTGCGGTCACTTCGCCACCGACGCCACCCACCTCGATGAGCTACGCCAGCAACACGCCGCCACCGAAGCGCTGCTGGCCGCCCGCCGCGACCAGTATCGCCGACGAAGTGGACGCGAACTCGGCGAGGACAACATCTGGGTGATCGAACGCCGCCGCGAGCTGCGCTCGCTCGAAGCGATCATCGAACGCCTGTCGGCCACCGCAGACCAAGAGGCGGTATCCGGCGCCGGCACAGGGATAGGAAAACGGCTGCCGCTGCTGCAAATCCAGACCCGCGGCGCCCACCAGTCCGCCCTCGATAAAGCTCAGCGACCCCGCACCCCGGATCAATGACTGCTGCCCGCTCCACCGCCGGCCTCAGGAAAGCCAGCGCCAAAAGCCGCAACGACGCCCGACGAAAGATCAAGAAGGCGCTGCGCGAAATGCAGGTCGCCGGAATGGACATCAACCCCAATGCAGTCGCCCGCCACGCAGGGGTCGCCCGCAAAACGATCTACAACCACCGTGACCTCTACGACCAAATCCGCGCCGCCTCCGCCACACCACGACCAAAGATCGCCGCCAGCGAATCCGAGGCGCCCACCCGCGGATCCTCGGTGGATGCAGCTCTGCGTCAACAACTGAGGACCCAGAAGCGCCAATACGACAACGACATCGCCGCTCTCAAAGCCGAAATCAAAGAACTCAACCAGCAGCTCGCGGCCGCCCACGGCGAGATCCACCGCCTACGCGGCACTGGCAACGCCAACAACAGCTGATCGAGCCACACCATCCACTCGCACAGCGGCCCGCCACAGCGCCCCCACGCCGGTTGCACCGTTACAGATAACACTGTGTTCCTCGTTGATTCCGCACCCTCAAACCAAGGGCGGTCACTGTCTTACACACAGCGATTCCCGTTACAGATAAGACAGCCGCAGCGAGCTGACTGTGCAGCGCGGATCGGTCGAGACCGCCGAGGGCCGCAAGCGCTTCGAAGCGGGCAGGCACCTCGGCCGGGCTGTTGGCGTGCACGGTTCCTGCGCCGCCGTCGTGGCCGGTGTTCAGTGCCGACAGCAGGTCGACCACTTCCGCGCCCCGGACCTCACCGACCACGATCCGGTCTGGGCGCATGCGCAGCGCCTGTCTGACCAGATCCCGCACCGTCACTTCGCCGGCGCCCTCGACGTTGGCAGCGCGAGCGACGAGCTTGACCAGGTGCGGATGCGCCGGAGCCAGCTCGGCGGCGTCCTCGACGCACACGATCCGTTCGTCGGCGGGGACCGCCGCCAGCAGAGCGGCCAACAGCGTCGTCTTACCCGCCCCGGTCCCGCCCGAGATCACGAACGCCAGCCGCGCGGCCAGGATCTCGGTGAGTAGCCGGTGCGCCTGGCCGTCGATGGCCCCCGACGCCACCAGCGCTTCGAGATCCTGGGTGGCGCATCGCAGCACGCGCAGAGACAGGCAGGTGCTTCCCGCGGCGATCGGCGGCAACACTGCGTGCAGCCGCACTGTCAACGGTCCCGCCGGCCCGCCCGCGGTGGTGAACTGGCCATCGACCCACGGCTGTGCGTCGTCGAGACGGCGACCGGCTGTGAGCGCCAGACGCTGCGCCAGCCGGCGCACCGCCTCGTCGTCAGCGAAGTGCACCGCGGTCCGGCGCAAACCGTCTCCGTCGTCGACCCACACCGCGTCCGGAGCCGTCACCAACACGTCGGTCGTCCCCGGCCCGCGCAACAGCGGCTCCAGCACGCCCGCGCCCACCAATTCGGTCTGCAGCTCGTGCAGACTGCTCAACACTTCTGTGTCCCCGAGCACACCACCGGACTCGGCCCGAATCGCCGCGGCCACCACGCTCGGACGCAGCGGAGCCCCCTCGGCGGCCAGCCGCTCCCGGACGCGCTCGACCAACGACCCGGTCATGCCACCAACTCCGAGGCGCGTCCGGGCTCGGGCCGGCGACTGACCAAGGCCAGCACCTTACGAGCCGCACGAGCAAGCGGTGCGCGCGGCCGCAACCGCAAACCGCCGCAATCCAGCTGTGCCTCGATGCCGGGCTGCGGCCGCATCGCTGCCAGCACCGGCCGTCCGATGAGGCGTCCCGCGTCTGCGGGACCGAGCCCGCCGGGCGCGGGCCCCCGCGCGACGACACCGGTGTTCGGGTTCTGTTCTTCCGCCCAGCGGGCGGTGGACGCCGCTGCCGCACACGATCGGACATCAACGGTGGTGACCAAGATCACCAGATCTGCGACTGCCAACGCGGTCTCGGTGGCCGCCGACGGGCGGCGCGCCAGGTCACAGATCACCGGGACCCCTGCCCGGGTGCCGGCATCGATGACGGCGCTGATCGCACCGGCCTCGATGTCGTTGCTGGATCCGCTCCCAGACAACACTCTGCCGGCCGACAACAGCGTCACACCGTCGCGGCGGGGCAATGCGTCGCGCAGCGCCGGATAGCTCAACCGGCCGCCCGCCAGCGCCAGGTCGGGCCACCGCAGGCCGGGCTCGGTCTCCGCGCCGAGCACCAGATCGAGACCGCCACCCCATGGATCCCCATCGACCAGAACCGATTCGGTCGCGGTGCAGGCCAGCGCCGCGGCGAACACCGACGCGCCCGCGCCACCACGACCGGCCAGAACGGCCACGACCGGCCCGCGCGCGACGCCGTCGCCTGTCGCGTCGGCGGCTTCGGTCAGCGCCGACAGAAGGTCACGCTCCTGGGTGGGCAATATCACCAGTTGTTGCGCGCCGACGGCCACCGCGGCCTGCCATTCGCCGGATCCGGGCTGCTCAGAACACACCAACAGCACCCGCGCACGCCGCGGCATACCCAGCTGTACGCAGCGGAGCGCGGCATCGCCGTCGAGCAGGATCGCCGCGGCTCCGGCCCACACCCGATGACTCGAGGGGGCGCTGGCACGGACGACTTTCAGTCCGGCAGCGGCGACCACCCTGTCGATGGCGGGATGGAGCGCGCGGTCATCGACCAGGACGAGGATGCCGGCGGTGGGGGCCATGGGTCCCAGCGTCGATGCCGGCGCCGACACCGGAAAGGCCCATCGAGGCCGACCCGGCGTATCTGTGGATCAAACGGAATTTGGGGATACCCGACCGGCCACCGACAGCAACGAAAACGTCGTTCCGCAACGTTCTTGGGGAGAAGTGATCTATCCGCCTCGCGAAAACACCCCACAAAAGGGACGACCCCCGCCAGGGGGGGAGGAGGCGGAGGTCGTCGTGTATCAGCCCCGGGGGGTCGGGCTGATGCACACCCGGCATAAGCCGAGTGATGCCCACTATACACACGCGAGAGTGGGCCAGCGCAAGTACCGCGCCGGGAACAACTTGGCCACAACCAGGAAAGATTACAGTCACAGACACCTGTCGTGAACTGCCAATTTGTACGTTCTGCCGCAATCTGTCACTGCGCCGGCCCCTATGCTGAAGCGGTGACCGCACCCGATCCGGCGACAGCGGGCCCCCTCGGCGCCGATGGACCTCTCCCCGGCGACCGCCCCATCCGCACCGCAGCGTTTTTCGATCTCGACAAAACTGTTCTCGCGAAATCCAGCACCCTCGCATTCAGCAAACCGTTCTTCAGCCAAGGGCTAATCAATAGGCGCGCAGTTCTGAAGTCCACCTACGCCCAATTCCTTTTCCTCATGTCCGGCGCGGACCACGATCAGATGGACCGGATGCGGTCCTACATCACCAACATGTGCACCGGGTGGGACGTCGAACAGGTCAAATCGATCGTCGGTGAGACGCTGCACGACATCGTCGATCCTCTGGTGTTCGCCGAGGCGGCCGTGCTGATCGCCGACCACAAGCTGTGCGGCCGGGACGTCGTCATCGTCTCGGCCTCCGGCGAGGAGATCGTCGGGCCCATTGCCCGCGCGCTGGGCGCCACCCACGCGATGGCCACCCGCATGGTGGTCGAGGACGGCGAGTACACCGGCGAGATCGAGTTCTACTGCTACGGGGAGGGCAAGGCCGAAGCGATCCGTGCGCTCGCCGCGCGGGAGGGTTACGCGCTGCAACATTGCTATGCCTACTCCGACTCGATCACCGACCTGCCGATGCTCGAGACCGTCGGCCACCCGACCGTCGTCAATCCCGATCGCGCGCTGCGCAAGGAAGCCGGGACCCGCGGCTGGCCGGTGCGGTCGTTCTCCAAACCGGTGTCGCTGCGCGACCGGATCCCGGCCCCGTCGACAGCCGCGGTCGCGACCTCGGCGGCAGTGGGGATGAGCGCGTTGGCGGCCGGCGCCCTGACCTACTCGCTGCTACGCCGTTTCGCATTCTGACCCGCTACCGAACGGTAGCTGGTGGCATCGGTGCGGCCTCACGTAACAATCATGATTCGCACGCGTTTTGGCACTTGATGTGACCGTGGTCACGTAGTACAAAGGAAGCACGGAAGCCGGGTGAGGCCAAGGCCGAGCCGGAAGAGAAGGCTCGTACTCCCGACCTCGGCTCCCCAGCACGGGTCCCGGAACCCACGCGGAGCACATACCGCGAAACAGGTAAAAGTGTTGCGGGCCTGCGTAACTGCGAGAATCGGACAACCAACACGGCCCTTTGGGTGGGGCACGTCGGAGGTCGCGACTCGCAAGGACGCCGAGGCCACCCACGCAACCCCCAACGCACGCTTGGTAACCGGGGCCCCGTGCTGGCGGGCGGCGAGCCGCAGTGGATCACACCACTCGGAGCGTCGCCCGCTTCGTGTTGCCCGGAGTTTGCCAGGGCCCGAGCTCGGGCTGACCGCTCAGGACGACATCGCCACGGCGATCGCCAGGGCTTCCCTGGCGCCCGCGTGCAGCGCCTCGGCACTGAGCACCAGCCACGCTGCCAGCCCATCGGGGGTACCGGACGCGAAACCTCGTGCGGCCGCACGGTAGTCGCCGGAGCGGCGCATCCAGTGCACCTCCGGGACGCCGAGGCCGTGCGGATCCAAACCGCTGGCGATGGTGATCAGCCGCGACACCGCGCGCGCCACCACCCCGTCGGCGGTGCCGAACGGCTGCAACGTCAGCAGTTCGCCGTGCGCAACGGCCGCCAGGACCGCAGCGGGCACCCGGGTGCCCCCGGTCACCAGGTCGGCGAGCAACTCCAAGCGGCGGCCGGTGTCCACGTCACCGCGCGGGCGGCCCAGGGCGTCGTCGTCGACGAGGTCACTGGCCGCCAGCGCATGCAGCCGCGCCATCGCCTGCAGCGGCGCGCGGCGCCACACCCCGACCAATGCCCCCTCGCCACCTTCGAGCGCCTCGGCCACCCGCAACGCGCCGGCAAGCACCGGATCACCACTGCCATCGGCGGGAAACTGCAGCGGTCCGCCGTCGAGCACCGACGAGGCCCGGGCGGCGCGTACCGCGGCCTCGGCAGCGGACTTCGGCCAGCCGCGAAGATTGGTACGGTGCCGATGGGCCCGACCCAACGCCTCGCGCGCCTCGTCACCGGCCTGCTGCACACCGGGCAGTTCGACCAGGGGGGCGAGCGGATCCGACACGGCGCCCACGCTAGCCGACGCGCACGGTCACGCCGACGGCCGTCGGGATACCGCTGGACCCGCGAGCCGCGACGTTCGTCGCGTAGCAGGCGCCGCCCGCAGCCCCACATGTGAGTTGCCAACCTCGATGCAACGTTGGGTGACTACCCTCACACCCATGACCGAGACGCATGTGGAAGCCCAGTCTGTGTATCCGCCTGCCCCTGAGTTCGCCGCGAACGCCAACGCGACCGAGGCGCTCTACGAGCAGGCCGAGGCGGACCGGCTGGCATTCTGGGCCGAGCAGGCCAACCGGCTGGCCTGGGACACCCCGTTCACCGACGTACTCGACTGGTCGGATGCCCCGTTCGCCAAGTGGTTCGTCGGCGGCAAGCTCAACGTCGCGTACAACTGCGTCGACCGCCACGTCGAGGCCGGCAACGGCGACCGCGTGGCGATCCACTGGGTCGGTGAGCCGGTGGACCACACCCGCTCGATCACCTACGCCGAACTCAAGGACGAGGTGTGCCGCGCCGCCAACACGCTGGCCGACCTCGGCCTGCGGTCCGGTGACCGGGTGGCGATCTACATGCCGATGGTGCCCGAGGCGATCATCGCGATGCTGGCGTGCGCCCGGCTGGGCGCGATGCACAGCGTGGTGTTCGCGGGGTTCTCGGCCTCGGCGCTCAAGGCCCGCATCGAGGATGCCCAAGCCAAACTGGTCATCACCAGCGACGGACAGTACCGCCGCGGTTCGGCGGTATCGCTCAAGGAGGGGGTCGACGAGGCGATCGCGGGACTGGGCGCCGACAGCCCCGTCGAGCACGTGCTGGTGGTGCGCCGAACCGGTATCGACACCCCCTGGACGGACGGCCGCGACAAGTGGTGGGACGAGACCGTCCCCCACGCCTCGACCGAGCACACCCCTGAGGCTTTCGACTCCGAGCATCCGCTGTTCCTGCTCTACACGTCGGGCACCACGGGCAAGCCCAAGGGCATCATGCACACCTCGGGTGGCTACCTGACGCAGTCTTCCTACACGCACCACAACGTGTTCGACATCAAACCGGAAACCGATGTCTATTGGTGCACCGCCGATATCGGCTGGGTCACCGGGCACACCTACATCGTCTACGGCCCGTTGTCCAACGGCGTCACGCAGGTCGTCTACGAGGGGACCCCGGCCTCGCCGAACGAGCACCGCCACTTCGAGATCATCGAGAAATACGGCGTCTCAATCTATTACACCGCCCCGACGCTGGTCCGCACGTTCATGAAGTGGGGCCGCCAGATTCCCGCCGAACACGACCTGTCGAGCTTGCGGCTGCTCGGCTCGGTGGGTGAGCCGATCAACCCGGAGGCGTGGCGCTGGTACCGCATGGCTTTCGGCGCCGACAAGACGCCGATCGTGGACACCTGGTGGCAGACCGAGACAGGGGCGATCATGATCTCTCCGCTGCCCGGCGTGACCGAATGCAAGCCGGGTTCGGCGATGCGCCCGCTGCCGGGGATCTCAGCCAAGATCGTCGACGACGACGGCAACGAGTTGCAGCCGCAGCCCGATCACGGCGAGCACGTCACCGGCTATCTGGTGCTGGACAAGCCCTGGCCCTCGATGCTGCGCGGGATCTGGGGGGACGACGAGCGCTTCAAGGAGACCTACTGGTCCCGGTTCGCCGAGCAGGGCTGGTACTTCGCCGGTGACGGTGCTCGGTACGGCAGCGACGGCGAGATCTGGGTACTCGGGCGTATCGACGACGTCATGAACATCTCGGGGCACCGGATCTCAACCGCGGAGGTGGAGTCCGCGCTCGTCGGGCACTCCGGTGTTGCCGAGGCCGCGGTGGTCGGCGCGACCGACGAGCACACCGGGCAGGCGATCTGCGCCTTCGTGATCCTGAAGTCCAGTGCCCACGGCGGCGAGAAGAACATGGTCGACGAGTTGCGCGCCGAGGTGGCCCGCGAGATCTCTCCGATCGCCAAGCCGCGCGAGATCCACGTCGTGCCGGAGCTGCCGAAGACCCGCAGCGGCAAGATCATGCGCCGGCTGCTGCGCGACGTGGCCGAGGGACGCGAACTCGGGGACACCTCGACGTTGGTGGACCCCAGCGTGTTCGAGGCGATCCGCGCCAGCAAGTGACGGCCTGACGGGTCAGGGCAGCGCGGCTGGGCCGGTCAGCTTGCGCCGACGGGGACGAACCCGCTGCCCGGCCGGCCCTTGGCGGTGATGTCGGCCAGCTGGGTGTTGAACGACATCGTGACCGCTGGCGTGTGCAGCGGGATGAACTTGATGATGCAGGTCGGCAGGTCCTCGGAGAACGCACCGTGGATCATGCCGACCAGCTTGTTGTCGACGGTGACCGGCGCACCGGAGTCACCCGGCCCACCGCAGACCTGGTTGACGATGGTGCCGGGCTGTTGTCCCGGGCCCCAGGTGACGCCGCACGAGTAGCCCGTGGTGCGGCCCAGTTTGCAGGCCACGTCGCCGAACGAAGGATCGGGTCCCAGCCCGTCGATGCGGAAGCCGTCGACCGCGCTGACCGGGGCGACCTTGGCCGGGTCGAACTCGATCACCGCGTAGTCCAGGGCGTCGTTGCCGGCCACCATCGTGCCCACCACACCGGCGTTCTCGGCGCCTTCGGCGGCCACCACCGCGCCGGGGCCGCCGCAGTGCGCCGACGTGAACCCGATCAGGCGGCCCTGGTTGTCGTTGCCGATCGCGGTCAACGTGCACAACGTCTCACCGTCGACGACCAGCCCGGAGCCGCCGCCCAGCGGGACGGGCGCCTGGGCCGCGGCCGGCACGGCCGGCACGGCCGGCATCAGAACCACCACGGTCACTGCCGCCAGTACAGCGCGCAGGGTCAGGCAGCGGCCGCGCAACCTCACGTGTCAATCCCCTATCAACCAGCCCGACCCGCCACACCTTCGTAGTCAGCGCAGTCTATCGTCGGCCGGAATCGTTTCGTGGGACGCCACGTGGCAACATAAGCCGGAATGGACCCGGACCGAGCAGAAGCCGGAAGGAAGCTTGCGTGAGCGATCGCACGAACGGCGTACCGACCACGGTGACGTCGATACCGTTGGTGGACCCCCACGCACCCAAGCCGGACCCCTCGATCGGTGATCTGGTCAAGGACGCCACCGCCCAGGTGTCGACGCTGGTGCGCGCGGAGGTCGAGCTGGCCAAGGCCGAGATCACCCGCGACGTCAAGAAGGGGCTGACCGGCAGCGTCTTCTTCATCCTGGCGCTGGTGGTGCTGTTCTACTCGACGTTCTTCTTCTTTTTCTTCGTCGCCGAGCTGCTCGACACATGGCTGTGGCGGTGGGCGGCGTTCCTGATCGTCTTCGGCATCATGGTCGTGGTGACCGCGGTGTTCGCGTTGCTCGGATACCTCAAGGTGCGCCGGATCCGCGGGCCGCAGAAAACCATCGAATCGGTGAAAGAGATTCCCGAGGCGTTCGGCCCGGACAAGCCCGCCAAAGCGGTCGCGACCACCGACGGCAAGCCGGCCACCGATCCGTCCGGCTGGTAATGCCCCCACCTGATCCGTCGACTGTGCGGATCGACGGGCCGTGGCGACACCTGGATGTGCACGCCAACGGCATTCGGTTCCACGTCGTCGAGGCCGACCAGCGTGCCGACACCGACGACGCGTCCCGCCCGTTCACCGACCGCCCGCTGGTGATCATGCTGCACGGGTTCGGCTCGTTCTGGTGGTCGTGGCGCCACCAGCTGACCGGCCTGTCGGGCGCCCGGGTGGTCGCCGTCGACCTGCGCGGCTACGGAGCCAGCGACAAGCCCCCTCGCGGATACGACGGGTGGACACTGGCCGGCGACACCGCCGGACTGGTCCGCGCGCTCGGGCACAACAGCGCCACCCTGGTGGGGCACGCCGACGGCGGCCTGGTGTGCTGGGCCACGTCGGTGCTGCACCCGAGGGTGGTGCGGGCGATCGCCGTGGTGAGTTCACCGCACCCGGCGGCACTGCGCGCCTCGGCGCTGCGGCGCCGGGACCAGGGCCGGGCGCTGCTGCCGTGGATGCTGCGCTACCAGGTCCCGATCTGGCCCGAGCGCAGCCTGACCCGCCACGACGGCGCCGAGCTCGAACGGTTGGTGCGCAGCAGGTCCAGCGCCGCATGGCAAGCTGGTGACGACTTCGCCGAGACCATCGGCCATCTGCGGCGGGCCATCCAGATCCCCTCGGCTGCGCACTCGGCGCTGGAGTACCAGCGCTGGGCGGCGCGCAGCCAGCTGCGGGGCGAGGGCCGGCGCTTCATGCGCTCGATGAAGCGGCCGATATCGGTGCCGGTGCTGCACCTGCGCGGCGACGGTGATCCGTATGTGCTGGCCGATCCCGTGAACCGGACCCGGCAGTACGCGCCGCACGGGCGCTACGCCTCGATCGCGGGCGCAGGGCACTACGCCCACGAGGAAGCGCCCGGCCAGGTCAACGACCAGCTGACCCGGTTCCTCGAGCAGGTCTACACCCGACCCGTCAGCTGATGCAGGTGCCGGTGGGCACCCGATCGACGTTGCCCACCCGGGCCATCTGCCGCGCCACTTCGTCAGCGGTGAGCACGAAGCCGGTGTCGGCGTCGTCGACCGCGGCACCGAACACCACGCCGAGCACCTTGCCGCTGCGGTTGATCATCGGCCCGCCGGAATTGCCCTGCTTGACGGTTCCCCTGATGGTGTACACCTCGCGGGTGACTGTCGTGGTGCGGTAGATGTCGGGGCCGTTGAGCTCGATGATCTCCCGGACCCGTGCCGGTGTGGCAGTGAAATCGCCGCCGCCGGGATAACCCATGACGATGCCGTCGGTGCCCGACGGGGCCTCGCCGTCGGCGAACTGCAGCGGCGCGGACGGCAGGTTCGGCACGTCGAGAATCGAGATGTCGGCGTCCGGGTCGTAGCTGACCACCCCGGCCTCGTAGCTCTGCCCGCCCACCTCGATGGACACGCTCTCGGATCCGGCCACCACATGGGCGTTGGACATCACCCGGTTCGGCGCGACTACGAAGCCGCTGCCTTCGAGCACTTTCTGACAACTCGAGGCCAGACCCCGGACCTTCACCACGCTGGGGCTCGTCGCGCCGACGACGGCTGATTCGGCCAGCGCGGCATCGGGGGCGTCGACGGCGGCCACCGCGGTCGGCCCGAACGGCTTGAGCACGTCGTGCAGGCCGGCGGTGTCCCACAGCGCCGCCAGCCGTTCCGACGCCGACCGCATCCAGCCCGGCGCGACCGCGTCGACTTCGGCGATCACCTTCGAGTCACGCACTGCCGCCGCGAGGTTGGGTTGCGGGGACGAGCTCAGCGCAGAACCGAGCAGCCATGCGGCGGTGAGCACCAGCACGAGCTGCACCGCCACCCCGACGACCGAGTCGGCGACCCGCAGGACCGGGTTGCGGATCGCGCCGCGGACCGCTCGCCCCAGCACGACACCGGCGATCTCACCGATGACGACCAGCACCAGGATCAGGAACAGCGTCGCGAACAACTTGGTGCGGGGTCCGCTGATGTGGTCCACCACGTGCGGGGCCAACAGCACACCGGCCACCGCGCCGAGGGCGACCCCGACGAGGGCCAGCAGCGAACCAGGCGCTCCGGATCGCCAGCCCGAGATGGCGGCGATGAGCGCGACAGCGAGAATGGCGATGTCCAGCCATTGTGAAGATGTCATCGTTGTGCTTCACCGTAGCTGTCCTGGGCGTCCAGACGCGTCATTGCCTCGTTGAGTTCGACCACGTTCTCGGTGTCCCACGGTCGCGCCCACCCGGCGACATCGAGCATCGCCGAGATCACCTGCCCGGTGAATCCCCACACCAGCATCTCGTGCAGCACAAAGGCCGGCCCTGCGGTCCGTCGGGTGTTCTCCTGCCGGTAGACCATGATGCGGTTACGCGGGTTGACGAACGCGCGCACCGGCACCCGCGCCACCGCCGCGGTCTCGGCTTCGTCGACGACGGCAACGGGACCCGGGTCCGGCGAATAGGCCAGCACCGGCACCACGTGGAACCCCGAGGGCGGGATGAACATCTTCTCCAGCGTCGCCAGCGGGTGCAGTCGGCTCGCTTCCAGCCCGGTTTCCTCGGTGGCTTCTCGCAACGCGGTGTGCACCGGGCCCTGGTCCCCCGGGTCGGCAGCGCCGCCGGGAAATGCCGCCTGCCCGGCGTGGTGACGCAATGTCGACGACCGCACCGTGACGAGCAGGTCGGCGTCGTCGGGAAGCGTGCCCGCCTCCCCGCCGCCGGGCCCGGAGAACAGCACCAGGACCGCGGCGTCGCGGCGGGCACCGGTCAGCGCGGCGGTGGTGTTGGCGGCCGTGAGCGTGGCCAGCACCTCGGCAGGCACCCGCCGGCGGTAGGCGTGTTTGACGGCCTCGGGCCGGTGCACCAGCGGCGCCAGCCACGGTGGAGCGGCGTCGGGAGCCAGATCGCCGGTGCCGCTGTCCCAGCTCACCTCGACTCTCCAATCTGCGGATCGACCGCTGCGGCGATCTCGTCAGCGGTCGCAAACGATCGGGGCAGGATCTCGGCAACGCTACCGTCCGGACGCAGCACGACCGTGGCCGGCATCACGTTGGGCACCCGCAGCGCAGCGGCGATGAGACGTCGCCCGTCCTGCAGCGTCGGCAGGTGCACACCCAGTTCGGCGAGGCGCAGCAACGCCGCACTCTCGTTCTCGTCCTGGTGCACCGTCAACACGGTCACGTCGGGCCCCATGCGGCGCTGGTACTCGGCCATGGCGGGTAGCTCGTCGGCGCACGGGCCGCACCAGTAGGCCCACAGGTTCAGCACGACGGTTCGCCCGGCCAGCGCCCGGGCCACGTCGACGGGAACACCGTCGCCGGCGCATTCCAGCACGATGCCGCGAAGTCGCTCCGGACCGGCGCCCTCACCCGGACCCGGGCAGGGATCGAGGTCGGCCCGCGCCCGAGGCGCCACGAGCGCCTCGGCGGTGTCGGCGTCTCGACGGTCCCGCGCGGACACCGTGTCCGACGCGCTCGAGCCGGCCCGTCCGGCGCCCGGATCGTCGCCGAGTTCGGCCCACAGCGCTGCACCGAGGGCGACGAGAACCACCATCGCCACGATGCTCCAACGCGCCGACACACTCATAGGGAACGACGCCGGTCTACAGGCCGGCCAGCGCCAGCAGGTGCTCGGTCTCGGGTCCCTTCACCAGGGGTGCTGCAACCAGCGGATCGGTCGGGCCGAGTCCGTAGGACGGGCAGTCCTTGGCCAACACGCACACCCCGCAGGCCGGTTTGCGGGCATGGCAGACGCGGCGGCCGTGGAAGATCACCCGATGGCTCAGCAGCGTCCACTCGCTGCGCTCGATGAGCTCGCCGACGGCGTGCTCCACCTTCACCGGGTCCTCCTCGGCCGTCCACCGCCAACGCCGGACCAGCCGGCCGAAATGGGTGTCGACGGTGATGCCGGGGACGTCGAAAGCATTGCCGAGGATGACGTTGGCGGTCTTGCGGCCCACCCCCGGCAACGTGACCAGCTCATCGATGGTGGCCGGCACTTCCCCGTCGAAACGCTCCACCAGCTCCTGGCCCAGCCGGATCAGTGAATTGGCCTTGTTGCGGTAGAAGCCCGTCGGCCGGATCAGCTCCTCGAGCTCGGTGCGATCGGCGCGCGCGTAGTCCAGCGCGGTGCGGTACGTGCGGAACAGCGCAGGCGTGGTCAGGTTCACCCGTTTGTCGGTGCTCTGCGCCGACAGGATGGTCGCGACGGTCAGTTCGAGCGGGTTGGTGAAGTCGAGCTCGCAGTACACGTGCGGAAACGCTTGTGCCAGCGTTCGATTCATCCGGCGGGCGCGCCGGACGAGCCCCAGCCGGGTCTCGGCGTCCCATTTGCGTGACGAGGCGCCGCGAGCCGCCTTGGCGGCGGCGCGCTTTCCTGCCGAGGGCTCGCTGACGGTCACCAGGCCAGCGTACTGAGCCGGGCCGACAGGCCTGGTGGGGAACCGGTACTTACCGTCGACGATTCGTGATCCCGCTGAGATATTGGGTGTGTTTACTTCACCCTTGTGTCGTGGTTGTTCGTCGTGCTGATCCCCGGGTTGCTGATGATGGCGACCGTCGGATTGCAGCGCGTCGAATCCGCGCTGGGGCGCGAGACGGTGACGGCCGACGATGTGGCCGAGTACCTCGAGCATGCCAAGGCCACCAGCACCGGCCCCTGTCGCGCGCACGATGCCGACGGCCCTGCCCTGAGGTTCCTACCGCGGGTGCCGATGCGGGTCGCCGATTTCGACGAATTCGTCGAGGACCAACCGAACGATCAGGTTCACGCTGTGCCGGCGCCCCGCTACGTGGTTCCCGCAGTCGTTCCCGCGCCGAAAACGGAGTTTCAGCAGACCCGACATGCCGATCGTGTGTAGCGTGAGCAGGTCACGCTGACGGCTCATTGCCGACAACGTCGGCAAGGCTTACCTCTAGACTGAGTGATCTCGAGGTTGGAAACGCATGTCTGAACACCGAACAGCTTAAGAGGGGCAACGTGGACGAGATCCTGGCCAGGGCCGGAATCTTCCAGGGGGTGGAACCCAGCGCCGTATCCGCGCTGACCAAACAACTGCAGCCCGTGGACTTCCCGCGCGGACACACCGTGTTCGCCGAGGGGGAGCCTGGGGACCGGCTGTACATCATCATCTCCGGCAAGGTGAAGATCGGTCGCCGCTCGCCGGACGGCCGGGAGAACCTGCTGACGATCATGGGACCGTCCGACATGTTCGGCGAGCTGTCCATCTTCGACCCGGGCCCGCGCACCTCGAGCGCCACCACGATCACCGAGGTGCGCGCGGTGTCGATGGACCGCGAAGCGTTGCGCGCGTGGATCGCTGACCGGCCCGAGATCGCCGAGCAGTTGCTGCGCGTGCTGGCCCGCCGTCTGCGCCGCACCAACAACAACCTCGCCGACCTGATCTTCACCGATGTGCCCGGCCGGGTCGCCAAACAGCTCCTGCAGCTCGCTCAGCGGTTCGGCACCCAGGAGGGCGGAGCGCTGCGCGTGACGCACGACCTGACCCAGGAGGAGATCGCCCAGCTCGTCGGCGCTTCCCGCGAGACCGTCAACAAGGCGCTGGCCGATTTCGCCCATCGCGGCTGGATCCGGCTGGAGGGCAAGAGTGTGCTGATCAGCGACTCCGAGCGGCTGGCACGCCGAGCGAGGTAACGAGCGAGCAGACCGGCACCGAGCGAGGTAACGAGCGAGCAGACCGG
>CAXEZH010000074.1:0-5431 GCA_964000695.1 uncultured Mycolicibacterium sp. | reverse complement strand
CTATTAGCCTCTCGAAGTAACTCAAGAGGAGCTGGACATGGCAGTTGACGAGCGCACGCCGGTCATCATCGGCGTCGGACAGTTCACCGAACGCATCGACGACCCCGACTACCGGGGCATGTCCGCAGTCGAGCTGGCCACCGCCGCCGCCCACGCGGCGCTGCAGGACACCGACGCCGACGCTGCGCAGGTGGCTGCCGCCATCGACACGGTGTTCGGGCTGCGGCAGTTCGAGATCTCCGGGCCGATGCCGGCCGTGTTGGGGAAGTCGAACAACTATCCCCGCTCGGTCATGCGACGCATCGGCGGCGACCCCGCCCGGGTGGTGCTCGAACCCGTGGGCGGGCAGAGCCCGCAGAAGCTCGTCACCGAGGCGGGCAACACCATCGTCGCCGGCGAGGCCGACGTGGTGATGATCATGGGTTCCGAGGCCGGCTCCACCGCCAAGTACTTCGCCGACCGCGACGACAAGCCCGACTTCACCGAGAACATCGACGGCCAACTGGAGGATCGCGGCCACCAGATCTTCAGCTACATCGACGAATACACCATTCAGCACGGCCTGACGGGCGCGCCGGTGCAGTACGGGCTGCTCGACAACGCGCGGCGGGCCCGGCTCGGCCACAGCGTCGCCCGGTACCGCCGGGAGATGGCCGAACTGTTTGCGCCGATGTCGAAAGTTGCTGCCAAGAACCCGTTCTCGTCGTCACCGGTGGAACGGTCGGTGGAAGAGGTCGAGACCGTCACCGACGAGAACCGGATGATCTGCGACCCCTATCCCCGTCTTCTGGTGGCCCGCGACACCGTCAACCAGGGTGCTGCCGCCATCGTGACCTCGGTTGCCGCTGCGCGCAGACTCGGTGTGCCGGAACGCAACTGGGTCTATCTGCACGGCCACTCCGATTTGGTGGAGCAGCCCCTGCTCGACCGTGCGGACCTCGGTGCCGCCCCGGCATCGGCGATGGCGGCCCACGAGGCGCTGCGGGTGGCCGGCATCGGTGTCGACCAGGTCGCCACCTTCGACCTCTACAGCTGCTTCCCGTTCCCGGTGTTCGTGATCTGCGACGCGCTGGGTCTGGCGCCCGACGACCCCCGTGGCCTGACCCTCACCGGCGGACTGCCGTACTTCGGCGGCCCCGGCAACAGCTATTCCTTGCACGCGATCGCCGAAACCGTCGCCCGGATGCGCGACACCCCGGGTCGCTTCGGCTTCGTCGGCGCCAACGGCGGGATCGCCAGCAAGTACTCGGCCGGTGTCTACTCGACCGAACCGGCGCCGTGGCGGCAGTCCCGCAGCGCAGAGCTCAATGCGCAGGTCGCCGCGCTGCCGGCCGTGCCGGTGACCAAGCGGGCGGACGGGACGGGCACGATCGAGACCTATTCGGTGCGCCACGACTGGCCCGTACGTACCGGCATCATCGTCGGGCGCCTGGACGCGGACGGCTCCCGCTTCATGGCCACCAGCGAGGACCCCGACCTGGTCGCCGTCCTGGCCGAGGCCGACCCGCTCGGGGCCGCAGTCACGGTCACGTCCACCGACAACGGCAACCGCGCTTTGCTGCGGTAGCCGGGCTGTCAGAACAAGGTCGTCGCGGTCGGGGTCAGGACGAAGCCGTGCTCACCCACGCGGCAGGCCGTCATCCCGGAATCGTCGACGCCGCACTCGATGTCCCGATAGACGATCTTGTGGCCCGGCGGCAGCTGCTTGACGCCCGAGGCGGCGATCGTGGCCGGGTCCAGCGGGGGATACGACGGGGCGACGGTCGCCGGTTCGTCGGTTGCCACCAGGACCTGCCAGGTCCCGGGCCCGAGGTCCGGGCGCGGCCCCTCGCACGACAGGGTCAAGCGGTTCGGGTCGTCGAGTGAGTTCATGGTGTTGTGACTGCACAGCTGCCCGTCGGGCGTGACGAAGTCGAACCCGGTGAACCGGGGATAGCTCTGCATGTACTGCGCCGAGTCGACGGCCGGGTACCCCGACAGGTCGGGCAGCTGCGGCGGCGGGTCGGCGGCCGCGTCGGCGCACCCCACCGTCAGCGCGACCAGGGCCGCACCTGCTGCCGCGGCGCCCCGCCGGATCAACGTCGTCGTCACACCTGGATTATCGCGGCGTCGCAGGGGTGGCGTTACCCGTCGGACCGGTACGACGTCGCTCAGACGAGGGCGGTGAGTTTTCCGGCGAGGCGTTCGACGTAGGCCGCGACTTCGTCGGGGCTGCGGTCGGGCAGCCCGAACAGCACCTCGGTCACCCCGAGGTCGCGCCACCGGGCCAGCTTGTCCGGGTCGGGTTTGAAGTCCAGCGCCACCACCTGCGGCGCGCCCTCGCGCCCGGCGCCGGCCCAGGTGTCCTGCAGCAGCTTCACCGGCGCGTCGATATCGAAGTCGCGGGGCGTGGTGATCCAACCGTCGGCCGACCGGGCGATCCACTTGAAGTTCTTCTCGGTGCCCGCGGCGCCGACGAGTACAGGGACATGCGACTGGATGGGCTTGGGCCAGGCCCACGACGGGCCGAAGTCGACGAACTCGCCGTGATACTCGGCCTCCTCCTGCGTCCACAGCGCGCGCATCGCCTCCAGATACTCGCGCAGCATGGTGCGCCGCCGGCCCGGCGGCACATTGTGATCGGCCAGTTCGTCGGTGTTCCAGCCGAAGCCGACGCCGAGGGAAACCCGGCCGCCGGACAGATGATCGAGGGTCGCGATCGACTTGGCCAGCGTGATCGGGTCGTGCTCGACGGGCAGCGCCACCGCCGTGGACAGCCGAACCCGGGACGTCACCGCACACGCGGCGCCCAGCGACACCCAGGGGTCCAACGTGCGCATGTAGCGGTCGTCGGGCAGTGAGTCGTCACCGGTCGTGGGGTGCGCGGCTTGGCGCTTGATCGGGATGTGGGTGTGTTCGGGCACATAGAACGTGGTGAAGCCGTGATCGTCGGCCAGCTTGGCCGCAGCCGCCGGCGCGATCCCGCGATCGGAGGTGAACAGCACCAATCCAAAGTCCATGCGGAGAATTAGAACGTGTTCCAATACGGGACCGCAAGGGGGTCGCTGCGCAGCGCGCACCGGATGGGCGCGACGAATGCCGCTCACCGGCGGTGATTTTGTGAGTTCGCTGTGAGTCCCGGGCGCGGGCCCAGGTGCAGGAGGGGCACTCCGGGGGTGCGCTAGCGTGGGTGACCGAATCGCCCACGCTGTCCGTCGCCCCGCCGGCGGATCGTGTCGGCACCGCCCCGTCACCGACGATGCGGTGCCCGTATCGCACAGGAGAGTCCATGTCGTACCCCCAAGGCGCGCCCGGAGGCCCCGGTTACCAGCCCACGCAGCCGCAGACCAATCAGTTCGCCGCGCCGACCCAGCAGTTCAGCAGGGTGCCCGACAGCGGTCCGTGCGCTGAGGGCCCCAGCAAGTTGCCGGCATACCTCAGCGGGGCCGTCGCCGCGCTGGGTCTGCTGGTGTACCTGGCCGGGTTCGCGCCGCAGTTCACCATCACCGCGTCGGATTTCCCCGGCTTGGGCCAGCTCAGCGGAAGCTCGCTGGGGTTGCTGTTCGCGGTCATCGCGGCGGTGCTGGCGGGACTGCTCTCGGGCCTGAGCCTGCTGCCCAAGCAGCCGAATTACACGCCGATCGCAGCTGTCGGCGCGGTGCTGGCCTTCTTGCTCGTCATCGCCGAGGTGATCAAGAAGCCCAGTGGAGCGACCGTCGACTGGGGTCTCTACCTCGTGATCGCGTTCACGCTGCTGCAGGCTGCGATCGCCGTCGTGGTGGTGTTGTTCCAGTCCGGCATTCTCACCGCACCCGCACCGCGGCCGCGCTACGACCAGCCGCAGCACTTCGGTCAGTACCCCGGGCACTACTACGGTCAGCCGCAGGGTCAGCCGCAGCAACAGGGGCGTCCCGGCTATCCGACGCCCTACGGCGGCTACCCCAGCACCGGCCCGTCGACCGGCGGCTTCCCGGCGTCCTCGGGGTCCGCGCCGTCCCCGCAGTCCGGCCCGTCCTCGCAGTCGGGTTCTCCGACTCCGCCGACCGGATACCCGACGTACGGCCAGCCGCCGGCGAGCAACGCGCCGACGACCCAAGTTCCTGCGCAACACCAGTCGTCATCGCCGCAGTCGGATCAGTCGTCGTCGTAGTCTGAGCCGCGCGTGCGCGTGAGGCGTGCGCCCGAGCTTTCGCGAGGAGCGACTTCACCCGTGACCAGACGACCGCACCCGGGCGGCGCCCCCCGCCCGGCAAGCGGAACCCGGCAGGCACGTGATCTGCTCCGGGTCGCCTTCGGGCCGTCGATCGTGGCGCTGGTCGTCATCGCCGCGGTGGTGCTGCTTCAGCTGTTGATCGCCAACAGCGATATGACCGGCGCATTCGGCGCGATCGCCAGCATGTGGCTGGCCGTCCATCAGGTTCCCGTTTCGATCGCCGGCAGCGCGCTCGGGGTGATGCCGCTGCTGCCGGTGCTGGCGATGATCTACGGCACCGCGCGCACAACGGCCGCCGCCACCACGAGCGCATCCTGGTTCGTCACGCGCTGGGTCGTGGCTTCGGCGGTCGGCGGCCCGATTCTGATCGCGGCGCTCTGTCTGGCGGTCATCCATGACGCCGCGTCGGTTCTGACCGATCTGCAGACGCCCGATGCGCTGCGCGCGTTCGGCGGGGTGCTGGTCGTGCACGCGATCGGCGCCGTGGCGGGGGTCGGTTCCCGGATCGGGCGGCGGTTGCTGAGGTCGTCACCGCTGCCGAGCTGGTTGTTCGACGCGGTTCGCGCTGCCGCGGCCGGGGTGTTGGCGCTGATGGGGCTCTCCGGAGTGATCACCGCCGGGTCCCTGGTCGTGCACTGGTCGACGATGCACGAGCTGTACGCGATCACCGACTCGGTGTTCGGCCAGCTCAGCCTTACAGTGCTTTCAGTGCTGTACGTACCGAACGTGATGGTGGGTGCGGCGGCGGTCGCCGTGGGGTCCAGTGCGCATGTGGGACTGGCGACGTTCAGCTCGTTCACGGTGTTCGGCGGCGACATCCCTGCGCTTCCGATACTCGCCGTAGCGCCGACCCCACCTCTGGGCCCGGTTTGGGTTGCGTTGATGATCGTCGCCGCCGTGTCCGGAGTCGCGCTCGGCCAGCAGTGCGCCCGCCGGCCGCTGCCCCCGCTGACTGCGCTGGCGAAGGTGGCGGTGGCGGCGGCGCTGGCGGCGGTGACCATGGCACTCCTGGGGTACGCCGGCGGCGGGACGTTGGGCAATTTCGGTGAGGTCGGAGTCGATCAGGCGACGTTCGGGCCAGCGGTATTCCTGTGGTTCGCCGGCATCGGCGGGTTGACCGTGGCGATGTCGGGCGGCCTCGCGCCGCGGGTGCGCCGGCCGGCTGTGAAGACCGAACCGGAGCCGACTCCGCGGGACGAGTCCGATGATGTCTTGGTCGCCGACGCCGACGAGGCGCGG
>CAXEZH010000073.1:0-9024 GCA_964000695.1 uncultured Mycolicibacterium sp. | reverse complement strand
CGGCCCTGATCATCGATGCGTTCGTCGAAGGCTTCCCGCGGCTGGGCCTCGAGCTGTTCACCGAGCCGACCGCACCGTTCCCGGAGGACTCCGGATTCCTCAACGCGATCGTCGGCTCCCTGTTCGTGATCGGCGGTGTGATCGCTCTGGTCGTACCGCTCGGGGTAGGCGCGGCGATCTACCTCGAGGAGTATGCCGACCGGGAGCGTTGGTGGAATCGTCTGATCGAGTTGAACATTCAGAACCTGGCGGCGGTTCCGTCCATCGTGTACGGGATTCTGGGTCTGGCATTCATCGTCCGCGGGCCGTTGAGCCTGGGTTTCGTCGTCGCCGCGGGCTCCATCACGTTGGCCCTGCTGGTGCTGCCGACGGTCATCCTCGCGGCGCGCGAAGCCATCCGCGCCGTGCCACCGTCGATCCGGCAGGCATCGCTGGCGGTCGGGGCGACACAGTGGGAGACGATCCGGCACCAGGTCCTGCCGGCGTCGATCCCCGGTATCGCCACCGGGGTGATTCTCGCGGTGGGCCGGGCGATCGGAGAGACTGCGCCACTGTTGCTGGTCGGTGCGGCGACGTTCGTCACATTCGTCCCGGAAGGATTCTTCGACAGGTACACGGTTCTGCCCGTGCAGATCTTCAACTATTTCGCCAGGGCGCAGCAGGAATACATCATTCTGGCCGCAGCGGGGATCATCGTGATGCTGGTGATGCTGCTGGCGATGAACTCGTTCGCCATCTGGCTGCGAAATCGATACGAACAGCGTTGGTGAGGAAGCCATGACAGACAAGACCACAGCCCCAGCCACTCAACAGACCGGAGAGGAGGAGCGGCCCGCCGTCCAGGCACTGCCCTCGGTCGAAGAGACCGCGCGCGAATCACGCGAACAGCGTGGCGAGCCGCAGAGCGAGACCGAGCGCGAAACACTCTTCTCGGTAGAGGATCTCACTGTTCGCTACGGTAAGAAGCCGGCGGTCGAGGATGTCACCTTCGACATCTACAAGAACAACATCACCGCGCTGATCGGGCCGTCGGGATGCGGCAAGAGCACGCTGATCCGGTGCTTCAACCGGATGAACGACCTCATCCCGGCCGCGAGCATCGAGGGCCACATCCGCTATCACGGTCAGGATCTCTACGACCCGTCGGTCGACGCCGTGGAGGTCCGCAAACGCATCGGGATGGTGTTCCAGGCGCCCAACCCGTTCCCCAAGTCGATCTTCGAGAACATCGCCTTCGGCCCACGGGTGCTGGGGACGAAGAAGAAGAGCGACCTCGACGACATCGTCGAGGAGGCCCTCACCCGGGCCGCGCTGTGGGACGACGTCAAGGACCGGTTGGACGACAACGCCTACGGCATGTCCGGCGGCCAGCAGCAGCGGTTGTGCATCGCGCGGTCGATCGCCACCAAGCCCGACGTGGTCCTGATGGACGAGCCCTGCTCGGCGTTGGACCCGATCTCCACCGGCAAGATCGAGGATCTGATGATGGAGCTGAAGAAGGACTACTCGATCATCGTCGTGACGCACAACATGCAGCAGGCAGCGCGGGTTTCGGACATGACCGCGTTCCTGATGGTGCAGCTCGACGACGACGAGGAGAACCCCCGCGGCCGCCTCGTCGAGTACAGCCAGACGGACAAGATCTTCACCAACCCCTCAGACGAGCGCACCGAGCAGTACGTCTCGGGTCGAGTGGGTTGATCCTGGCCGGTCAATGCTGTTGAGGTGCAGTGGTTTCCGTTGTGCGGTCGTTGTGGGTGGCCAGCCACTTGCTCAACGGCACGGTCGACAGACCGTGCAGCACCACGGAAACCGCGATCGCGAACGACACGTAGACGAAGACCCGTTCGTCACCCAATCGACTCGCGGCGTCCATCGCGTAGTACAGCGCTGACACTCCGATCGGTCCGAACCAGCTCATGAATGCGAGCTCCTGGCGGGTGTGCAGGTTTCGGTAGACGGGGCTGACCAGCCACACCGCAACGACGCGGCGCACGAACACCGCCGCGGCGAGCCCGAGCAGCAACACCGGACTCATATGGGCCCACTCCCCGACCGGGAGGAACACCCCCAGCAGCAGGAACAGCGGGATCATCAGCAGCCGTGTCAACGCGTCGGCGACGGTGTCCTGCACTTCCTCGGCCGACTGCTGCACCACCTGTCCGAACACCGCCGCAGTGATGAACACCCCGAGGATGCCGTCGGTGCCGATGAGTTTGAGCAGACCGAGCATGAACAGCCCGACCGGGATGGCGATGATGAGCAGGCTGCCCTGGTCGATGTAGCCGCGGCTCCTGCAGGCGATATAGGCCTTCCCGAACAGCCAACCGGCCAGCGCCGCCAACACCGCGGCGCCGAGCACCTTCCACAGCACCACATCGACCAGCCACTGTGTCCACGCCTGGCCGGTGGGTGCCACCGTCAACAGCAACAACGGCAGCATCACGAACAGGAAGCCGAGGCCGTCGTTGACGCCACTCTCACCGGACAGGTTGAAGCGAACCCGTTCCGGCACATACTTTTCGGCGTTGGCGCCGGTGACAACGGGCGTGGTGGTGATCGGGTCGGTCGGGGTCAGCATGGCGCCGACCAGCAGTGCCAGGGTCAACGGCAGCCCCACCGCGAGCAGCAGACCGGCAGCCGTCAACCACATCACCGCCATGCCGGCACCGATGATGCCGGCGATCCACCGCCAGTTCCGTCGCCAGTATCCGTGCGGCAGGCGTAACGCCACACCAACCAGTCCCACCCCGAGCGCGATGCGCGATCCTTCGGTCAGCAGCGGGTCACGGTATTCGGCGAGCCGGTCGAACGGAATCACATCGAGGGCGTGCGGACCGATGGCCGCGCCGATCACCACCGCCAGCAGCGGCGCGGGCAGGCTCCACGAGCTCAGCCGCTCCGAGAGCAGCACCAGGACCAACACGACGCCCGCGCCCACCACGAGGGCGACATTCACCAAGTTCACGACTGCCTCACTCGTCGTCTTCTCACACGTCCGTCTTCGCGTTTCCCGCTGGCTGCCGCCGCCTAAACGCTACGGCGGTCACACCAGCAGCCGGGACGCGACGGGCTGCTCGACGTCGACGGCGTGGGTCACGGCCGCCTCGATGGCGGCGGCGACGCCGGTGACCGCGGTGTCGACCGACATGCTGGGCATCCCGAGATTGCGCTCCAAGGCCGCGACCTCGGGCAGCGCGGGCAGATGCAGCCACGCGGCCCGGCCCGGCGATCCGGTGGTCGCCAGGTGATGCAGCATGCCGTACATGAGGTGATTGCAGCCGAAGGTGCCGGCGGCGTCGGAGATGTCAGCAGGCACACCGGCACGCCGCATCGCCAACACCATCGCCTTCACCGGCGCGGTCGCAAGATAGGCGACGGGACCGCCGGGCACCGTCGGTTCACCGTCGAGAACACGGCCCGCGTTGTCGGCCAGGCCGTAGCGCGCGCTGTCATTGATGTTCTGCGCCAGGCGTTCGGCGGTGATCATCGATCGGCCACCGTATTCGCCGAGCATCACGACGAGGTCGGCGCCCACCTCACCGACAGCGGCGACCGCCGCGGAGACCGACTCCCAGAACACGTTCGGCACGATCCGCGCGGTCACCGACGCACCGGCGATCACGCGTCCGTCGAGGGCTTCGGCGACGAACTGGGCAGGATTGACCGGGGTGTTGCCGAACGGCCCGAAGCCGGTGACGAGCACAGCTGACATGGGTTCGCTCCTTGGTCGCGTACTCCATTGTCGGCGATGTCGCGGCGTCGCGTCAGGCTTCAGTCCAGGTCGCCACCTCAGCCCACCGCCTCCAGCACATGGCGGCCCGGGCGCGCCGTCGGTGTCGTCTTCTCCGACCAACCGGGCGGATTCAGCAGGTATCCGACGCGGCCGCGCCAGGTCTCGGCCCGCCACGCGTCGCCCACCATGGCGGCGAACTCGTGATAGTTCACCTTGACCGGATTGAACGTGTCGATGTTCGTGGTCAGACCGAACCGTACCGGCTCGACCTCGTCTGCGTAGCTGCCGAAGATCCGGTCCCAGACGATGAGAATGCCGCCGTAGTTCTTGTCCAGGTACGGGTTGTTGGCGCCATGGTGGACCCGGTGATGCGATGGGGTGTTGACAACGAACTCCACGAGGCGAGGCAATCGGTCGACGCGCTCGGTGTGGATCGGGAACTGGTAGAGCAACACGACCGACTGCGCCAGAAAGATCATCCAGACCGGGATGCCGATCAGCGCCAAGGGCACATAGACGACCGACATCAGGAATGAGCCGGGGATCAGCCACGGCAGCCGAACAGCTGTGGACAAATTGAAGTACTGGCTGGAGTGATGCACGCTGTGGCCCGTCCAGAACAGTCGAACACGGTGCGACATCCGGTGTTTGGCGTAGTAGGCCAGGTCGGCGAGGACGAGGGCGAGCGCCCAGACCCACCACTGCGAGGCCGACAGGGTCAACGGTGTCAGCGCCGCAGCGACGGCCACCACGGGCAGCTCGATGAATTTGTCCAGCGGCTTGACGACGCGGCCGATGCCATAGATCGACAGGCTCGTCGTGACATCACGCGCCGATACGCCGGCCTTGTCTCGGCCGCCTCCCGGCTCACCGACGGCGTCGCGTCTCTCTCGGTGATAGGCGACAAACTCGACGGCCATCAACACCAGGAAAGCCGGGATGGCGTAGACCGAAATCATCGAGATGTTCTGCAAATGATCCATTGATTCGCCTACTTCCGGCTCGCACGGTCGGCGGCTTTGGGCATCCCGGCGATCTGCCAGGCCAGCGCCTGGCCGAACAAGTCCTCGGAGACCCGACCGGGGTCGGTGCGTCGCTGCCGGACCAAGCCCTGGTACAGAGCGAGCACCACGACGGCGAACGATTCCGGCGTCACGCTGCGATCGACCCCGTGGTCCTCGAGCAGTTGCGCGAGGACGTCACGCAACATCGCGAGGGTCCGGTCGGTGCCGCGCGCGAGAATGTCCATGGTCTGCGGGTTGCGCACCGCGTGCAACCAGAACTCGGTCTGCAACGCGGCGGTCTCGATGTCCTTGTCCGCAGCCACAATCAGCATCCGGCCGAGCACCGCCAGCGGGTCTTCGCCCTGCTCGCGGGCACTGCCCATCGCCGCCACGATTGCCTCGACCCGCCCCGCGGCGCGCTGAGACATCAGCTCGCTGAACAGTTGCTCCTTGCCGGAGAAGTTCGAGTAGACCGCGCCCACGGAGAAGCCGGCCGACTCGGCGATCAGTTCCACCGAGGCCGCGCCGTAGCCCTTGCGCGCAAACACCTCTGCCGCGGCGTCGAGCAGGCGCTCTCTGGTCTGCGCCCTCGCCTCCGCCCGGGTCAGCCTGCGCAGTTTCCCATCAGATTCCATATTCAGATAGTAACTACTATTCGAATATCACTGGTTATGAAATAGCTGAGAGTTCGGGCCCCTGCGCTCGCGGGCCCTGTCAGCCCCCCTACCACGCTGTTTGAACGCGCTGGTCAGTGGATAGACCGCTAGCAGCATGGATGAGAAAGCCGCGACCCGGGACGAGCTCCACCACGCCGCCAAGGCACTGGGGCTCGATCTGCCGGCCAAAGCCACCAAGGCTGAGGTTCTCGAGGCGTTGGCAAGCCCGGCGGCGCAGCGAAACCCCGACAGTCACCGGGAGGACGGACACGACGGCGCTGACGATGACGCCGAAGAGACGGACGCCGGGGGGCGGGTCTCGGCTCGTCCGGACGTTGCGTCCAGCTGCGACGGTAAGCCGCGGATCGCCTCGCAGATGGAGGCTTTTCGCGTTCTCGCCCAGGCGCGGGCCGAGGGTCAGATGGTGCCCCTGCCGCGCATGCTGACCGGAAACGACCGGCGCACCCACGTCCGCCAGACGATCCGGGAAGACCACCAATTGCGGATCGCCCGGCACAACGAGGAAGCGTTCGGCAAGTTCGACAAGCTCGCGTCGTCGCGGTTCTCCTTCTTCCGCGGGACCGCACTGCTCTTCTACCGGGACATGGCCGGTGACGATTCGTGGATGCCGACGGTGCTGGCCGCCGGCGATGTCCATCCGGAGAACTTCGGCGTCATGCCCAACGCCGACAACGTCCCGATCTTCGGCATCAATGACTACGACGAGGTCTTCTACGCTCCCTTCACCTGGGACCTCAAACGCGGGGCGACAGGCTTCCTGATCGCGGCCGAGGAGATCGGCGACTACGGCAGCGGCAAGCGCCGCAAGATCGCACGGTCGTTCGTGCGTGGCTACGCCGACAAGGTCAACGTCTACGCCGCCGACAACACCGAGGAATCTGCCGACCTCCGCCGCGACAACGCGCCGGAGCTCATCGCCGATCTGTTCGACGACGCCACCTCCGGCGGCCGGGCCAAGTGGCTGACCAAGAAGTACTACAACGAAAACAAGACCGGCTTTCGCGCCAGCAAGAAGTTGGTGCCCATCACCAGCCGCCGCGACGAGTTCCAGGAACTGATCGACCGTTACGTCGCCGAATCCGGGCTGGTGGTGCCGCCACGCGCTGGGACGATGCGCGTCAAAGACGTCGCCGAGCGACGCGGCCAGGGCACCGCGTCCCTGGGGCTCGTGCGCTATTACGTGATGATCGAGGGGCCCCACGCCGACGCCTCCGACGATTTGCTGCTGGAGTTCAAACAGGCCCGTCGTTCTGCGCTGGACGGCCTGGTGCCGCACTCCGAGCACGTCGTCGACGGTAACGCCGACCGCGTCGTGCATGGCCAGCGCGTGCAGTTGGTCAGCGGGGACGTGTTCTACGGCAGCATCAAGCACCGCGGCATCAGCTTCCTGGTGCGGGAGCGGTCGTGGTTTCGCGACGACATCGACCTCGACGATCTGTCGTTCAAGAAGTGGTGTGAGTACGCCCGGATCTGCGGCGAGGTGCTCGCCCAGGCGCACGCGCTCTCCGACGAGGCCGGTCTGCTGGACCACGACGTCGAACCGGACATCGTCGATGCCATGGGGATCCCTGATCTTTTCGTCGACGACATCGTGCGCTACGCCGAGGAGGCCGACGAGAGATGCCGGCGCGACCACGACGGTTTCCGTGACGATCACGAGCTGGGCGCCTTCCGCCGCATCGATCTGGTCTACCGCTGATCTTGGTGTTTGGGCCTCCTATGTCGGGGCACGCGCAGCGACATGACGCGGAGCACCGATCGTGGTTGAGTCGTTGACCACCAACCTGCTCGTCTTCGTCGTTGCGGCAGGGCTGATCGGCGGCGGCGGAGTGCTGCTGACCCGACGGGCTGAGGAGATCGCCAAGATCACCGGCCTGGGCGACCTGCTCACCGGCGCGATCCTGATCGGCGCGGTCACATCGCTGTCGGGTTCGATCATGTCGGTGTCGGCCACGTGGAACGGCGACGCCTCCCTGGCGGTCAGCAACGCAGTCGGTGGCATTGCGGTGCAGACCACATTCCTGGCGATCGCCGACATGACCTACCGGCGGGCCAATCTGGAGCACGCCGCCGCATCAGAGCCGAACCTGCTGCAGGGTGTGGTGCTGATCGGTCTGCTCGCGCTGCCGCTGTTCGCCATGGTGTTGCCGGGGCTCGGAAGCCACGGCATCCATCCGGTGTCAGTGCTGATCGTGGCGGGATACGTGCTTGGCCTGCGGTTGACGCGCGGCGCCGAACGAGCGCCGATGTGGCAACCGCGATTGACGTCGGAGACACCTCCGGAGAAGGCCGCGGACGAAACGCCGCCGCTGAGTGTCGTGCAGACCTGGCTCAGCTTCATCGCCCTCGCCGCGTTGGTCTCGGTGTGCGGCTGGGTGCTGTCCCAGGTCGCTCCGACGTTGTCGGCGCAGGTCGGTATGGACCAGTCGTTGATGGGCGGGATCTTCACTGCCACTGCGACGTCGCTGCCCGAACTGGTGGTCGCCGTCACGGCTGTGCGCCGTGGGTCGCTGTCGTTGGCTGTCGGCGACATCCTCGGCGGCAACTCCTACGACCTGCTGATCTTGGTGGTATTGGACGCCGTATACCGCGACGGCACAATCTATTCAGCGGTCGGGCCCGCGGAAATGGCCTGGGTGGTGTTGTCGATCGTGCTGGTGTCGACGCTGATGCTGGGTTTGCTCCGCCGCCAGAAGCATGGCGTGGGCAACGTCGGCTTCGAAACGGTCCTGATGCTCGCTCTGTACGCCGGCGGCGTCGCGGCCATCACGCTGTCCTGATCTCGCCGCGCGCATTGGTTTGCACCGAACTCCACCATGTGCCGGCGGCGTCATGCCATGGTGGCAATCGTGCGTCCACCGAGTTTGCCCTCTCCTCCGTTGATGGCCCCGTTGTTCGGAGGCCTCTATGCCGCGGCGTACGGCGTCGGCGGTCAGCCGTTGGTGCGCCGACTGGTGCAGAGCTACGGCCCGGTGATCGCACTGCCCGTCCTCGGCTACGGCCGCGTCGTCGCCGTCGCAGATCCCGCCCTCGCCAAGCAGGTGTTCACCGCCAAACCCGATGTGTTGCTGGGCGGTGAAGGGGTGGGACCGGCCGCCGCGATCTACGGTCGCCGGTCGATGTTCGTGCTGGAGGAACCGGAGCATCTGCGGCGGCGCAAGCTGCTCACCCCGCCGCTACACGGAGACATCCTGCGGAGCTACGTCCCAGCCATCGAGGCCGCGACCCACTCGGCGATGGCGTCCTGGCCGTCGGACTCACCGGTCCGCATGCTCGACGCCGGTCGCGACCTGACTCTCGATGTGATCGTTCAGGTGATCTTCGGGGTGCATGCGGCCGAGGACATCGAGCGGCTCGGGAAGCCGTTCGCGGACCTGCTGGACTTGGCACTGTCGACCGAGACACCGATTCGTTACGCGGCACGCCAGCTCGGCGCCCTGCGTTCCTGGGGCACGCTGAGGGACGTCAATCGCAGGATCGACGAGGTCGTGCTGCCACTCATCGCCCGTCGGCGCGCGAACGCGGAGCGCGGTCGCGCCACCGACGTGCTGAGCATGCTGGTCGATGCGCGCGGAGAGGACGGCGATCAGCTGTCGGACAACGAGAT
>CAXEZH010000072.1:0-20522 GCA_964000695.1 uncultured Mycolicibacterium sp. | reverse complement strand
GGCTGCCGAGGCCGCGCTGGCCGACCTGGTCGAGCGGTTCGGGCGGGACCGGGTCAGTGTCGAGCTCACCCACCACGGTCACCCGCTCGACGACGAACGCAACGCCGCGCTCGCCGCACTGGCACCCCGCTTCGGGCTCGGCGTCGTCGCCACCACCGCCGCGCATGTCGCCGGACCCGATCGGGCCAGACTCGCCATGGCGATGGGGGCGATCCGGGCCCGCAACTCGATGGACGACGCCGCGGGATATCTTGCGCCGCTGGGTGGTTCACACCTGCGGTCCGGCGCGGAGATGGCCCGGATCTTCCCCGCCGACGTGGTGACGGCTGCGGCCGAGCTCGGCGAGCAGTGCGCGTTCGGGTTGGCGCTGATCGCGCCGAAGCTGCCACCGTTCGACGTCCCCGACGGTCACACCGAGATCAGCTGGCTGCGGCACCTGGTCGCCGAAGGCGCCCGGGACCGCTACGGCCCGCCCGAGCGCGCCCCCCGGGCCTACGCCCAGATCGAGCACGAGCTGGCCGTCATCGAGCAACTCGGCTTTCCGGGCTATTTCCTGGTGGTGCACGACATCACCCGATTCTGCCGACTCAACGACATCCTCGCTCAGGGCCGAGGTTCGGCGGCCAATTCGGCGGTCTGCTACGCACTGAAGGTCACCAACGTCGACCCGGTGGCCAACGAGTTGCTGTTTGAGCGGTTCCTGTCCCCGGCCAGGGACGGACCGCCCGACATCGACATCGACATCGAATCCGACCTGCGCGAGAAGGCGATCCAGTACGTCTACCAGCGGTACGGCCGCGAGTACGCCGCCCAGGTGGCCAACGTGATCACCTACCGCGGCCGCAGCGCGGTGCGCGACATGGCCCGCGCCCTGGGCTTCTCCCAGGGGCAGCAGGACGCCTGGAGCAAACAGATCAGCCGGTGGAACGGGCTGGCCGACTCCCCGGACGTGGAAGGCATCCCGGAGCAGGTGGTGGACCTGGCCATGCAGATCTGCAACCTGCCCCGGCACATGGGCATCCACTCCGGCGGCATGGTGATCTGCGATCGCCCCATCGCCGACGTGTGCCCGGTCGAGTGGGCCAGGATGGAGAACCGCAGCGTGCTGCAGTGGGACAAAGACGACTGTGCGGCAATCGGTTTGGTGAAGTTCGACATGCTGGGCCTGGGGATGCTCTCCGCGCTGCACTACTGCATCGACCTGGTCGCCGAGCACAAGGGCATCGATGTGGACCTGGCCAAGTTGGATCTGGGCGAGGCTGCGGTGTACGAGATGCTGCAGCGGGCCGACTCGGTCGGGGTGTTCCAGGTGGAGTCCCGCGCGCAGATGGCCACCCTGCCCCGGCTCAAGCCCAGGGTGTTCTACGACCTGGTGGTCGAGGTCGCCCTGATCCGGCCGGGCCCGATCCAGGGCGGCTCGGTGCACCCCTACATCAAGCGGCGCAACGGTGAAGAGGCCGTCACCTACGAGCATCCGTCGATGGAGTCCGCGCTGCGCAAGACGTTGGGGGTGCCGCTGTTCCAGGAGCAGCTGATGCAGCTGGCGGTCGACTGTGCGGGTTTCTCGGCGGCCGAGGCCGATCAGCTGCGGCGCGCGATGGGCTCGAAGCGGTCGACGGAGAAGATGCGCCGGCTGCGGGGCAGATTCTTCGACGGGATGCGCGAGCTGCACGGCATCACCGGCGAGGTGGCCGAACGGATCTACGAGAAGTTGGAGGCATTCGCCAATTTCGGTTTCCCGGAAAGCCATTCGCTGAGCTTCGCATCGCTGGTGTTCTACTCCTCGTGGTTCAAGCTGCATCATCCGGCGGCGTTCTGCGCGGCGCTGCTGCGGGCGCAGCCGATGGGCTTCTACTCGCCGCAGTCGCTGGTTGCCGACGCCCGCAGGCACGGGGTGATCGTGCACGGCCCGGATGTCAACGCGAGCCTCGCCCACGCCACGCTGGAGAACGCCGGCATGGAGGTCCGGCTGGGTCTGGGCAGTGTCCGGCACATCGGGGACGAGCTGGCAGAGAAGCTGGTCGAGGAACGGAAAGCCCACGGCCCGTTCAGCTCTCTGCTCGACATGACCGGCCGCGTGCAGTTGTCGGTGCCGCAGACCGAGGCGCTGGCCACCGCAGGAGCGCTGGGGTGTTTCGGCATCACCCGCCGGGAGGGGCTGTGGGCGGCGGGGGCGGCCGCCGCCGAGCGGCCCGACCGGTTGCCGGGGGTGGGCTCGTCGGCGCAGATCCCGTCGCTGCCCGGGATGACCGAGTTGGAGCTGGCGGTGTCGGATGTGTGGGCGACCGGGGTGTCACCGGACAGCTATCCGACCCAGTTCCTGCGGGAGAACCTCGACGAGATGGGCGTGGTACCCGCCGACCGCCTGCTGGGGGTGCCCGACGGCACCCGGGTGCTGATCGCCGGGGCGGTGACGCACCGGCAGCGGCCGGCCACCGCGCAGGGGGTGACGTTCCTCAACCTCGAGGACGAAACCGGCATGGTCAACGTGCTGTGCTCGCCGGGGGTGTGGTCGCGTCACCGCCGGTTGGCGCAGTCGGCGTCGGCGCTGGTCGTGCGCGGCATCGTGCAGAACGCCACCGGCGCGGTCACCGTGGTGGCGGACCGCATGGGTCCGCTGAGCATGCGGGTGGCCTCCAAGTCCCGCGACTTCCGCTGAATGGGGTGCGCCCGCTGGATGTTTCAGCCCGGTGTCGGTGTGGTCCACACCTTGTCGATGCTGATGCGCAGCCGCAGGTCGTACTGGCCCATCGCGTCGGTCAGGCCGATCCGCTCGGCGTCGCCGGCGTACTTCGCCCAGTACGGGGCGTCCTCGCGCGGGTCGGCGCCTTCCGCGTCGACGGTCGTGACGCCGCCGACGACGATGATGCCGGAGCCGTGGCCGTCGGAGTCCAGGTTCAGGCTGGCCCGGGGATGGCGGCCGATGTGGCGGACCTTCGCCGCGCCCGGCTCGGTGTAGACCAGCACATCGGCGCCGTCGAAGTAGAACCACACCAGGCGTGGCACCGGTTGCCCGGATCGGGCGACGGTGGTCAGCCAGCCGTAGTGATCGGACTGGAGTCGTTGCATGACGTCCTGCGGTAATTCGATTGCCATGTCGCGAATGTAGTCTCGAAAAAATGACGCTGAACTTATCTGCCGATGAAGTCCTGACCACCACCCGTTCAGTGCGCAAGCGGCTGGATTTCGAGAAGCCGGTTCCGCGGGAGGTACTGATGGAGTGCCTCGACATCGCGCTGCAGGCGCCCACCGGGTCGAACAATCAGGGCTGGCAGTGGGTGTTCGTCGAGGATCCGGCCAAGAAGCGCGCGCTGGCCGAGATCTACCGCACCAACGCCACCCCCTATCTGGCGATGGAGAAGCCGCAGACCGGTGACCTGCGTGATCAACAACGCCCTCGCGTCGAGGACTCGGCGCGCTACCTCAACGACCACCTCCACGAGGTCCCGGTGATGCTGATCCCGTGTCTGGAGGGCAAGCCCACCGACACGCCGTCCGGGCAGAGCGCCGGCTACTGGGGATCGTTGCTCCCGGCGGTGTGGAGCTTCATGCTCGCCCTCCGCTCGCGGGGTCTCGGGTCGGCGTGGACCACGCTGCACTTGCTCGGCGACGGTGAGCGTCAGGCCGCCGAGCTCCTCGGCATTCCGTTCGACTCCTACAGTCAGGCGGGCCTGTTCCCGGTGGCCTACACCAAGGGCACGGACTTCCGGCCGGCCAAACGACTGCCGGCCGAGCAGCTCACCCACTGGGACACCTGGTAGCCGCTCAGCCGGCTCCCGCATAACCGTGCTGGCGCCAGGCTTCGTACACCGCGACGGCGGCCGCATTGGACAGATTCAGGGAGCGCCGCCCGGACAGCATCGGAATGCGCACCGTTGCGCTGATATGCGGGTCAGCCAGCGTGGCCTGATCCAGGCCGGTGGGTTCGGGGCCGAACATCAGCACGTCGCCCGGTCGGTAGGCCACGTCGGCGAACGACGTCGACGCATGCGCGGTGAACGCATAGACCCGCGCCGGCATAAGCGCCTGCCACGCGGTTGCCAGATCGGCGTGCACCGTCACCGAGGCCAGGTCGTGGTAGTCGAGTCCGGCTCGGCGCAGCTTCGGTTCGGACAGGTCGAACCCGAGGGGTTCGACCAGGTGCAGCCCGCAGCCGCTGCCCGCCACCATCCGGATGGCGTTGCCCGTGTTGGGCGCTATGCGCGGCGAGAAGAACATCACGTTGAACACAACTGCCCATCTTTGCGGGTCCCCGCGCGGCCTCCGACACCATCCCCGACACTGAGGCCATGGTCGAAACGAGCTTGTGGATGCAGAAGGTGGCGGCCGACCCGGGGCATTCGGACTGGTACATCGAGCGTTTCCGGGCCATGGCGCGGGCCGGTGACGACCTGGGCGGCGAGGCCCGCTTCGTCGATGCGATGGCGCCACGTGCGGCACACATCCTCGACGCCGGGTGCGGTCCCGGCCGCGTGGGCGGGTATCTGGCCGCGGCCGGTCACCGGGTGGTCGGGGTGGATGTCGACCCCGCGCTCATCGCAGCGGCAGAACAGGACCATCCCGGACCTCGTTGGCTTGTCGGCGATCTCGCTGAGCTCGACCTGCCCGCCCGGGGCGTCGGTGAACCCTTCGACGTCATCGTGTCGGCCGGCAACGTCATGACGTTTCTGGCGCCGAGCACCCGGGTGCCGGTGCTGTCCCGGCTGCGGTCCCACCTACGGGCCGACGGGCGGTTGGCGATCGGCTTCGGCGCCGGCCGCGACTACGAGTTCGGCCAGTTCCTCGCCGATGCGGCAACCGCGGGACTCGCCGCCGAGTTGCTGCTGTCCGCCTGGGACGTCCGGCCGTTCACCGAGGACTCGGGCTTCCTCGTCGCGCTGCTGGTGCCGACCGCGCCGTGATGGCCGATCCGGCAACCAGAGTCGGTCAATCCAAACAGGTTTCGTATGCAGCGATGGAAACCAACCCTGCGAATGTCTCGGCGTCGACCACTTCGCTACTCATCGCTCGCATCATCGGTGAGTCACCGATCTCGGACGCCTCGGCCAGCGTGGCCACCTCAACCCCGTTACGGACCATCGTCGCACCTCCTTGTGCAGTGTCCAGGTTACGCGCCTCGCGCTGACCAACCCGGCTTCGTCCCCAACCAGTGTCGCGTGCGTGTCGCTGTCGTGGGCCTCAGGGGCGTAACGATCCCCTTGCGGTTCAGACGCTGTTACGGTGGTGAGCAGTCCACAGGCGGCGGGAGGACGCGTGGCGAGGATTCGACGCGGCCCGCGATTCACTGCGCACCTGCAGAATTCGTTCACCCAGAGCGGACAGAGCCACGTCGTCGACGATCTGCGGCACGCCATTCTGTCCGGTGACCAACCGCCCGGCACGGTGATCCCCGTCGACGAAGTCGCCGCCCACCTCGGGGTCAGCCCGATCCCGGTGCGGGAGGCGCTGATGACACTGATCGGTGAAGGGCTGGTCGAACGTCGGCCCCACGTCGGTTACCGGGTGACCACGCTGACGTTCGAAGAGTTCACCGACCTCTACGAGGTGCGCGAGGTGCTGGAGGCCTCCGCCTTGGTCTCGTCGGTGCGCAACGCCGGGATCGACGACGACGCGCAGATCAGGGCCAGCCACACCGAGTTGGACACGGCCATCCGCCGCAGCGATCACCGCTCTTTCCACACCGAATCGCGCCGGCTGCATCTGGCGCTGATGCGGCCGTCGAAGATGAGCCGGCTGATCAGCATGTACGAGTCGGCGTGGAACCTGACCGAGCCCACCAGCCCGATGTCGCACGTCTCCGACGACGCGCGCCGGCAGTTCCACGCCGATCACGCCGAGATGATCGACGCGTTCGTCGACCGCGACGTCGACGCCCTGGTCGCTGCGTCGCACCGACACTACGAGCACCTGCGTGCCGGGTTCGATCCCCTGCGCGGGGACGGGGAACTGTTTCGCGGTCCGTAACGCCTATATGTGATCGGTAACACCGGGTTGACATCGCGGTTGCGTTGCCGGAAACACCGCGTTCCTAGCGTGACTGAGTCGAGCCCACCGCGCTAGGAGACCGCATTGACCACCGAAGCAGCGCCGTTGACCGCTGGCACCCACCACGGACCGGCCGGAACGTCGATCATCAAGCCGTCCTACCATCCGCGTCTGACCAACGAGGACCTGGCGCCGCTGGTCGAACAGAAGTGGAACTGGTACAACATCTTTGCGTTCTGGATGGCCGATGTGCACAGCGTCGGGGGGTACGTCACCGCAGGCGCGTTGTTCGCGCTCGGGCTGACCAGCTGGCAGGTGTTCGTCTGCCTGATCGTGGGCATCTGCATCGTGCAGTTGTTCTGCAACCTGGTCGCCAAACCCAGCCAGGTGCACGGGCTGGCCTATCCCGTGGTGGCGCGGGCGGCCTTCGGGGTGATGGGGGCCAACATCGCCGCCATCATCCGCGGCAGCATCGCGATCGCGTGGTACGGCGTGCAGACCTTCCTGGCCGCGGGCTCGCTGACGATCGTCATCCTGAAACTCTTTCCCGGGCTGCAGGCCTACGCGACCGACGACAACAGCTTTCTCGGGCTGTCCTACGTCGGCTATCTGAGCTTCGCGATTCTGTGGGTGATCCAGGCGGTCGTGTTCTGGTGGGGCATGGAGATGGTGCGCTGGCTGTGCGACATCAGCGGGCCGCTGATCTACACGATGATGTTCATCCTGTGCATCTACATGATGGCGCGCGCGGACTGGCAGATCAGCCTGACGCTGTCTGACAAGCAGTTGAGCACCGCCGAGCAACTCGGTGCGATGCTCGGGGCGATCGCACTGGTCGTGTCCTACTTCGCCGGGCCGATGCTCAACTTCGGTGATTTCTCCCGCTACGCCAAGTCCTTCCAGCAGCTCAAGCTCGGCAACCTGATCGGGCTGCCGATCAACTTCGTGGTCTTCTCGCTGCTGGTGGTGCTGACCGCGTCGGCGACGCTGCCGGTGTTCGGCGAGGTCATGACCAACCCGATCGACACCGTGCAGGCCATCGACACCTACACCGCAGTGCTGCTCGGCGGGTTCACCTTCGTGCTGGCCACGATCGGCATCAACATCGTCGCCAACTTCGTGGCGCCGGCGTTCGACTTCTCCAACGTCAACCCGCAGAAGATCAGCTGGCGCACCGGCGGCATGATCGCCGCGGTGGGCTCGGTGCTGCTGACGCCCTGGAACTGGTACAACAACGACGAGGCCATCTTCTGGACGCTGGGTCTGCTCGGCGCGCTGATCGGTCCGCTGTTCGGCATCCTGATCGCCGACTACTACCTGGTGCGCAAGCAGCGCATCGTCGTCGACGACCTGTTCACGATGGAGGAGAGCGGAACGTACTGGTATCAGCGGGGCTTCAACCCCGTCGCAATCAAAGCGACGATCGTCGCCGGCATCGCCTCGATCGGGTCGGTGGTGATACCCAAGATCACCGGTGTGGTGCCGACGCTGGGGCAGTACAGCTGGTTCATCGGGTGCTTCGTCGGTTTTGCCGCCTACTACCTGTTCGCCTACCGCGCGAATGTCGCGAACGTGGCCGGTCGGGACGTGGTCGAAGCCGGCTGACCGATGCCGCCCGGCACGCACGTGATCCGGGTTTGCCAGTACGAAACGTGCTGGGATGCGCGCAGTTTGCCGGGGCGCTGTTGACATGGCCAAGTGTGGAATCCGCCGGGCTCGGCTGGCATACTCGTCCAATTGCCAGGCCAGGTAGGCCGGCATCCCCAGGGCGACATCAGCAGGAAGCCGGATGAACGACGACCGAACTGTGATCTGCGCGCACGCCGTCGACAGCGTGCGCCGCCGATGAAGTCCGCCGACCGCCCGTCGCGGGTGGCCCTGTCCAACTGGCCGGTGCGGTGGAAGGTGCTCGCCATCGCGGCGGTCCCGCTGATCCTTGCCGGCGTGTTCGGTGGGCTGCGGATCCACTCCAGCGTCACCGAGGCGGGAGAGCTGCAACGGGCCGCCGAACGCGCCGAGATGGTCCCGGCGGTCGCCGACTACATGGGCGCTCTCGAGCAGGCGATGGTCACCGCCACCCAGGGCGGTGACACCGGGTCGGCGTTGACGGTGTACGGCTCGGCGCGCTCGGAGTTGGAGCGGCGCGTCGCCGACACCGATCTGCCGGACAGCACCCGACTGGCTGCCAACACACTGCTCGACTACGGCCAGGATCTGCTGGACGAGATCTCGGCCAACACGATCGACCTGCGCGGCCGGGTGACGACCTACGCGCCGTTGTTGCTCACCGCCGAGACGGCGATCACCGGTCTGGTGGACGCCGACGACCAGACCGTGCAGGCGCAAGGGGACGCACTGGCGCGGGCGGTCGGGGCGCGCGGGCAGATGGCGATGCAGCAGATGCTGGTCACCAGCGGTGGCGGCCTGCCCGAACCGGAGCTGCGTTCGGCGATGATCACCATCGCGGGCACCGAGCCGTCCACGGTGTCGGCCATGGGTGGTTACTTCGGTGGCGCGACCGATCAAGCCGCCTCGCTGCGTTCGGAGATGGTGCGGCGGATGTCGATGTTGTCCGACCCGGCGTCGGCGCTGGTCGGCAACCCCGAGCTGCTGGCTTCCCAACAGGTCACCCGCGACATCGCCGACGAGCTGATCGCCCAGACCACCCTCTCGATCCCGGCCACCGTGGACAGGCAGGCCGCCGACGCGCGGACGGCGGCGATCCGGGACGCCGCACTCGTCGGTGCGGCGATCGTGGTGGCGCTGCTCCTGGTCACGCTGGTGGCCCGCACGCTGGTGCGGCCACTGCGCACACTGCGCGACAGCGCGCTCAAGGTCGCCCACGAGGACCTGGCACGCGAGGTCGAACACGTGCGCACCGACGGCAAGACCTTCCCCATCCAGCCGGTCCCCGTGCACACCTCCGAAGAAGTCGGTCAGGTCGCGCACGCCGTCGATGAGCTGCACGAGCAGGCGGTGCTGCTGGCGGGCGAACAGGCCCGACTGCAGCTGCAGGTCACCGACATGTTCGAGACCCTGTCGCGGCGCAACCGCACACTGGTCGACCAGCAGCTGTCGCTGATCGACCAACTGGAGCGCGACGAGGAGGACCCCGACCGGCTGCAGAGTCTGTTCCGGCTCGATCACCTGGCGGCGCGGATGCGGCGCAACGGCGCCAACCTGATGGTTCTCGCCGGTGCGCGGATCCCGCGCGATCAGACCGAACCGGTCGCGCTGACGGCCGTCGTGAATGCGGCTGCCTCCGAGGTCGAGGACTACACCCGGGTGGAACCGGTCGACCTGCCCGACACCGAGGTCTCCGGCGCCGTCGCCGGTGACCTGGTGCATCTGTTGGCCGAGCTGCTCGACAACGCGCTGCGGTACTCGCCACCGGCGAACCCGGTGCGGGTGTCGGCGGTGCACACCGGTAACGGTGGTCTGGTCGTCGAGGTCAGCGACACCGGCTTGGGCATGACCGAGTCCGACCTGCGGGTCGCCAACACCCGGCTGGAGTCCGGCGGTGAGGTCAATCCCTACACCGCCCGCCACATGGGATTGTTCGTCGTCGGCAGGTTGGCCACGCAGCACGGTCTGGTGGTCCGGTTGCGCAGCACCACCGCCACCCGCGATCCCGGAGCGGGTACCACGGCCGGGGTGTACGTGCCGGCGACGTTGCTTGCCAGGTCGCGGCGGCAGCCGGCGGTGACCGCGGCACCGGCGGCGGCCCCTGCCGCGCTCCCTGCCGTGGCGGCACCCGCGCCGAGCAAGGTGACACCCTACCCCGCACCGGCCGAGCTGCCCCGGCGCAGACCGGGTTCCAGTGGGATGGGTGGTGTCACCAAACGGTCCGAACAGCCGGCCCCGCCGCAGCGTTCCGACGTCGCCGCCTTCTTCGCCCCGAACCCCGAGCGCGTCTGGTCGCCGCCGGTGACCGAGGACGTCTCGCCGCCGGTGACCGAGGACGTCTCGCCGGCCCGGGCCGCCGAGACGGCGCGGACCGCCGAGGACGACGACGCGATCTACCAGAAGATGCTGTCGGAATGGCTGGTCGATCCGCACGAGTTGTCGCAGAATCCCGACCTGAACTGGAAGTCGGTCTGGGACCACGGCTGGTCGGCGGCCGCAGCCGCCGAGAAGACCCCCGTGAGCGCCCACACCGTGGACGGTCTGCCGGTGCGCCAGCCCGGTGCGCGCCTGGTTCCGGGGGCGGCCGGCCAGGACAGCCACCACCATGGCGGTCACCCGGTAGCATCGCCGGTCAGTCACGACCGCAGCTACGACCGCAATGGCAACGACACCGGGAACGGCGCTGGGAACGGCGCACACGGCAGGCATCTGCGTGATCCCGAAGCCGTGCGCACCAGCATCGGCCGTCACTTCGGTGGCGTCCACGCCGCCAGAGCGAAAGTGCAGGAGACCGGAGGAGCCCACGCCGAATGACCCCGCATCCGCAGAGCGAGCGGGATTCGCTGGATTGGCTGGTGTCCAGGTTCGCTCGGGACGTGTCCGGGGTGTCCCACGCCGTGCTGGTGTCGGCCGACGGTCTGCTGATCGCGGCAAGCGAGCACATGCCGGGGGAGCGCGCCGACCAGCTCGCCGCGGTGACGTCCGGGTTGGCGAGCCTGTCCACCGGGGCCGCGCAGCTGTTCGACGGGGGCTATGTCCTGCAGTCGGTGGTGGAGATGGAGAACGGGTATCTGCTGCTGATGCGCGTCGGCGACGGGTCCAACCTGGCCGCGTTGGCGACGCGGCACAGCGACATCGGGCAGATCGGCTACGAGATGGCGATGCTCGTCGAGCGCGTCGGTGCCGTCGTCTCGCCGCCGCGCCGGACTCCGCAACACTCGTGAGCGATGCATGGCCGGCGATGGTGACCGCGGTACCGGTGAGCCCAGCCTGGTTCGTCCCTACACACTGACGGCCGGACGAACCGACGCGCAGGTCCAGTTGGCCCTCGAGGCCGCGGTCGGTGTGGTCGCTGCGGTGCCGCCGCCCCGCTGGCCGTCCACCGATGTGCGGTGTCAGATCCTGGCGCTGTGTGCGCGGCGGCCCTCGGTAGCCGAGATCGCGGCGCATCTCTCACTACCGCTCGGCGTGGCGCGGGTGTTGGTGGGGGATCTGGTAGTGCAGGGTTACGTGCAGGTGCACGCCACCCTCGGCGAGGCCGACACGGTCGATGCCCGACGAGAACTGATCGGAAGGACGTTGCGTGGCCTCAGGGCGCTCTAGTGGACAGGCGTCGACGAAGATCGTCATCTCCGGCGGGTTCGGCGCCGGCAAGACGACCCTCGTGGGTGCGGTGTCGGAGATCGTTCCGCTGCGCACCGAAGCCTTGGTGACCAACGCCTCGGAAGGTGTGGACGGACTGGAAGCCACCCCGTCGAAGTCCACCACCACGGTGGCGATGGACTTCGGCCGGATCAGCCTGGGTGACGATCTGGTGCTGTACCTGTTCGGCACCCCGGGGCAGCGCCGCTTCTGGTTCATGTGGGACGACCTGGTCCGCGGGGCGATCGGCGCGATCATCCTGGTCGACACCCGTCGGCTGGCCGACAGTTTCGCGGCGGTGGATTTCTTCGAGGCGCGCCGACTGCCGTTTCTGGTCGCCGTCAACGAATTCGACGATGCACCACGCCATCGGTTGTCTGCGGTGCGCGAGGCGCTGGCGCTGTCCGAGCAGGTGCCGATCCTGCGGGTCGATGCCCGCAGCCGCGAGTCGGCCAAGGGCGCGTTGATCGCGCTCACCGAATACGCGCTCAGCCGACTGCCCGCCGCGGCGGGCTGAGCGGGTGCGCGACGTCGAAACCGACCGGGAGTTCACCGGCGAGGACTTCCGCGACGAGGACCTGAGCCGGTTACGCACCGAACGGGTGGTGTTCACCGAATGCGATTTCTCGGGCGTGGACATGTCGGAGTCTGAGCACGAGGGCTCGGCGTTTCGCAACTGCACGTTTCGCCGCACCTCGCTGTGGCACAGCACGTTCCGGCACTGCAGCTTCCTCGGCTCCACGTTCGTCGAGTGCCGGATGCGGCCGTTGACACTGGTCGAGGTGGACTTCACCCTCACCGTGCTCGGCGGCGCCGACCTGCGTGAACTTGACCTGTCGGACTGCCGGTTACGCGAGGCAGGCCTGGTCGGCACCGACCTGAGACGCGCGGTGCTCGCCCGATGCGACCTGACCGGGGCGCGTGTGCAAGGTGCCCGGATGGACGGCGCCGACCTGCGCGGCGCCCGCAGCGATGCGTCGCTCTGGACGACGGCCGGGCTGCGTGGAGCCAAGGTCGACGTCGAGCAGGCGGTGCGGTTCGCCGCCGCCCACGGCCTCGACATCCACGGCGGCTGAAGTCCGCGCAGGTCAAAAAACCGCACGTCACGGGGTGTTTGACGGCACACCGCTAAAAGTCGCATTTGCGATGCGCAATTTATAGCGTGCAAGGCATGCAGCTCACCCGGTTCACCGATCTCGGTCTTCGGGCCGTGATGTTGCTGGCCGCGGGCGAAGCCGACGGTCGGCGGGTCACGACCGGATCCATCGCCGCCGGCGCCAACGCCTCGGAGAACCACATCGCCAAGGCGGTGGCCCGGCTTTCCGACCTGGGCCTGGTATCGGCCCGGCGCGGCCGGGTCGGCGGTCTGACACTGACCGACGAGGGCCGAAACGCCTCGATCGGGTGGCTCGTTCGCCGTCTCGAAGGTGACCGGGAGGTGGTCGAGTGCGGTGGCTCCGCCCCCTGCCCGCTGGTGCCGGCGTGCCGGCTGCGCCGGGCGCTGGCCGACGCCAAGGAGGCGTTCTACCGCGAGCTCGACCACTACACCGTCAACGACTTGGCCCGGGGCGCAACCCTTCCTCTGCTCGCCGTACCCGCTAAACCCGAACCACCACATCCGACAACCGAAAGGACCGATCACCCATGACCGAGACCATCGTCGCCGCCGAGCTTGAACCCGACCACGCGGAGGTGATCTCGGCGACGCTGCCGCTGGTCGGCGCCCACATCGACGAGATCACCCGCGAGTTCTATCGCCGGATGTTCGCCGCGCACCCCGAGCTGCTCCGCAACCTGTTCAACAGGGGGAACCAGGCCCAGGGGGCGCAGCAGCGGGCGCTCGCCGCGTCGATCGCCACGTTTGCGGCCCACCTGGTCGATCCGGCGCTGCCACACCCCGCGGAGTTGCTGTCGCGCATCGGACACAAGCATGCCTCGCTCGGCGTCACCGCCGACCAGTACCCGATCGTGCACGAGCACCTGTTCGCCGCGATCGTCGAGGTGCTGGGTGCCGACACCGTCACCGCTGAGGTGGCCGAAGCCTGGGACCGCGTGTACTGGATCATGGCCGACACGCTGATCGAGCTCGAGCGCGAGCTCTACCGCGCGGCCGGGGTCGGGGAGGGTGACGTCTACCGCCGCGCCAGGGTGGTGTCGCGTGTCGACGACCCGTCCGGCACCGTCCTGGTCACGGTGCGCACCGACGGTCCGATTTCCGGCTTTGCGCCCGGGCAGTACGTGTCGGTGGGTGTGACGATGCCCGACGGCGCCCGGCAGTTGCGGCAGTACAGCCTGGTCGATTCGCCTGGCACCGGGGAGCTGACGTTCGCGGTCAAGCCAGTCGTCGCGGCCGCCGGGCAGCCCGCCGGGGAGGTGTCCAGCTGGATCGCCGCGAATCTGCGCGTCGGCGACGTCCTCGACGTCACCGTGCCGTTCGGCGACCTTCCCGTGCCCACCGGCAGCGAGCCGCTGGTGCTGATTTCGGCCGGTATCGGCGCCACGCCGATGATCGGTGTGCTGGAGTACCTGGCGGTCCAGGCCCGCGACGTGCACGTGCAGGTGCTCCACGCAGATCGCAGCGCGCGGAGCCACCCGCTGCGCGCGCGGCAGCGGGAACTGACCGACCTGCTACCCAACGCGACTCTCGAGGTCTGGTACGAGGACGGGGTCGGGGCCGACGCCCCGGACGCACGGGCCGGGCTACTGGATCTCGACGCCGTGCGGCTCGCCGACGACGCGCAGATCTATCTCTGTGGCAACAACGGCTTCGTGCAGGCGGTGCGGGAACAGTTGGTGCGTCGGGGGGTGGCCGCGTCGCGGGTGCACTGCGAGCTGTTCTCGCCCAACGACTGGCTGCTGGGCTAGGCGCGGGTCACCGCGCGCGCGACCAGGTCGGCGATCGCCTGGCAGTAGTCAGGCGTCGCCGGCCGGTCGCTGTACAGAGCGAGGGTGTGTAGCGGTGAGCTCACCAACTGCATGACCACGGTGGGCCTGACATCGTCGCGCAGTTCGCCGCGCGCCTCCGCCCGGCGCAGGATCTCGTCGACGGCCTGCTGCCGCGTGGCCCAGAACTGGGCCCGGGTCTCGACGTCGACCTCGAAGGACTTGCTGTCGACGACCATCATCCGGGCGATCCGGCGACCGACCGGGTCGTTGAGATACCGGGCGATGCAGTGGGTGAGCGCGGACAGGTCACCGTGCAGAGAACCCGTGTCGGGCATCTCGGTGATCTCTCGGGTGTAGTTGAGCAGGGCGTCGACGATCAGCTGGCGTTCGGTTCCCCAGGTCTGCCGGAAGAAGTCCGGGGTGAGTTGGGCGCGGTGAGCGGCGCCTTCGATGCTGAAGCGATCCACTCCCCACTGCTGCAGCTCGTCCAGTGCTGCGTCCAGCGCCGCCTCGCGTACCGACCCGTGTGACACCTGATCGTCCCCCCGTTGTGCCGTACCCGGGCTGAGAGTACGGAAAATGACACGTTCTGCCCAAACTTAGGACAACAGCGCGTGCCACGGCTAGATCAGGCGGTGCAGTATTGCCCGCTTCGTCGTCAGGCGGTGTTGGATTGCCCGACTCCTCACGGGCTCGTTCCTCGCCCGCTTCGTCGTCAGGCGGCCTTGAGCCTGATTCGCCAGCGCACGAACCCCAGATAGAAGACGCTGATCGCGGCCAGCATCGCCATGTCGAACAGCCAGGCCCCCGAGGTGTGCTCCCAGTGCCGGTCCTGCGGGGTCAACGGGCCGGGCACCAGCCGGATCAGGTCGATGGTCGACGCCGACGCCGCGAAACCCCAGCGCGCCGGCGTCGCCCAGGACAGCTGATCCAACACGATGCGGTCGGTCACCGGGATCATGCCGCCCGAGAACACCAGCTGGCTCATGACCGCCACCACCAGCAGCGGCATGATCTGTTCGGCGGATTTGGCCAGCGCCGACAGTGCCAGGCCGACCATCGCGGAGGCCACCGTAGTGGACGCGATATCGACGAACAGCTCGAGGCTGCGGTTGCCGATCACCGCGCCGCTGTCCACCGCGCCGGGTCCCCACCCCTTGCCCAGGATCGCGATCGAGGTGACGATCGCCGACTGGACAACCGCGAACACGGTGAACACGAAGACCTTGGCCAGCAGGTAGGCGGTGGTGGACAAGCCGACGGCCTGTTCGCGGCGGAAGATCGCGCGTTCACCGATCAGCGCTCGGATGGTCAGCGCGGTGCCCATGAAGATGGCGCCGACGTTGAGCATGACGAGGATCTGTCCTGGCTCGTTGGGCGCGGGACCGCCTTCGATGGCGGTCACCGGGACGCCGAAGCCGACGTCGCCGGGCACCGACAGCGACAGCACGCCCATGATGAACGGAAGCATCATCAGGAACGCGAAGTAGCCGCGGTCCGACACCACCAGGCGCACCTGCCGTCGCGCGACGGTCGACAGCTGCCGCCGCACGCTGGTGCGCGTGGGGTTGCCCAGCTCCGACGGCGTGAGGGTGGGTGGCTGCGGCGGGGGCGGTCCGTGTTGGGCCAGGTAGCGCTCGTGCGCGCCGGTCGGGTCGCCGGCGACGCTGGAGAAGATGTCAGCCCAGTTGGTGGTACCCATCGACGGGCCGATCTGGCTGGGCGGACCGTAGAACGCGGTCATGCCGCCCGGGGCCAGCAGCAGCACCTGGTCGCAGACGTCGAGGTAGGTCAGCGAGTGGGTGACGACGAGCACGACGCGGCCGGCGTCGGCCAGCTGGCGCAGCATCGTCATCACCTGGCGGTCCAGCGCGGGGTCCAGCCCGGAGGTCGGTTCGTCGAGGATCAGCAGCGACGGGCCGGTCAGGAGTTCGAGCGCGACCGAGGCACGTTTGCGTTGCCCGCCGGAGAGCTTGTCGACCCGGGTGTCGGCATGCTTGGTCATCTCGAGCTCTTCGAGGACCTGCGCCACCACCTGGGCGCGGTCCTCCTTGGTGGTGTCCGGCGGGAGACGCAACTCGGCGGCATACATCAGCGCCTGGTTGACGGTCAGTTCACCGTGCACCACGTCGTCCTGGGGGACCATCCCGATCCGGGAGCGCAGCGACGCGTACTCGGCATGGATGTCGTGACCTTCGAACGTGACGGTGCCGGAGGTCGGATGGGTGTAGCCGGCGACCTGCCGCGCGAACGTGGACTTGCCGGCGCCGGATGGTCCGATCACCGCGGTCAGCGTGCCGGGGCGGGCGGTGATCGAGATGTTGTCGAGCAGCGTCTTGTCGCCCTCGATGGTCCACGTCAGCCCGCGTACGTCCAGACCGCCGGTGGCGGTGTCGGCGGCGGTTTCGGTACGGCGGGCCAGGGTGCCGCCGTGGAACACCAGGTCGACGTTGCCGATCGTGACGGTGTCGCCGTCGTTGAGCAGCGCGGTGGCGACACGGGCGCCGTTGACGAATGTGCCGTTGATGCTGCGGTTGTCGCGGATCTCGGTTCCGGCAGCGGTGGGCACCAGCGTGGCGTGGTGTCGCGAGGCCAGCACATCGGGGATGACGATGTCGTTGTCGCCCGCTCGACCGATCTTCGTCGACCCGGGCGGTGTCTCTGCGGGCCGGCCCGGCCGCAGGATCCGCAACATGCTGGTCGCGATGTTGCCGTCCGCGGAGCGGGGTGCGGCGGCGGGGCCCATCATCGTGGCCGACTCCATCTCCGACGACGAGATGGGCTGCGGCGGAGCCGTCGAATAGGACCCCGACGGCGGAGCCGTCGAATACGACCCCGACGGCGGAGCTTGGGGGACGGGCCGCGGGGGCGGCGCGCTCGGTGGGTAGGTGCCCGGTGCGCTCTGGTACGGCCGGGCACCGCTGGGATAGCCCGTCTGCGGCGGGACGGGCGGAGCGCTCGGGCGGCCCGCAACCCGGATCGATGTCGTGGAGGGTGGCCGGCCGGCCGATCCCTGATGGCGGCCGACGTCGAAGGTCAGCAGCGGACCGTCGGGGTTACCGAGATGGATCTGCTGACCGTCGACGATGTCGACAGTCGGCACCCGTCGTCCGTTGACGAAGATGCCGTTGAGCGAACCGTTGTCGACGGCGAGCCATCGGCCCTGCTCGAATCGCAGCACCACATGGGCGCGCGAGATCAACGGGTGGGCGATGCGGACGTCGGCGCGCAGGTCTCGACCGACGACGACGTCGTTGCCGGCCGCAAAGGTCCGTGTGGAACCGTCGTGCCGCACGGTCAGCGCAGGGGATGCAGGTCGGCTCACGGAGCCGCTCCGGCGGCGACATTGGACATCGCGACAACTGTAACCGGCGCTCTCAGGCGGGGATGCTCCACCTGACGGTGTCTGTGATCTGTTGCAGCGCCGTTACCCGGCCGTTTCTTACGGCGATGATGTGTGCGAACGCCGCGTCGACGCGGGTGGTGCCGTCGCGTGCCGTGCCCCGGTATGTCCCGACGACGACGACTTTGTCGCCGGTGCCGATCTCGAGGAACTCGGTCGGGACCACGGCGAGGTCATAGGTCGCATCGATGTGCCCCCACACCTCAGCGATCATCGCGACACGCCCGTGGTGCTCGCCGCCCACGCCGTGCGGCATCCCGGCGCTCACCGTCGCGTGGAAATCTGCTGAGAGAGCGGCGGATAACGCTTCGGCATCGCGGTCGGAAAGGGCGCGGTAGAGGTGCTCGGCGACGGCGGTGGCGGTGGGCATGTGCGGCTCCCTTCTTATTAGAGAGTAGTCTCTACTTTAGGGTGGTGCAATGCCGCGGCCCGCCCGATACTCCATAGACATACTTCTCGATGTTGCCGCGGAGCTGCTGGCCGCCGAAGGGCCTTCGGCCGTCACGATGTCTGCGGTCGCCCGCGCCGCGGGAGCGCCGAGCGGCTCGGTGTACCACCGCTTTCCCACCCGCGCCGCACTGTGTGGCGAGTTGTGGCTGCGCACCGAGGAGCGGTTCCAGGAGGCGCTGATCGACGCGCTGTCGGAGGGTCGCGGCGCGCAGCAGCGGTGCGTCGCCGGGGCGTTGCGGATCGTGCAGTGGTGCCGCGAGAACTCGACCGAAGCGCAGGTACTACTGGCCGGTCCGCACGAGCTCGGTCTGGGGGATTGGCCGGACACGATTGCGGGCCGGCGGAAGCGCTTGCAGCGCAAGCTCCGTAGGGCGATGGCCGACCTGCCCGACGAGGAGGGGCGGGTCAGTGCCGCCGTGCTCGACGTCCCCGGCGCCATCGTCCGCCGTCATCTACGGGCTCGTCAGAGCATCCCCGCGACCGCTGACACGATTGTCGCCGACTGCGCCCGGGCGCTCATACCCGCGGAGTGACGATGTCCGGGGAACCGGTCACCACACAGTGCGTGTGGCTGTAGATCGTGGCCATGCACTGATTGCAGTGCGTACACAACGATTTCACCGCCTCACCGTCGGCTTGTATCCGGTTGAGCAGATCCGGTTCGGCCAGCAGCGCGCGGCCCATCGCGACGAAGTCGAACCCCTCGGCCATGGCCAGGTCCATCGTCTGCCGGTTGGTGATGCCGCCCAGCAGGATCAACGGCATCGACAGCTCGGCGCGGAACAGCTTGGCATCGCGCAGCAGGTAGGCCTCGCGGTACGGGTACTCCCGCAGGAACTTGGTGCCCGTCATCCGGATACCCCAGCGCAGCGGCGGCTTGAAGGCGCCGGCGAACTCCTTGATCGGCACGTCGCCGCGGAACAGGTACATCGGGTTGACCAGGGAACTGCCGGCCGTCAACTCGATCGCGTCCAGCCCCCCGTCCTCCTCGAGCCACTTCGCGGTCTGCAACGCCTCCTCGGTGGAGATGCCGCCCCGCACCCCGTCGGCCATGTTCAGCTTCGCCGTCACCGCGATCGGTGTGCCGGCCTTCTCCACCGCCCGGCGCACCGCCAACACGGTTCCGCGTGCGACCTTGGCCCGATTGGCCAATGAGCCGCCGAACTCGTCGGTGCGCCGGTTGATCAGCGGCGACAGGAACGAACTCGCGAAGTAGTTGTGCCCGAGATGGACTTCCACGGCGTCGAAGCCGGCGTCGATGGCATAGCGTGCCGCCGCGGCATGGGCCGCCATGACGTCGTCGATGTCGTCCCGGGTGGCGTGGCGGGCGAACCGCATCGACAGCGGATTGAAGAACCGCACCGGCGCCAGCGCCGTGGCCTTGTTCGACCGCGCGTTGGCCACCGGACCGGCATGACCGATCTGGGCGCTGATCGCAGCACCCTCGGCGTGGATCGCCTCGGTGAGGCGACGCAGCCCGGGGATCGCCTCCGGGCGCCAGTAGATCTGGTTGCCCTCGGTGCGGCCGCCGGGGGAGACCGCCAGGTATGCCACGGTCGTCATGCCGACCCCGCCTGCGGCAGGCAGCCGGTGGTAGGTGATCAGATCATCGGTGACCAGTGCGTTCGGGGTCGACGCCTCGAAGGTCGCCGCTTTGATGACCCGGTTGCGCAGGGTGATCGGGCCCAGCTTGGCAGCGGTGAACACATCGTAGGGGGCTGTCATGTCGCAGAGCCTGCCACGGCTGCTGTCAGAATGGCAGCCGTGGGTGCAATCACTTTGGACGGCAAGGCCACGCGCGACGAGATCTTCGTCGATCTCACCGAGCGGGTGAAGACGCTCACCGACTCCGGTCGCACGCCGGGGCTGGGCACGGTGCTGGTCGGTGACGACCCCGGCTCGCAGGCCTACGTGCGGGGCAAGCACTCCGACTGCGCCAAGGTGGGCATCAACTCGATCCGTCGCGACCTGCCCGCCGACATCAGCCAGTCGGCACTCGAGGAGGTCCTCGACGAGCTCAACGACAACCCGGAGTGCACGGGTTACATCGTGCAGTTGCCGCTGCCCAAGCACCTGAACGAGAACGCTGCCCTCGAGCGGGTCGACCCAGGCAAGGACGCCGACGGCCTGCACCCGATGAACCTGGGCCGGCTCGTGCTCAACGAACCGGCACCGTTGCCGTGCACGCCGCGCGGCATCGTGCATCTGCTGCGCCGCTACCAGGTCGAGATCGCCGGCGCGCACGTGGTGGTCATCGGGCGCGGTGTCACGGTGGGCCGGCCGCTGGGGCTGCTGTTGACGAGGCGCTCGGAGAACGCGACCGTGACGCTGTGCCACACCGCCACCCGGCATCTGCCTCAGATCACCCGGGAGGCCGACATCATCGTCGCCGCGGCCGGGGTGCCGCACATGGTGACCGCGGAGATGGTGCGCCCGGGCGCGGCCGTCATCGATGTCGGGGTCAGTCGCGACGACGCCGGCAAGCTCGTCGGCGACGTGCAGCCCGGGGTCTGGGACGTCGCCGGGCACG
>CAXEZH010000071.1:0-15122 GCA_964000695.1 uncultured Mycolicibacterium sp. | reverse complement strand
TCCGACAGCGTGGTCGGGATCAACCAGTTCGGCACGGTGGCTGGGTCGATCCAGCGCGACGGGACGGGCGGAAAACCTCGCAACGCCTCACTGAGCCCCGTGACGTCGGCCGGATCGGCCTCGACCCACCGCTGCTCGACGGACCCGTCAGGACCGCAGCACACCACCGGAAGGCGGTGCCCGCTGGCGGGAGCGACGAGCACGGCGGCATCGGCGAGGTGGACGGCCGCGAGCCGAACCGTGGCGGCCATGCATCGTTCCAGGTTCAGCGACGCCATCAGAACCGCGGACGCCTCGTCGAGCACCGCGGCCCGTTCGCGCTCGCGCGCCAGGTCGACCTGTGTCTGTCTGAGCACGGCGTCCGGCCGGGCCACCAGCCACCAGGCGACCTGTCCGTCGGGCAGCGTGGTCGGGTGCGCGGTGAACTCCTGGGCGCCGATGGCGCCGCGGAACTCGCTGCCGGCGCCGGCCTCCGCCGCCAGGAAGTCGCGGTGCGCGCGGGCCAACCACGGCATTTCGGCGTCCTGCAGGGCCGTGCCCACCGCCACGTCGGGCAGCGCGGCGCGGGCGGTGTCGCTGAGACCACCCACGATCCCGTCCCGGTCGACGACGAGGACCGGATGGGGGACCGACGCCCATGCCTCGGACGCGGCGACGCCGAGAGGGATCCCGTCGTGCATCGCAGCCTCCTCGACCAGCCGGTGGCAACCGTGTGCGCAGGTCAGCGCGGTGCCGCTACGGCCAAACCCCTCCGCGCACGCACTCGAGCCACGAGACGAAAAGGCGAAATTCGGTTGAAAGACTCACTGTACGCAGATCAGCCGAGCGGAGCCTATCCACGAAGCGAAGCTGGTGCTGCGCGGACCCGGACGGGCCGCGTATCGTCAGCGCCCCCGCCAGCGCGGTGCGCGCTTCTCCCGCCATGCCGCGATCCCCTCGACGACGTCCTGCGTCGCCCCGGCGACCTTGCGCATCGTCTCGCCGAATCGCACGGACTCGATCCAGCCCATGTTGGCGGTACGCCAGGCCACCTCCTTGGTGGCCCGCTGTGCCAGCGGTGCCGCTTCGGTGAGGGTGCGCGCCCACGTGCGGGCGGTGTCCTGCAGCTCCTCGGGCTCGACCAACCGCCACACCAGGCCCATCTCCTTGGCCCGCTCGGCGGACACGGGCTTGCCGGTCAGCAGCAGTTCCATCGCGTCGGCCCACCGGACCCGTTCGGGCAGCCGAATCGCCCCGACGATGGTCGGCACCCCCAGTGTCACCTCCGGGAACGAGAACGTCGCCGTCGTCGAGGCGATGACGAAGTCGCAGAACAGCACGCCGGTGACCCCGTAGCCGACGCACGGTCCGTGCACAGCTGCGATGGTGGGTTTGAACAATTCCATCCCGCTCTCGAACGAGTTGATGGTGGGCTTCTCCCAGAAGGTGCCGGCAAACGTGCCGACCGATCCCTCGCCGTCTTTTAGGTCGCCGCCGGCGCAGAACACATCGCCGGCGGCGGTCAGGATCGCGACCCACGCGTCCTCGTCGTCGCGGAAGCGTTCCCACGCCGCGTTGAGGTCCTGGCGCAACGCGCCGTTGATGGCATTGCGCGCCTCGGGCCGGTTGAGGGTGATGGTGGCGATGTGATCCTCGCACTCATAGGTGACCAGAGCCATGGCTGCACCATAACGGGAGATCAGGGGGCCAGGAGCAGCGCCGTGACGATCAACAGCGCGAATCCCGCTGTGCTGTAACCCAGGACGGCCACCTCCAGGCTCGGCGCGGGCAGGGTCGTCGCGCCGCTCTCGGTGTGCACGCGCCGGGACCGCCGGTAGCCGAGCCAGAGCGCCACCAGGGCGAGCAGCCCCGCGATGATCGCCAGTGCGCTGCGTCCGAACCCCAACGGGCCGTGCGGTCTCAGCAGCACGAGGGCGCCGCCGACCAGGAACCCGAAAGCGCTTCGCTCCCAGGACAACAGCGTGCGCTCTGCCTGTAGACCGGGTTTGTCCGGCGCGGGACGGGGCACCTCAGGAGCCCCCGGGCGGCCAGATCATGAGCACGATCAGCACCCCGACGGTGACCGCGAAGATCGTCACGCCCAGCAGCGCCGGGACGTGGGTGGGCGGCAGGTCGGCGTTGCGGCGCATGGCCGCCTGCACGCGCTGCCACCGGCGCACGGCCAGTGCGGCCATGACGCCGCCGCCCGCGGTGAGGATCACGCTCAGCGCGTGCCGCACGCCGGGAATGCCGAATTGCGGTACGAACTGGACGATGGCGACGCCGCCGGCGATCAACGCCAGCGCGGTCCGGATCCAGGCCAGGAAGGTGCGCTCGTTGGCCAGTGTGAACCGATAGTCCGGCTCCTGCTCCACGTCCGCGGGATCAGGCTGCTGGCTCATCCACCGGATGCTAACCGGGTGAGCCCTCCGATGCCTACGGCATGATGCCGGAGTGACCTTCCGATCGCCGTCGCTGTCCGACATCGTCGCCACGCTCGAGGTCGACCGGGTCGACGAGTTGCGCTTCGTCGCCACGCAGCTCGACAACCCGGCCCATCACATCGTCGGCGGCCACATCGCCGGGCAGGCGTTGATGGCGGCCAGTCGCACCGCACCCGGTCGGGTCCCGCACAGCGTGCACGTCTACTACGTGCGGGCCGGGGATGCCCGGCACCCGGTGGACATCGACGTCGACGTGGCCCGCGACGGCGGCACGTTGTCGACCCGCCAGATCACCGCGCGCCAGAACGGGCAGATCCTGCTCGAAGCGCTGGCTTCGTTCAGCACCCCGGTCGAGTCGCTCGACTATCAGCACCCGATACCCGATGTGCCCGAACCGGATTCACTGCTGCCGGTGCAGGAGCAGTTGGCGGCCTACCGCGACGAATTCGGCGGGCACTGGGTGCGGCCCCAGCCGTTCGACCTGCGTTACGTCGACGCTCCGCCGCGGCTCGCACTCGACCAGCCGGAGCCCTCGCCCCGGATCCGGATGTGGTGGCGGCCCGCCGAGCCGGTCGAGCAGGACCTGGACGACGAGGTACTGGGGTGTTGCCTGCTGACGTATCTGTCGGGCACCACCATGCTCGAGACCGCGCTGGCCATGCGGCGCGCCACACCGCTCAGCACGTTCAATGCGTTGATCGATCACGCGCTGTGGTTCCACCGGCCGATCGACCTGTCGGACTGGGTGCTGTCGGATCAGTCGTCGCCCAGCGGCATCGCCGGACGAGGTCTGGCTACCTCGACGATGTACAACCGGTCCGGGCAGTTGGTCTGCGTCGCCACCCAGGAGCTGTATTTCGGCAAGGGCCGGGGCTGACGGGCGGCTCAGAGCCGCCCGAGCAGCTCGGCCTTCTTCGCCGTGAACTCGTCGTCGGACAGGATGCCCCGCTCGTGCAATCCGGCCAGCGACTCGATGGCGGCGATGATCCCGGCCTGATCTCCCGACGCAACCGACCCCGAGGGCGGTTCGGGCGCACGGTGGCGTGGAGTGGGAGCGGCGGCAGGAGTTTCCGCCACCTGCCGGTCGCCGAGTTCGGTGAGGCTCGAGACGTCGATGGTGCCGTGCTGGCTGGTGAACACGACCGAACCGAACCCGCCGCCCTGCTGCTGGGACACCCCGGCGATGCGGTGATCACCCGTGTCGAACACCCGGGTGACGCCGTTGAGGTGCACGGCCAGGCGCCGCGTCGCGGGGAAGACGGCGTACCGGACGTCGTTCTGCCCGCCCGTCGCGCTGGGCACCCCCAGATCGGCCGGCCACCAGTTGGCCGCGGTGAACCCGCCGTGGGCGCCCGGAGCACTGGACGACGGAGCGGGAAACACGGTGGTGGTGGCGAGCAGTTGGGCGAGTTCAGTGCACAGTGCGTCCACGCGCGCCTTGAGTGTGTGGTCGAACATGTCGCCGACCATCGTCATGCCGCCACGCATCCACTGCCCGCTGCCGCCGAGCTCCGGGATGGCGAACTGAGCCATGGTGCCGCCGCCGGCCTCCACCGCGAACAGCATGGCCAACACCGCCTCGCGGGACAGGCCGTGCCGCTGGGCGATATCGGTGATCGCACTCTCGGCGGCCGGAGTCACCGTTGCCTTCATGATCGTGAATCTTTCGTCGTCGGTACGGGTTCGAGCCTACGCAGGACGACGGGCGGCCCGGTACCGGCGACCGCGCTCAGTGGGACACGAGAACGCGGGGTCGTGGCGGGCGCGCACCGGCAGCGGCCGGCGCAACCGGCTCGACGCGCTGCTGACGGCGGATGTCTCTCGCGATCCGTCGGCCCAGTACCCGGTCGTCCCGGCTGGTCAGGGCGCGGTGGCGGGCGACCAGCAGATCGAGCTGCTGCCAACTCAGCCCATCGAGGTCGCCGTCGGCGTCATGGGTGGCGACGACGACGCAGCCGCGTAGCAGCGGCACGGATCTGGCGGTGAAGTCTGTCGTCGCCAGCAGCAGCTCGGTGGCCGCCTGATTGGCGCGGCGCTGACACCGGTGCATCGACGGCGAGAACCAGAAGTCGAACTGCCGGTCACTGCTGGTCAGGGACTGCAGACCCTGCTCCTGGACCAGCTCGGCGATGTCGGCCTTGCTGTACGCGCGGGTTTCATAGACGACGCCACGGGTGCTGAAATACAAGACAGTGTTCATGTGCTCGTTCCATCCGACTCTTTCTGTTGGCGGTGGCACCTAGCGGCAGCCACTGTGACGGGAGTTACCCGTGTGACAGATGGGATAAACGTCGGTAACGATGTGGCGTCACCGGGTTTGGCCGGGACGGGGTCCCCGCAGCGGTTCCGTGACGGCGGATCGTCTGTTCACCAAAGCTGTGTATAACGGGCGGTTATCGGGGAATGACTGGACAATGAATTGCCGCAGTTGGTGCGGCGTATCGAGGAGTGCACATGAACCCTGTGAAATCGGCCTTCAGGGGCGTGGCGCGAGCGGCAGACACCACCACCGCCGCGGCCGGCGCGGTCGGGGGCGCGGTGATCAACGGAGTAGTCGGCGGAATCCAGGGGGCGGCCAACGGGGTGCGCTCTGGGCTGAGCAGCGGAAGTCACTCGTCGGCGGCCGCGGCGCTGACCCTCGGAGCCATCGGAGCGGCCGGATTGGTCGAGTGGCCGCTGCTGGTCGCCGTCGGAGGCACCGCGCTGGTCCTGCACCAGATCAATCAGCGGTCCACCGGCGCAGAAGCCCCCGCGACCGCCCCCCAGAAGTCGACGCCACAGAAGTCGACGCCCCGAAAGTCGACGCCCCGAAAGTCGACGCCCCGTAAGTCGACGGCCCGCAAGTCGGCGGCGCGCAGCGCCTCCAAGTGAGTGACGCAGCACGCCTGATCGGACGCGCTGCCCGGGTCGCCACGGCTCCCGTGGCGTTGACGCTCGCGTGCGCCGCTACCGGCCTCGATGTCAGCCTGAAGGTCACCTCCTCCGTCGCCCGCGGCCTCGGGGAGGCGGTCGCACCCGCCGGCTCCGGTTCCGGCGCGGTCGCGGCGGTACGCGAACTCGCCGGCGGCACACCGGTGCGCCGCCGGTGGCGCAGTGAGGACCGCTGTTGGATCGAGGTGCGCGGTCTCGACGGCGAGGACGGTCGGCCACTCGGTGAGGCCGTGCTGGCCGCGGTGCGCGACCTCGACGGAGTCCGCGGCGCCCACCTCAATCACTCGGTGCGCCGGGTCGTGGTGTCCGTCGACGACGACGGTCCCTCGATGGACGAACTCTGCCAGGCCGTCGCGGCCGCCGAGAGCCGTCACGACCCGTCGGACACCGACCGCCGCCCGAGCGACCTGCCCGGCGACGGCGTCGTGCTCACCGGCCGCGTGGTGGCGGCAGCGGCCAACGGCGCAGGGCTGTGCGTGGCCACCGCCGGGTGGTTGCTGCCCTGGCGCCCGCTGCCCCCCGGCTTGGCCGCTGCGCTGACCGCCGTCGACTACCAGCCCCGCCTGCGCGCGGTGGTGGAGAACCGGCTGGGCAAACCGGCCGCCGACACCGTTCTCGGCCTGACCGCGGCGACCGTCTACACCCTCACCCAGGCGCCCGCCTCACTGGCCGTGGAATTCGTCCGCCACCTCGCCCAGGTCGGAGAGCTCACCGCCGGCTCCCGCGCGTGGCAGCGTGTCGAACCCCGCCTCGACCCCTCGGCTGCAGAGCAGGCCGACGAAGGCGCCGGCACCGCCCCGCCACCGCGACCCTGCCCGCTGCCGCCCGGGCCGATCGAACGGCACGCCCAGCGCAGCGGCACCGCTCAGGGCGTCGCCGCCCCGACCGTCGGGTTGCTGACCGCTGATCTGGCCGCGGGCGCCACCGCCGCGGTGGTCACCGCACCGAAGGCAGCGCGCAACGCCCGGGAGGCTTTCGTCGCCACGTTCGGCCGCGGGATGGCCGACAAACACGACGTGGTCGTCATGCGCCCGGAGGCCCTGCGCCGCCTCGACCGCGTTGATGCGGTACTCATCGATCCGCGGGTGCTGCTGACCGACGAACTGCAGGTAGGCCACCTCGAGGAGGTCGCCGAGCACCGTCGCACCCAGGTCTGGAACTGGGCGCAGGAACAGGTGCAGCGCGGGAAGCTGGGCGCCGGCTGGCACCCCGCCCCGGTCGCGCACGAGGGCAACGGGCACGGCGCGTCCGCGGGACGGGTGCTGATCCGGCACGTGCACCATCCGCTGGCGGCCGCGGTCATCGGTGAGGTGCGTAACGCCGACATCGACCTCGTCTCGGTGGACGGCGACGAACTCGACGAATTGCGCTCGTCGTTCGACGAGCTCTACCCGGTCGACACGACGCTCGGCGACGCCCTCGCAGACACCGTCGTCGCACTGCAGAACGAGGGCCGCACGGTGGCCGTGGTGTCGTCGGCGGCCACGGCGGCCCTGGCCCGTGCCGATCTGTCCATCGGCCTGCTCGACGAGGGCACCCGTCCGCCGTGGGGCGCCGACGTGCTGACCCCGGACCTGGCTTCGGCGTGGCGCATCCTGCACGCCGTACCCGCAGCCCGGCGTGTCAGCCGGCGCGGCGTCGAGCTGGCGACCAGCGCCTCGCTGCTCGGCGGTCTGCTGCTGATCCCGGGCGTGCGGGGCCAGGGGACCGGTCCCGTCACCGCAGGCGCCGCCGCCGGATTCGCCACAGGTCTGCTGTCGGCGCGCGGTTTGCTCTCCGCTGCGGCGCCCACGCCGACGCCGACCCAGCAGTGGCACGCGATGCCCGCCGAGCAGGTCCGGGAGGCCCTGCCGCCGCCCGCTGATCGGACTGCGCCGTCGCCGTCGCGGCTGGCCTCGACCGCTCGCGCATCCGCCGGATTCCTCGACAGCACCGCGGGCGCAGCGTTGCGGCTGGCCGGCGAACTCGCCACCGCCGTGCGCGACGAGCTGTCCGACCCGCTCACGCCGGTGCTCGCGGTCGGGTCGGCGGCCAGCGCGATGCTGGGCTCGCCGGTTGATGCCATCCTGGTCGGGTCGGTGCTGACCGGCAACGCCGTGTTGGCCGCGTCCCAGCAGGTGCGCGCCGAGCGTCTGCTGCGCCGCATGCTGGCGGTGCAGGCCCCGCCGGCGCGCCGGGTGACCGGCGACCGCTCCGACAGCGTGGATGCCGACGAGCTGCGACCAGGCGATCTGGTCGAGGTGCGGGCGGGTGAGGTCATTCCCGCCGACTGCCGCATCGTCGAAGCAGTCGACCTGGAGGTCGATGAGTCCGCGTTGACCGGGGAATCGCTGCCGGTACCCAAACGTGTCGAGGCCACTCCCGGTGCCATCGTCGCGGAGCGCAGCTGCATGCTCTACGCGACCACGACGGTGGTCAGCGGAACCGCGGTCGGTGTCGTCACCGCGGTCGGCGCGCAGACCCAGATCCGGCGGGCCGCCGAGGTCGCCCCCGGGCACAGTGCCGCGGTCGGTCTACAGACACAGTTGCGCGAACTGACCAACCGCGCATTGCCGTTCAGCCTCGCCGGCGGAGCCATGGTCGGCGGTCTCGGTCTGTTGCGGGCAACGCCGCTGCGCGACGCCATCGCCAGCGGCGTGGCGGTCGCCGTCGCAGCCGTGCCGGAGGGCTTGCCGTTGGTCGCGACATTGGCTCAACAGGCGTCGGCGCGCCGCCTGTCGGCCGCCGGTGCGCTCGTTCGCACCCCGAAAGCGGTCGAGGCCCTCGGCCGTGTCGACGTGGTCTGTTTCGACAAGACGGGCACGCTCAGCGAGAACCGGCTACAGACCAGCCGCGTCCACGCCTTCGGCGACGTCACCGAGGACGAGGTGGTGGCCTGTGCGGCCAGCGCCACCGAGCCGAGCAACGGCGGCAACCATCAGCACGCCACCGACGCAGCCGTGGCCGAGGCCGCGCGGAAACGCGGACTCGACGCCGGCCCCGCCGACGCGCACCTGCCGTTCCGGTCCGGGCGGCCGTTCGCGGCGTCTCTGATCGGCTCCGAACTCGTCGTCAAGGGCGCGCCGGAGGTTCTGCTGGCCGCGCGCAGCGACGCCGGCGTCGAGGTCGAACGCACCGTGCAGGACATGGCGGCGTCCGGGCTGCGGGTGATCGCCGTGGCGCGACGCACGGTCAGCGACCGGCAGCGCTCGGCCGCGATCAGTGATGACGGTGCCTTCGCCGAGCTGTGCACGGGTGACCTGGAGGTGATCGGCCTGCTCGGGCTGTCGGACACGCCCCGGGAGGACTCGGCCGCGGTGCTCGCGGCGCTCGAGGCCCAGGGGATCGGGGTGCGGCTGATCACCGGCGACCATCCGGTGACCGCGACCGCGATCGCCGGCGACATGGGACTGTCGATCACTGCCGAGCACGTGATCAGCGGCTCCGAGTGGGCGAAGCTGCCCCGACGTGGCCAGGAGAGGGCGGTGCGGGAGAAGGTTGTGTTCGCCCGCATGACGCCCGAACACAAGGTGCAGGTCGTGCAGACCCTCGAGCGCATCGAGCTGGTGTGCGCGATGGTCGGGGACGGCGCCAACGACGCCGCGGCGATCCGGTCGGCCACCGTCGGAATCGGCGTCGCGAGCCGGGGCAGCGATCCCGCTCGCACCGCCGCCGACGTGATGCTGCTCGACGGTCGCATCGGTGCCCTGCTGGACGCCCTCGACGAGGGCAGGCAACTGTGGCGGCGGGTACAGGCGGCGGTGGCGGTGCTGCTCGGCGGCAACGCCGGTGAAGTGGTGTTCTCGATCGTGGGCTCGGCGTTGACGGGCTCCTCGCCGCTGAACACCCGGCAGCTGCTGCTGGTCAACATGATGACCGACGCCCTGCCCGCGGCGGCCTTGGCGGTCAGCCCGACGATCGTGGCCGACGGCGAGGCCGGGCGCGGACCGGACCAGGCAGCGCTGTGGCGCACGGTCGCGATCCGGGGTGCCACCACCGCCGCGGCGGCCACCTCGGCCTGGGTGATGGCCGGCTTCACGCTGCAGCCGCGCCGTGCTTCGACGGTGGCGCTGGTTGCGCTGGTGTCGACGCAGCTGGGTCAGACGCTGATCGACTCCCACAGCCCGCTGGTGGTGACCACCGCCGTCGGGTCGCTGGTGGCGCTCGGCGCACTGATCAGCACTCCCGGAGTCAGCCAGCTGTTGGGGTGCACCCCGCTGGGGCCGGTCGGCTGGGCGCAGGGGTTGGGCACGGCGGGAGTGGCCACCGTCGCGGCGACGGTGGCGCCGCGAGTGGTCGGCAGGTTTCAGTCCTCGATGTCGACGACGCCGAGCCGCCACAGCACTGCATACACTTCCCGCAACGGAATCGCGATGAAGTGGGACATGACGGACACGGGGTCGGACGTGACGCGGACACCGGGTGTTGACACGCCTTCCACGGTCCGGATGGCAGGCGTCTGAAGACCCAACCCGACATGACCGAAAGGCAACAAATGGCCGAAATCCCGAAGCAGTCGGCGTCCCGGCACGAAGCGATGCAGAAGGTCCGTCGGGGGCAATCGTTCTCCGTGGAGCTGCCGCTGATCGGACGGGTGCCGCTGCCACGGCCCGAACAACTGGCCTTCTACGGGGCGCTGGGCGTCCTGGCGGCGGTGGAGATCATCGAGTGGCCGGTCGCGCTGGTGCTGGGCGCCGGCCACTTCCTGGTCCAGGAAGACCACAACAGGGTGGTGCAGGAGATCGGCGAGGCCTTAGAGGAAGCCTGAACACTGGTCACCGGTGGTCGTTATACAGTCTAGGAATGACACGTGTGACGGTGATCACCGGCGGCGCCGGGGGCATGGGTACGGCCACAGCCGCTGTCGTCGGCCGAGACCATGCGGTCGTGCTGGCCGATGTCCGGGCTGAGCGGCTCGACGCGGCGGTCGCGACGCTGAACGACCGCGGCATCTCCGCGACCGGTGTGCCCGCCGATGTCACCGACCCCGACGCCGTCGCCGCGGTCTTCGACACCGCCGGCGGGCTGGGCGAGCTGGTTTCGGTGATCCACACTGCCGGAGTCAGCCCGAGCATGGGCGATGCGGACTACGTCATGCGCACCAACGCGGTGGGGACCGTCACCGTGGGTGAGTGCTTCCACGCCAGCGCCCCGCGGGGTGCGGCGCTGGTCAACGTCGCTTCGATGGCGGCCTATCTGCTGCCGGCGGAAATGATTCCGGCGCAGCACTTCCCGGTCGCGCTGTCGGATTCCGCGGCATTTATGGAGAAGATGCGACCGGCGTGGGAGTCGCTGCCCGAGGAGTTCCGCTCCGGCGTCGCCTACGGAGTGAGCAAGTCCTTCGTGCGGTGGTACAGCAGTGCGCAGGCCGAGCGGTTCACCGCGAAGGGTCTACGCGTGCTGTCGATCTCGCCGGGGTCCACCGACACCGAGATGGGCCGGCTCGAAGAGCATGCCGGGGCCGGCGCGATGGTCGCCGACGCCGCGGTGCCGCGCTGGGGCAAGCCCGAAGAGATGGCCGAACTGCTGGCGTTCTGCGCCGGCGACAAGGCCGGCTACCTGACCGGCACCGACATCCTCAACGACGGCGGGGTCGTCGCCTCGATGACCGAACGGGCCCGGTTGGCAGCGTCGTCATGACGCGTCCGACGTGATCGGCTGGTCGTCGCGTCCTATCGTCGGCGGCCGGGCCCGGCCCTCGGCGTCACAGCGGCGCAGTTCACGGACGATCGCCTTGATCACCGACTGCAACGCGGCGTGGGGTGTTTCGGCAGGGGGCGACGCGATCGCCGGCCACTCGGCGACAGTCGCCACGTAACCACGGTCCTTGCCCGACCACCGGATGCGATATCCGTACTCGTAGGCCTTCAGTTCTGCCCGCACGCGATGACGTTAGGTTCCGTCCGGCCCGCCGTGCTGCGGCCATCGGCCACGTTGGCGAAGGACGAAAGTCCCCACGTAGTCAAGTGCAGTCAGTTGACTACACGCGGCAGCCGACCTACCGTAGTCGCATGACTACACAACTGTCGGCCCGGCCGGCGCCGATCGGCAGGGCCGCTGTGGTCGCCGCGGTGTTGGCGGCGGCGGCGGAGCTCTTCGCCGAGAAGGGACCCGCGGCGACGTCGATCCGCGAAGTGGCGTGTTGTTCCGGGGTCAACCACGGCCTGGTCTTCCGGTACTTCGGTACCAAAGACCAGCTCGTCGGCGCGACCTTGGAGCACCTCGGGCGGCGCGTCGCCGAGCTTCTCGAGCAGCAGGCGCCCCTGGAAGACATCGAAGACGCGCTGACCCTGCAATCCGTGGTGATGGCACGCGCGCTGCTGGAAGGTTTCCCGATCGCCGAGTACCAGACGACGTTTCCGGCGGTGGCGCTGCTGCTCGACCGCATCGCAGCGCTGCACGACTGCGAGCACGCCGCCCGCCTCGCTGCGGCGAACGCCGTGGCGCTGCAACTGGGTTGGCGCCTGTTCGCGCCCTTTTTGCGCGCATCGGCAGGGCTCGACCACATGACCGCCGCCGAGGTGCGGGAGGCGATCCTGGCCGCAACCACTCAGCTCGTCGATCCCCAGAAGCGGTGGCGTCGTGACCCGGCTGATCAGTCCGCTTGATCCGCGCGAGCCATCACGTCGGCGTACTCGTCGAGATCCACGCTCTCGGCGGTCACGGTCTTGATTCCGTTGTAGACCTCGCGGTCGATCTCGGCGTCGGCGTCGGCGACCAGCATCGCGACGAAGGTGTCGCCGTTGACGTTGAGAAATGTGCGGAAGATGCCGGCGAACCAGTCGACAGCGATCAGTAGTCCGATCGCCTCGAACGGCAGGTCCAGCGAGCTGGCCAGGAACGTCGCCACCACCGGGAAGCCACCCGGCACCGTGATGGTGCCCATGTTCAGCATGATCGCCAGCGCCATACCGAGTGCGATCTGTCCGAAACTCAGCTCGATACCACCTGACTGGGCCAGGAACATCACCACGATCATGTAGTTCAGCACCGCGCCGTAGGACCCCATCGTCAGACCGACCGACAGCGTGAAGTTCGCGACCTTCTGACTGACGCCGACCTTCTCCACGGTGTTGCGCAGCACCGTCGGGAACGTCACCGCCGAACTGGTGGTCGTCACCGCGATCGCGGTCTGTTCGGCGAGTTTTCCGGGAAGCTTCCACGGACTGAGCCGGGTGCGCAGCGTGACCGTCACGACGAACAGCGCGAACAGGATCAGGACGCCGATCAGCGTCGCACCCAGGTACTTCAGGCCTGAGGTGATCACCGCGAACCCCACGTCGCCGGCCAGCGGCGCCAACAGACAGAACACGCCGATCGGGGCGACGTACATGATCAACCGGATCATCGTGAGCACGACCTGCTGGACCTGGTCGACGAAGGACAACACCGAGGTGTCACCGGTCTTGTTGATCTGGATGCGCAACGCGACACCGAACAGCAAGGCGAACACGATGATCGGCACCATCGTCGCACTGGCCATCGCCTCGAATATGTTCGTCGACACGAAGTTCAGCAGGGTGTCCTGCCAGCCACCGGTTTCCGCGGCCGACTCCTCGAGTGAGGCGTCGACCTCTCCGGTGAAGACCATGCCGGTGCCGGGCTGGATCAGCACGCTCAACAGCCAGGCCAGAATCGCTGCGACGAAGGAGAACCCGAGCATCCACGTGAAGGTGCGTGCCGCGATCCGGCCGGTGCCGGTGCCCGTCATCGAGCCGGTCGCCACGATCACCGACGCCAGCACCAGGGGAACGATGGACATCTGGATCAGCCGGATGAACATGTCGCCGACGAACTTCACGTTGGCGGCCCACTCGCCGACCACCAGACCGAAGATCAGTCCCGCGACGGCAGCGATGGCAATCTGAAGAGCAGGACTTTTCAGCGCGTTCATGCGCATCGAAGCTATCGCCGGTCGGATACCGCCCCGTGGCCGACGTGTTTCCCGGTTGTTTCCACCGCTTCTCAGCTACCGGAGAGGAAGGCGCCCAGGGCGCGGTTGACGAGCGGGAGACCGGCCATTCGCAGTGCTGCCCGCCGCACCCACAGCTCGGCGTGGGTACGCGGCAGGAACCATCGGGCCGTCGCCCGGCCCGATGCCTGTCTGTCCTCGGCGACGGGCCGCCACTGTCTCTCGTAGGCCGCGAGCGCCTGCACCATCGGAGCGCCGGAATGCAGTTGCGCGGCAAGTGCTCTGGCGCCGGCGACAGCCAGCGACGCACCCTGGCCGGCCAGCAGCGACACGGCGTGGCACGCGTCGCCGACCAGCCCGACCCGGCCTGCGCTCCACGCCGGAATCACCACCTGGGCGACCTGGTCGTAATAGATCTCTTCCGACGGCGGACACTGGGCCAACGCCTCGGGCACCACCCACTGCAGCGTTCGGTAGGCCTCGCGGACCGCGGTGCGGGTGTCGTCGGGCAGCTCCGGGTCCGGTGTCCGGTGCACTCCGAATGCGGCGACGCGTCCGTCGCGTAACGCGTAGAAGCCCATCTGACGACCGACGGTGTCGGTCAACGCGAACCGTCCGGCGCACGCCTCGCGGATCCGCGCATCGTCGAATACGAAGGCAGCGGTGTGAAAGCCGAGGTAGCGCAGCGCATTCGAATCGTCGCCGAAGGCGAGGCGGCGCACGACGGAGTGGATTCCGTCGGCCCCGATGAGTACATCGGCGGCCAGCACCGCACCGTCGGCGGTGCACACCTCCACGTCCGGCCCGCGGTCCGTACACGCGGTCACCTCGGCGCCGAAGCGCAGATCCACCGAACTCGGCAGAGCTTCACGCAGCACCTGTTCCAGGTCCGGGCGCATCAGGCTGCACAGCCGGCCTCCGACGGCCCGACGGAACCGGTCGTACGGCAACCGGGCGCGGGACCGGCCGTGCGAGTCGACGAAGCTGGCCTCGTCGATGTCGTAGGACACGTCGAGGATCGCCGGCAGCACACCCATCTGCTCGGCCGCGTCGTAGCCGGGCCCGAAGAAGTCCATCATGTAGCCCTGCTCGCGCGGGCGCGGCGACCGTTCCAGCAGCACGACCTCGTCGCCTCGCGTCGCGAGCTCGTGAGCCAGCGACAGTCCGGCGATTCCGGCTCCGCACACCACCGCCTTCATCGCCCTCGACTCTAACCCCGCGGTGGGGTCGGGGCCCTACCCTCCGGCCGCCTGGTCGACCGGTTGTGGGTTGCCCGTCAGCTCGGCCACGACGTAGTCGGCGGCCTGATCGGTGAGTCCCCTGACGGCGTAGGCGCCGTGCGCGCCGTTGTCCCCGCCGCCCGGTGAACACACCGGGTCCTCCGGGATACACAGATCCACGGTCTTGGATTCGTACCGGGAGCCGACCGTGATCGGCGGCGCGCCGGTGTAGATCATCTGCAGGAAACCGCTGGACGGCTTGCCGAACAACGCCACGGCCGCAACGTGATCGGCGACGTCTGCCGGCATGGGACCCGTCATGCCCGGCGGTGGGGTGTACCCCTCCGGGATCGCGTCGGCGGTGATGTAGGCGGCCACCGCAGCTCCCTGGGAGAACCCGCCGACCACCGTCTCGGTGTCGGGACAGTTCGCCGCCGTCGTCATCACCCGGTTGCTGGCGTCGATGACGCCGGCGGATGCGGTCGCGAAGTCCAGCGACGCCGGGTAGTTCACCGCGTAGTCCTGCACGGTGCGGTCGGGCAGCCTGGCCCGCAGGGCATCCACGAAGGCCTGGCCCGTGGCGCCGATGCCCGGCGGCTCGAACGTCCCGCGCGCGAACACCACCTCGACGTCCGGACACGGTGCGGCGTAGGCGGG
>CAXEZH010000070.1:0-12492 GCA_964000695.1 uncultured Mycolicibacterium sp. | reverse complement strand
GTAGACGTTCAGCGCGCCGCCGAAGCCGGCCTCGCCGTCGGCGACGATCGGGGCGAGCCAGTTCTCCACCGAGCGGTCGCCCTCGACCTTGGCGATCTGGTCGGCACGCATCAGCGCGTTGTTGATGCGGCGCACCACCTGCGGCACCGAGTTGGCCGGGTAGAGGCTCTGGTCGGGGTAGGTGTGTCCGGACAGGTTGGCGTCGCCGGCGACCTGCCAGCCCGACAGGTAGATGGCCTTCAGGCCGGCGCGCACCTGCTGCACGGCCATGTTGCCGGTCAGCGCGCCGAGCGCGTTGACGAAGTCCATGTCGTGCAGCTGCTCCCACAGCACCTCGGCGCCGCGGCGGGCCAGGGTGTTCTCCTCGACGACATGCCCCTGCAGTGCGACGACGTCAGCCGGCGAGTAGGTGCGGGTGACGCCCTTCCAGCGCGGGTTGTGGTCCCAGTCGTGCTGGATCTGTTCGGGGGACTTCGGGGTGCCCACAGTCGACATCAGGTGGCTCCTTCATGCGGTTGTTAACGCTCCAGCGTCTTCACTGGTGTGCTAACTCGAGGATGCATCAAGCCATAACCGCAGGTCCACTTGTTTTGATTGCCAATTTTCGCCAACGCGAACGGTTAACTTGCAAAGTTTGCAAAGTCGATCTTGGACTGAACCGGTTCAGTGGTTACCGCCCGGTAACACATCTGCGCAGGTCAGTACGCCCGTACTGTTAAACGAGCCGAGTCAGAGCGGGAAGATCGAGGCGATCGCTTTTGTCTCGTCGCCGACCGCATATGTGAGCGTTGTAACAGTGCGATCGGTCAGCTCAGGACCGAACTGATCGGTCGAGCCGGGCGGATAGACGTGGGTGAGGATCTCCAACTTGTCGCCGAGCGCGACCGGCGCATCGTGCTCGATCGTGACCCGGATCGGGCCGCGAAGCAGCTCCGGGGCGCCGAAGAGATGATCCTCGATCACCGACCAGTAGACGGAGTTGTTCATGTGGTCGAACAGGTCGATGTCGGCGACCCGCACCGGGTATTCGCGGATCTCGCCGGCGTCCTCCCGGCTGCCCGCTTTCAGATACGCCTTCCAGCGCAACCGCGTCTCGGTCGTGGTCCGGCGCAGGCCCTCGATGAAATCGTCGGCGATGCGCGCCGGCCCCTGGGTCTCCCGGTTGATGTTGATCCAGAACGCCTCTGACTCCATGAGCCCGCCGCGTCGGCCGTCGATGCGCACCCGCATCTCACACCACCGGTTCGACGTTCCGGAACACCACCGCCGCAGCCGCAACGTGTCCTGGAACTCGATCGGCCGGATCAGGTCGATCATGGTGCGGCGCACGATCCACAGCGGATGGGTCTCCTCGAAACCGAGCTGGCGCAGGTGGTCCTGGCCGACGTCCTGGATGTGCCGGGTCGCGGCGTCGAACCGCAGCCGGCCGGTGCGGTCGATGTCGGCGACCCGCAGGGGCCAGTTCTGGTCGAAGACGTCGGGGTGCGGATCCGGCACCGGCATCATCACCTTGGCCAAGCCGGCGGCCGGCTTCGACGACGGTCCGGTCGGCGCAGACGGGACGGCCGAATCCCCGGTGGTACTCACGGATCCCGATACTGCCACACCACGGACATTTGCCAACACTGCAAATATTTCCTTTGCACCGTTGTTATGGTGGTTGACGTGCCAAAAACGTTCGTCGGCGCCCGGGTCCGGCAGCTCCGCAGCGAACGCGGATTCAGTCAGGCGGCGCTGGCGCAGATGCTCGACATCTCGCCCAGCTACCTCAACCAGATCGAGCACGACGTGCGGCCGCTGACAGTGGCCGTGCTGCTGCGGATCACCGAGGTGTTCGGGGTCGACGCGACGTTCTTCGCCTCCCAGGACGACACCCGACTGATCGCCGAGCTGCGCGAAGTGCTGCTCGACCGCGACCTCGACGCCGACGTCGAGCCTGCCGAGGTCGCCGACATGGTCGCCGCCCATCCTGCGCTGGCCAAGGCGATGGTGAACCTGCACCGGCGCTACCAGCTGACCACCACCCGGCTGGCCGCCGCGACCGAGGACCGTTTCAACGACACCGGGTCCGGTTCCGGGTCGGGCTCCATCTCGATGCCCCATGAGGAGGTGCGCGACTACTTCTACGAGCGGCAGAACTACCTGCACGACCTCGACACGGCGGCCGAGGAGCTCACCACCGGGATGCGGATCAACCGCGGCGATCTGGTCAGCGACCTGGCCGACCGGCTGCGCATCGTGCACGGGGTGACGATCATCCGTCGCATCGACCTCGGCGAAGGCGTCCTGCACCGCTACGACCCGATGTCCAAGCGGCTGCAGGTCAGCGCCCACCTGTCGGCCGGGCAGACGGTGACACGACTGGCCGCCGAACTGGCCTACCTGGAGTACGGGGACCTGATCGACCGGCTCGTGGAGGAGGGGGAGTTCACCGGCGAGGAGGCCCGAAAACTGGCCCGCAAGGGGTTGGCGAACTACTTCGCCGCGGCCACGGTGCTGCCGTATGCCCAGTTCCACGAGGTGGCCGAGGACTTCCGCTACGACATCGAGCGCCTGTCGGCCTACTACTCGATCAGCTACGAGACCATCTGCCACCGACTGTCCACGCTGCAGCGGCCGTCCATGCGCGGCGTGCCGTTCTCGTTCGTCCGCGTGGACCGGGCGGGAAACATGTCGAAACGTCAGTCCGCCACCGGCTTTCATTTCTCCTCCAGCGGCGGGACGTGCCCGCTGTGGAACGTCTACGAGACGTTCGCCAACCCGGGCAAGATCCTGGTGCAGATCGCCGAGATGCCCGACGGGCGCAGCTACATGTGGGTGGCCCGCACCGTGGAGCGGCGCGCGTCGCGCTATGGTCAGCCCGGCAAGACGTTCGCGATCGGCCTGGGTTGCGAGCTGCGCCATGCCCAGCGGCTGGTCTACTCGGAGGGCTTGAACCTGAGCGGTGAGAACGCGACCCCGATCGGTGCGGGCTGCCGGGTGTGCGAACGTGACGACTGCCCGCAACGCGCGTTCCCCGCGCTCGGTCGTGCCCTCGACATCGACGAGCACCGCTCGACGGTGTCGCCGTACCTGGTGAAGCCGTCATGAGCCCGTCACCGGCCGGCATCCCGCCCGGCGGTTTCAAGGAACTCGGTCCGGTCAACTGGGTCATCGCCAAGGTCGGCGCCCGCGGCATCCGCCGCCCCCGGTTCAGCCTGATGAATGTGCTGGGCCAGCACCGCCTGCTGTTCCCGGTGTGGCTGCCGTTGTCGGCGTACCTGCTCTACGCCGGCAAGCTGTCACGCCGCGACGCCGAGACCGTGATCCTGCGCGTCGGCCACCTGCGTGACTGCGAGTACGAACTGCAGCAACACCGCCGCCTGGCCCGCAGCCGCGGCCTCGACGCCGCCTTCCAGGCCAAGGTCTTCGAGGGTCCCGACGCCGAGGGCCTGACCGAGCGCGAGCGAGTGCTGATCACCGCGACCGACGAGTTCGTCGTCACCCGCGGGGTGTCCGCGCAGACCTGGCGGGCGCTGGCCGGCCACTACACCCGTGCCCAGCTCATCGAGTTCTGCATGCTGACCGCCCAGTACGACGGCCTGGCCGCCACCATCACCACACTGCAGGTCCCCCTCGACTTCCCGGACTGAGCACCCGCCCAGCGCTACCATCCGTACATGATCCGCATCCCGTCAGCGCCGACGACGTGGTGACCGTCGCCAACCCGTGGCGTCACCCGCCCGGCGTTCCCCGCTGTGAGCCGCCCCGGGCCGAGGGCACGTTCTTCCTTCCCGGCGGACGCCGCCTCGGCTACGCCGAATTCGGCGATCCGTCGGGCCCGCTGGTGCTGTGGTTCCACGGCACGCCCGGCGGACGACGACAACTCCCGATCGTCGGCCGCCGCGCGGCCGAACGGCTCGGCCTGCGGGTCGTCCTCCTCGAACGCGCCGGCTCCGGACTGAGCGATCAGCACCGCTACGAGCGCATCGGCGACTGGGCCGCCGACATGGCCCACGTCGCGGACGTGCTGGGCGCCGAGAAGCTCGGCGTGGTCGGCCTCTCCGGTGGCGGGCCGTATGCGCTGGCGTGTGCGGGCATGCCGGCGCTGCGCGACCGCGTCGCCGCCGTCGCGGTGCTCGGGGGTGTCACACCGTCGGTCGGACCCGACGCGACCTGCAGCGGAGCCATCGCGCTGGCGCGCCGGTTCGCGCCGTTGATGTCGGTGATGCGCAGGCCTTTCGCCACCGCCACCGCGTCCCTGCTGACGCCGGTCATCCCGCTGGCGCACCTGGCCTACAAGGGTTTGTCGTCGGCGATGCCCGACGGCGACAAACAGGTGTTCGCCGACCCTGACATCGAGGCGATGTTCATCGACGACATCGTCCACGTCGCCAACGGCCGCTTCCAGGCCCTGCTCGACGACGCCCGGTTGTTCGGCCGCGACTGGGGATTCCGGCTGGCCGACGTCGCGGTGCCCGTGCGGTGGTGGCACGGGGACGCCGACTCGATCATCGGACTGGCCGACGCCCAGGCGGCCGCGGCGCATCTGCCGAACGTCGAACTACTGCTGATGCCCGACGAGAGCCACCTCGGCGGATTCGCCAAGGCCGACGACGTCCTCGCCTTCGTGCACCGGCACCTGAGCGGGTCAACCGAGGTCGGCGGCGATGGCGACCCGGTCGCCGCCGCGGGCCTTGGCCTGGTACATGGCCACGTCGGCGGCGGTGATCACCTCAGCAAGATCTGACCCGGGCCGAGTGCAGGTCGCCAGGCCGATGCTGGCCGTGACGACCGGCCGCGCCGGCGCCGAGACCGCCGTCCGGATACGTTCGGCGACCCCGGCCGCCTGAGCCGCCGGGATCCGGTCGACGACGAGGAATTCCTCGCCGCCCCACCGCACGACCACCGCGTCACTACGCACGCTGTCGCGGATCCGGCGCGCCGTGCGGATGAGCACCTCGTCGCCGACGCCGTGGCCGTGCGTGTCGTTGACGCCCTTGAATCCGTCGACGTCGATCAGGAACGCGCACAGGTCCGTGTCTCCGCCCACGCGCGCATCGAGTCGTTTCATCGACACCTCGAGGCCGCGACGGTTGGTCAGCTCGGTCAGCGGGTCGGTCAGCGACTGCATGGAGCTGTCCTGGAGCAACCAGAAACCGAACTGCAGCGCGGGCAGGATGCACACCGTGACCAGCAGGGCGATCACGGCCCGCGACACCGCGACCTGCAGCCCGAACTCGGGCATGCTGGCAGCCAGCCACACCGCGATGCCGCCGACCGACAGCAGGCACCAGCCGATGTGCACGAGGTGCAACCGGGGACCGTGGAAGAACACGACGTACCCGCCGGCGCACAGCAGGATCGGGATGCCCGACATCGCCAGGTTGGCGTCGCCGAACAACACCGTGGACAGCGTCATGATCATGTCGACGTAGATCACCAGTACCGCCGACTCCCGCACCGACGGCCAGCGCAGCAGTATCCAGCGCAGCGCCCAAGCCAGCGACCCGACGGCGGTCACGGCCCAGCCGATCCGGAACAGCGCGCCGTCGGCCCCGGGCGGAACCACGACGTTGATCGCCGCCAGGGCGCCCATCACCGCCCCGATCCCGGCGATGACGTAGCGCAGCGGGGTCAGCAGCCCGCGGCTGCGCAGGAACTCGATGCGCCACTGGTAGTCGTCGCGCTGATGCCACCACTGCCGCAGCAGGCCAGGATCGGCGGTGTCCCCCACCGGGTCAGTCTAGGAAGCCGCCAGTGAATACCGTGGGGAAACGTCGATCCACGTCACAAGCCGAATTACGTGACCTCCAGCTACCAGCCTGACGGGCAGGCTACAGATAGGTCACCCCGAGCACGATGAGCGAGAACAACACCGGCGAGATCGGCAGGCCCCACAGAAAGGCCGCCCAGATCTCGCCCGTGCGGGTCTTGGCGCGAAACGCCCGCCAGCCCAGCAGCCCCGACAGCGCGCCGACCGCCAGCGACGCCCCCGCCACCACCAGCACCCACTGAGCGACGTCGTTGGTCGCGACCGCCGCCGAAATGCCCGCCAGCCACAGGATGTGACCGATGGCCAGCCCGCCGATGCCGGCTATCCAGATCGCCCTCAATTAGAAGTTGATCATGTGGCCGGCCAATCCGTGGAAGCACTCCTGCAGTGCCTCGGACATGGTCGGGTGCGTGTGCACGTTGCGGGCCAGCTCGTTGGACGTCAGGTCCCACTTCTGCGCCAGCGTCAGCTCGGGCAGCAGCTCGGACACGTCGTGGCCGATCAGGTGACCGCCGATCAGTTCGCCGTACTTGGCGTCGGCGATCAGCTTGACGAAGCCGCTGGGATCACCCATGCCGTGGGCCTTGCCGTTGGCGGTGAAGGGGAACTTGGCGACCTTGACGTCGTAGCCCTCCTCGCGGGCCTGCTCCTCGGTGAGCCCGAAACTGGCCACCTGGGGCTGGCAGAACGTGGCGCGCGGCATCATCCGGTAGTCGCCCAGCGCGAGTGTCTCGGCACCGCCGATGGTCTCGGCCGCGACGACACCCATGGCCTCGGCGACGTGGGCGAGCTGCAGTTTGCCGGTGACGTCGCCGATGGCATAGATGTGCGGCTTGTTGGTGCGCATGTAGTCGTCGATGGCGATGCCGCCGCGCTCGGTCAGTTCGACGCCGGCCTTGTCCAGGTCGAAGCCCTCGACGTTCGGGACGAAGCCGATGGCCTGCATCACCTTGTCGGTCTTGATTTCGGTGGACTTGCCGTCCTTGCTCACGGTGACGGTGACGGACTTGCCGTCGTCGTCGATCGATTCCACCTTGGTGCCGGTCATGATCTTGACGCCGAGCTTCTTGAACTGCTTCTCGATCTCCTTGGAGATCTCGGCGTCCTCGTTGGGCAGCGCGCGCGGCAGGAACTCGACGATCGTGACGTCCACGCCGTAGTTCTTCATGACGTAGCCGAACTCCATGCCGATCGCGCCGGCGCCGGCGATGACGATCGAGCCGGGCAGCTCGCGCTCCATGATCTGCTCTTCGTAGGTGACCACGTTCTCCGACAGCTCGGTGCCCGGCACCAGCTTGGTGTGCGCGCCCGTGGCGATGATGGCGTTGTCGAAGGTGACTTCCTCGGTCTCGCCTTCGTTGAGATCGACGACGATGGTGTGGTCGTCTTTGAACTTGCCGTAGCCCTGGATCTCGGTGATCTTGTTCTTCTTCATCAGGAAGTGCACGCCGGCCACCCGCCCGTCGGCGACCTTGCGGCTGCGGTCGAAGGCCACGCCGTAGTCGAAGCTGGCCTCCCCGCTGATGCCGAAGGTCTTGGCCTCCTTGGTGAAGATGTGCGCGAGCTCGGCGTTGCGCAGCAGCGCCTTGGACGGGATACACCCGACATTCAGACACACACCGCCCCAGTACTTGGGTTCGATGATGGCGGTGTTCAGCCCGAGCTGGGCGGCGCGGATGGCCGCGACGTACCCGCCGGGACCGGCTCCGAGAACGACGACGTCATAGTGGGTCACGGCTCTCACCCTAACGGGGTCGGCAAGGCGAGCGCGCTCTCGGTGAGGGCGTCGATCAGCGCGGGGTCGTGACTGACGAGCACGACCGTCGACCCGGCGCCCGCCATGTCGCGCAGCAGAGACACCACCGAGCCTGTCGCGATCGGATCGAGCATCGCCGTCGGCTCGTCGCACAGCACCAGCAACGGCCCGCCGTCGCCCTGCGTCAGCACCCGCCCCAGGCAGGCTCGTTGCAGCTGCCCGTCACTGACCTGCCCGGGATAGCGCTCCAGCAGCGCGGTGTCGAGGCCGACACGAGCGGCGGTCTGCTCGGCGGCCGGGTGGAAGCCGCGGCCCGCACGGATGGCCAGCGGTTCGTCGATGATCTGGCGCAGCGTCCAGCGCGGATTGCAGACCAGTCGCGGGTGCTGGGCGAGCAGCGCGACGGAACCGCGGCGCGGCCCCGGCGCAGAGTTCGACGCGCCGCTCGCGGACGCAGGATTCGACGCGCCGCTCGCGGACGCAGCCCCGTAGCGGATCTCTCCGGCGTGCGGCCTCTGCAGCCCGGCCAGCACCCGCAGCAGCGTGGTCTTGCCGCTGCCCGACGCACCCGTCACACCCGTGATGGCGCCGGCCGGAGCCGTCAGGTCCACGCCGTCGAGCACCGTCCGCCCGCCGAACCTGACCGTCAGACCGGTGGCGTACAGGTCACCGGTCATACCGGCACGCGTTCAGCAAGGCGCGTAGATACGGGTCGGCGCTGGCCAGGGCGGTGTCGAGGGGCAGCTGGTCGAGCACGCGGCCCCGCGCCATGACCGCGACGTCGTCGCACTTCTGCGCGCGCAGCAGCGACGGCATGTCGTGGGTGATGACCAGTACCCCGGCGCCGTCGGCGCAGGCCTGCCCGAGGAGGTGCCACACCAACGCGGCGTTGCCCGGGTCCAGCGCCGAAGTAGGTTCGTCGGCCAGCAGCAGGGCCGGGCGCCCTGCCAACGCGGCCGCGATCGCGACGCGTTGGGCCATGCCCCCGGACAGTTCCCCGGGATAGCGGTCGACGACGTCGGCCGGCAGCGCCACGGCCGCGCACAACTGCTCGGGGGTGCGGTCGGCGCCCAGCCGGGCGCAGATCTCGGCGAGTTGGGAACCGACGGTGCGCACCGGCGTGAACGACGTCGCCGCCGACTGCGGCACCAAGCCGATGCGGCGTCCGCGCAGTGCGCGCCAGCCCTTCTCGTCGTGTTCGTCCATGTCGGTCTCGCCGATCCGCACCGTGCCGCGCACCCGCGACCCCGGGGGCATCAGTCCGGCCAGGGCGGCGGCGACCATGGATTTGCCGCAACCGGATTCGCCGATCAGCGCGGTGACGCAACCCGCTCGCACGGCGAGGTCGACGCTGTCGAGGACGGTCACGGAGTCGGTGCCGCGGCCCCGGCGCACCGCGATGTCGGCGCTGAAGCCGCGCAGACTCCCGACGACGGCCGTCACCACACCTGCCCGACAGGTGGCTGATGCCGGCGCCGGGCCAGCGTGCCCACGGCCGCGAACGTCAGAGCCGTGGCGATCAGCGCCGCGGCCGGCACGGCCAGCGTCCACCAGGCGCCGGTGAGGATGTCGCCGCGGGCCTCACTGAGCAGCGTGCCCAGGCTGGCCCGGTCGGGCGAGAGGCCGACGCCGAGGAAGGACAGCGTGGACTCGTGCCACACCGCGTGGGGAAGCAGCACGATCATCGCGACCAGCGCCTGACCGGTCACCGCCGGGATCAGGTGTCGACGGGCGATGAATCCCCTTGACGCACCGGCCAACTGCGCCGTCTCGACCCAACCCGCCTCGGCGACGGCGAGCAATTCCGCACGCACCACGCGTGCCACGGCCGGCCAATGTGTCAGCGCGATGGACGCCACGATCGCCAGTGGGGCACCCCGCCACATCGCGGCGACGACGATGCCCACCACCAGGTGGGGCAGCGCGTTGACGCCGTCAACCAGCCGCATCACCACCGCGTCGACCCAGCCGCCCACGAGCGCCGCGCCGACGCCGATGGCCAACCCCAACGCGGTGGCCGCCAGCGCGCACACCACCGCGATCAGCAGCGACACCCGCAGCCCCTCGGCGGTGCGCACCAGCAGGTCGTACCCGGAATGATCCGTTCCGGCGAGATGGCCGGCGCCGGGCGGCTGCAGCGCGACGCCGAAATCGGCGATCTGCTCGCCGGCCAGCAACGGAATGCCCACCGCCGCAACGACGATCGCGCCGAGCAACAGCCACGGCCAGCGCGGCATCCGCAGCGGGGACAGGGCGGTCGTGGCGCTCATGCGACCATCGCGATCCGAGGGTCGATGGCCACCGCGGCCGCATCCGACAGCGCCGATCCGGCCAACACGGCCGCCGCCGCACCCACGGTCAGCGCGGCCAGCAGCGGAAAGTCCAGAGCAGCAGCCGATTCGACGAGGACCGCAGCCATCCCGGGCCAGCCGAACACGGTCTCGACGATCGCGGCGCCGGCGATCAGTTCGGGCAGCCGGGTGCCCAGCAGTGCCAGGGTCGGCAACACCGAGACCGGCGCGATGTGGCCGCGCAACAGCGCCCAGCCGTGCACGCCCCGGGAGCGGGCGCCGCGGACCGCGTCGGAGTCGACACACTCGACCACGGCTGCGCGGGTGGTCAGCAGCAGCCACGGAACCATCGACACGCTCAACGCAAGCCACGGCAGGATCGCGTGCTGCACCACGCCCGCAGGGGTGTAGTCCGCGCCCGGCGCGGCCGCGCCGGACACCGGAAGCCAGCGCAGGCTCACCGCAACCACGATCACCAGCATCAGCGACACCACGAACGGTGGCACGGCGGCCAGCGCCACCGACAGGCCCGAGCAGACCCGGTCGAGGACCCCGTCACGGCGCATGCCGGCCAGACACCCGAGCAGGATGGCGACCACGGTGGCGGTCAGCAGCGCCGCGCCCGAGAGGCCGAGCGTGAAGGGCATCCGTTCGGCCAACACGGTGCTCACCGGCTGCGACTGGGTCGACGACCATCCCAGGTCCCCGCGCAGCAGGCCGCCGATCCACTGCCACCACGCCTGATACCAGGGCATCTCGGTGTCGTAGGCGACGCGCATCGCCGCACGCTGGGATTCGGTGGCGAACTGGTAGTTGGACCCGAGGTAGGCGGCCAATGGGTCGAACGGGGACAGTGACGCGACGGCGAACATCGCGGCCGAGATGGCCACAGTCAGCGGCACCGCCACCGCGGTCCGGACCGCCAGCAGCCGGGCGGCGGCCCGCCCGCGGCGACGGGGAGTCCACCCCTCTGACTCGACGGCCGAGCGGTCGAGCGTCGCGGGCGCGCTCAGCGCGTCCACGCCGCGAGGTTCCACCACGGTCCCCACGTCACCCCGTGCGAATGCGGTTCCATGATCGGCGCACTCTGATTCCAGCCGAGGTCGCGGTAGGCGTAGGTGTGGTCGAGGAACACCAGGAACACCTGTGAGGGCTCGGCCGCATACGCGGCTTGAATCCGTTGATAGAGATCGTCTTTCTCGGGACCGGGAGGCGACTGGGCGGCGCGCTCGAGCATGCCGTCCAGACCCGCGGCGGTGAAGTTGCCCGGATTCGAGTACGGCGAGGAATCCGGCACCCGGGTGTGCAGGGTGTCATAGACCTGGGAGTCGATGCTGTACGGCTTGGATCCGCCGCCCAGCACGACTGCGGAATCGCCGAACCGCGTGTCGATTTCGTCCCAGCTGGTGCCGCGCGGGCGTACGTCGATGCCCAGCGGCTTCATCGCGGCCGCGTAGGCGACCGCCAGATCGCGGCGCAAGGTGTCCTGGGCGTTGTACAGCAGCTCGAACGATGCTCGGGCACCGTCTTTTTCGCGTACTCCGTCCGAGCCCATGCGCCAGCCGGCAGCGTCGAGCATCTCGGTGGCCTCGTCGGCGTCGAAGGCGTACTGCGCATCGGGGTTGTATGCGGCGCCGTAGGCTTCGGCGACGGGCGTGCTGGCCTGCCGGCCGTATCCACGCAGGACGTCGCGCACGATGGCCTCCCGGTCGACCCCGAGGTTCATCGCCAGCCGGGCCGACACGTCGGCGGTGAACGGGTTGCCTGCGGGCAGTGCGATGCCGCGCCAGTCCGCCGAGTTCACCGCGACCGTCTCGACGTCGCCGGTGGCGAGCGAATCGATCAGTCGCGGAGGAAGATTGGTGCCGTCGACCGCACCCGAGGCCATGCTCTGCGCCCGGCTGTTGTCGTCGGGGGTGTAAGTGTAGACCAGCCTGTCCACCTGCGCCGGGGTACCCCAGTAGTCCTCTCTCGCCACCAGCACCGCCTGGTCGGGCCGCAGGCTGTCCAACCGGTAGGGGCCGGTACCCACCGGTTCGGTGTTGACCGCCCAGTCCGCGGCGGGCGCCGACTCGACTCGCTCCGACGGCAGGATCCCCAGCAGCAGGTAGGGCCGCGGGTCGGCCGCGGTCGTCAACTCGACGGTCACCGCCTCCGGGCCGTCGGGTTCGATGGACACGATCGGCGTCACGGCCGTGGCGATCTCGGAGGCCACCGCCGGATCGGCCACGGCGGCGTAGGTCGCCACCACGTCGGCGGAGTCGAACGCCGTTCCGTCGGAGAACTGCACTCCGGCGCGCAGCGGAATCCGCCACCGGTTGGGTCCGGCCGGCTCGGGCGGGCCCTGCGCCAGTGCCGGCGCCAGGTCGGGCACCACATCGTCGGTGGTGGCACTGGGCCGGTAGAGGCCGTCGTAGAGGGGCGACACGCCCGATTCGGCGTACCCGTCGACGGGGTTGTAGCCGCCCAGTTCGTAGCCCTCGGCGAGCACGATCTGGGTGTCGTCGGCGTCGTCCGATGTCGGCGCGGCGCAGCCCGCCGCGGCCAGCACCACGGTCCCCGCCAGAGCCCACCTCACGGTCGATTTCACATGTCTATCTGAACACATGAGGTGGTGGTGTGCTGACGAGACCCCAGCTGGCGGCTGATCCAGCCGGGTCGGGCGACGCGCCCTCAGCTGCAGTACGCCT
>CAXEZH010000069.1:0-5989 GCA_964000695.1 uncultured Mycolicibacterium sp. | reverse complement strand
GGTGTTGGTCATGTTCGTGACGTCGGCCCCGGCAGCGGCCAGAATGATCGACAGCATGTTCCCGAGAATCAACTGCTCGGTGAAGTCCTTGGCGGCCACGGTCACCGGGACGCCTTCCAGCGAGTCGTAGTGCTGGATCGTCCCCGGCGCCGCGTCCAGAACGGTCCCGCTCGCGGACTGCAGACCACAGCCGGTCACGCTCGCCACCACGATCGCCGTGATCAGTCCGACTGCGCGCCCGCCCATGGTGTTCACAGTCCTTTCGGAGACGCGACCATCTCGACGACGCGGGCCAGCCAATCGATGAACAGCGCCAGCGCGGCCACCAGGATGGCGCCGACCACGAGTGTGACGGTCTGCTGCAGCTTGATTCCGGTCGTGATCAGTTGACCGAGCCCGCCGGCTCCGGTGAAGGCGGCGAGCGCGGCGGTGCCGACGATGAGGACCAGCGCGGTGCGCACCCCGGCGACGATGACCGGCAACGCCAGCGGGAGCTCCACCCGCATCAAGGTCGCGGTACCCGACATCCCCATCCCCCGCCCGGCTTCGACCAGGCGCGCATCCACGCCGTCGAGGCCGGTGACGGTGTTGGCGACAATGGGCAGCGCACCATAGACGGTCAGCGCGACGATCGCGCCCACCTCGCCGATGCCGAAGATGACTGCCCCGAGCGCGATCAGCCCGATCGCGGGGGCTGCCTGCCCGAAACCGGCCACGGTGATGATGGGCTTGGAGTAGCGGCGCATCGACCCCCGCGTCAGCGCGACACCGAGCGGAATGCCGATGGCGCAGGTCAACAGCGTGGCGGCCAGACTCACCGACATGTGCTGTCCCAGCAGCTCCAACAGGTTCGGAACGCCCAGCGAGCGTTGTTCCGACGGCGTCACATCGGCGAGCTTCACATAGATCAGGCAGCCGGCGACCGCAGCGACGCACACGAGCGGCTGCAGGAACCAGCGCGTGAAACCGAATCCGCCTCCAGCACCGCCCGACTCCGTGTCGTCCGGGGTGTCGGCGGGCTCCTCGTCGGTGACGGCTGCGGTCACGGGGCGCGCCCTGCCGTATCCGCGGCCGAGCGCACGCCGGCCATCGCGTCCATGATGGTCTCGACGCGCACGACCCCCTGATAGGTGTTGCGGCGACCAGTCACCACCACGACGCCGTGCGAGGACGTCAGCATCTCGTCGAGCGCGTCGTTGAGCGTCGACGCCAAGCTGACGCATTCGAGGTCCTCGTCGCGCGACACCTCTTCCAGCGAACGCGGGTCGGCCAGATCCTGGAGCGACATCCAGCGCTGCGGCCGGTCCTGGGCGTCGAGCACGATGACATGCTCACGCTCGATCGCTTGGGCGGTGCGCACCGCCTCGGCGGGATCATCGCCGATGTGGGCTACGGCCGCCTCGTGCAGGCCCACGTCCCGAATTCTGGTCAGCGTCAGTTGTTTCAGCGCGGCGCCGGCGCCCACGAAGGTCCGCACGAAGTCGTCGGCCGGATGGGTGAGGATCTGCTCCGGTGTGTCGTACTGCACGATCTTCGAGCCTGCCTGCAGGATCGCGATCCGGTCGCCCAGCTTGACCGCTTCGTCGAAATCGTGGGTGACGAACACGATCGTCTTACGCAGATCCTCCTGCAGACGCAGCAGTTCGTCCTGCAGCCGCTGACGGGTGATCGGGTCGACGGCGCCGAACGGCTCGTCCATCAACAACACCGGCGGATCGGCGGCCAGCGCTCGGGCCACACCGACGCGTTGCTGCTGACCACCGGAGAGTTCGCCGGGGTAACGGTCGCGGTACTGCGCGGGATCGAGGCTGACCAGGTCGAGGAGTTCGTCGACCCGCGCGGCGATGCGATCCTTGTCCCACTTCAGCAGTTTGGGAACGATCGCGATGTTGTCGCCGACCGTGAAGTGCGGAAAAAGCCCCGCCCCCTGGATGACGTAGCCGATGTGGCGGCGCAGCTCGTCGGGGTCACGCTTGGTGACGTCGTCGTCGCCGATCAGGATGCGCCCGCTGGTCGGTTCGATGAGGCGGTTGATCATCTTCATCGTGGTTGTCTTGCCGCATCCAGACGGTCCGACGAGCATCACGATCTCACCGGCGGGAATCTCCATCGAGATGTTGTCGACGGCCGGTGCCGACCCTTCGCCGTAACGTTTGGTCACCCCGTCGAGCAGGATCCGGGCACCCCCGGTGCGAGCCGAGTCAGACACGAATCCCCCTCGGGGTGGTGAGACGGGTGAGGACGTTGAGCACGCTGTCGAGGATCACGGCGAGAATGAGGATTCCGATGGTCGCGGCGACGATCGAGTTGGTGGCGTTGGCGCCACCCATCCGCGAGATGCCGGAGAAGATGTATCCGCCCAGACCGGGCCCCAGCGCGAACGCCGCGATCGCCGCGATGCCCATCAGCATCTGCGCCGATACCCGCACACCCGTCATGATCACCGGCCATGCCAGCGGTAGTTCGAGCCGCACGAGCGTGGTCAGCCGTCCCATGCCCATACCGCGCGCCGACTCGACGAGCGTCTTGTCGACCCCAGACAGTCCGACGACGACATTGCGCAGAATCGGGAACACCCCGAAGAACGACAGCATGATCACCGACGGCAGCACGCCGAGCCCGACGATGCCGACGAGCACGCCGAGCAATGCGTAGGACGGAATGGTCAGTCCCACTGCGGTGACGGTGTTACCCAGCGCCACACCCCAGGGTGAACGGTAGATCAGTATCCCGATCAGCAGCGCGATCACGGTGGCGACCACAAGGGTTTGCACGACGAGGCTCATGTGCTGGTAAGCGAGAAACGACAAGACCGTCCAACGGTCTTGCACGAACTCGACAAAGCCCATAAATCTACTTATTGCCAATCTTTTTGTCGTCAAACATGATTTTTGCTGGCCCCCACCTCGTTTCGGAGGTTAACCACCACCGGCTCCCGTCATGAGGCTTTCGGCCACAATGACATCCAAGCGTGACATCGCAGGTCGTTTCTCTACGTGTCCGAATCCGGATCGAGTTACCCGGCACGCGTCCACGTAGGGTCGATCCGTGACCGACGATGCCGCGCGCACCGATCCGTTCGACCTGACCGACCATGTCGCCGTGATCACCGGAGGCGGCTCGGGGATCGGTCTGGGTATGGCCACGGGGCTGTCCCGCGCGGGAGCATCGGTGGTCGTCATCGGACGCAACCCGCAACGCCTCGAGAATGCCGCGGCGCAACTGCGCGCCCACGGCGGTCCGGTGCTGGCTCTCACCTGTGACGTGACCGACGAGCAGGCTGTGACCGACACGATGGCCCGCGTGCGTGCCGAATTCGGCAGTGTTGACTCATGTTTCGCCAATGCCGGGGTGCGCGGGACCTTCACCCCGGTGCTGGACACCTCGCTGGCTGAGTTCCGGGCCACGACGGCCGTCGACCTCGACGGCGTGTTCCTCACCCTCCGGGAAGCGGCCAGGCAGATGGTCGCCGCCGGACGGGGCGGCAGCCTGGTGGGGGTGTCCAGTCTGGGTGCGTTGCAGGGTATGCCCCGTCAACCCGCCTACGCCGCGTCGAAGGCGGGGGTGATGGCGCTCATCGACAGTATGGCCGTGGAACTCGCTCGACACGGTATCCGCGCGAACACCATCCAACCGGGGTGGTTCGACACCGACATGACGTCCGCAGGTCTGGCCGACGAGCGATTCAGTTCCCGGGTGTTGCCCCGAGTGCCGGCTCGACGCTGGGGAGGCCAGGAGGACGTCGCCGGCGTCGCGGTCTATCTCGCCAGCTCGGCGAGCCGCTACCAGACGGGTGACGTGCTGCGCATCGACGGCGGCTATCTGAAGTTCTGAGGTCGATCGGGGACTTTCGACCCGTGCCAGGGGGTTGCGTCACGTCCTAGCGTGGAGGTGTACCCACCAGAACCCGGGCAGAAGGAGACGGACGATGACTGCCCAGAGAGAACACCGCAATGACCAGTTGCACGCTCGCGGAATCGTCGTGGCAGTCGACGGTTCCGCACCCTCCGACACGGCGCTCGAGTGGGCGGTGCGGGAGGCCGCCTCTCGGAAATCCCCGCTGACTGTCGTGCACGTCGTGCGACCCCCGATGGTCGTGGCCTGGCCGGAGATGCCACCAGGGCCCGCGTACGGGGAATCCCTGGAAGAACACGGCCGCGCCGTTCTCGACGAGGCCACCGAGCGGGCCGAGGGACTCGCGCACTCTCTCGGCGGCGTGACGATCACCAGCGAGCTGCACTCCGAGACGATCATGGGCACATTGATCGACATGTCCAAGGACGCCGAGTTGATCGTGGTCGGCTGCCGCGGCCAGGGCGCCGTGAGCCGCGCCGTCATGGGATCGGTGAGCTCGGCGATGGTGCACCATTCACGGTGCCCGGTCGCGGTGATCCATGACGACACCCCCGCCGACCAACTGGCCGGAGCGCCGGTCGTGGTGGGCATCGACGGATCGCCGGCGTCGGAAGCCGCCACCGCGATCGCCTTCGACGCGGCCGCACGCCATCGCGTCCCGCTGGTGGCGGTGCACGCGTGGAGCGACGCGACCGCCATCGAGTATCCGGGCGTGACCTACGAGATCATGCAGGGCCTGGGTGAAGAGGTTCTGGGTGAACGACTCGCGGGGTGGCATGAGCGGTATCCCGACGTCGAGGTGCGTCGGGTGGTGACCTGCGACAAGCCGGCACATCAGCTTCTCGAACAGGCCGAGAAGGCGCAGTTGATCGTCGTCGGCAGCCATGGTCGCGGCGGCTTCGCCGGCATGCTGCTCGGCTCGGTCAGCAGCAAGGTGGTGCACAGCGCCCGTATCCCGGTGATCGTGGCGCGCCAGGGCTGAGCGGTCCGAGGCGGGCCGGTCAGGTGGATGCGGCCGGCGTCGCGTTTGAGGTCGGCGCGAAGAGGACATGTTTCAGCCATGCCGCTGTGGCCGACGACCGACGTGACGATCACCGACGACGACGTCGAGGACGCGTTGTACCGCACCGTACGGGTGCTCAATCCGGTGCTTGACGTGGTGGGCGCGCCAGACCCGTTGAGACTCAAGCGGCGGGTGCCTTCCTCATCTCCGAAGAACGGCCCGGATGGCGGGCCGATCGATCTGGTGGCCGACGGGATCGCCCGCGTGCTCAATGCCGCCGACCTACCCGGCACGGTCGCGTGGGACGACATGGGCACCGACGCCCGCATCCGGTGGTGGGTGTGGCGGATCGGCGCGCTGAACACCGTCGCGGTCGCCTACCCCGGAGTTCTCGGCATCGTGGGCCGGCTGCTGCCGGTGCAGGATCTGCTCGGATTCGTCAACCAGGCGCTCGTATTGTGCGCGGTGGCACGGGAATTGGGCGTGACCGAGCAGCGTCAACAGGCCAGGATGCTGGCCGAGGTGTTGTGCAGCCGGGACACCGACGACGCGGACGAGCCCGTCCGCTCGGCGCCGTCGCGCCTGCGCACCGTGGTGTGGCGGCTGCCCGGGGTGCTCGACGCGGTGGGCGATGAACTCGCCAAACGTCCCCAGCCGCGCGCCCCCTTCCGCTACCTGGGGATGCTTCCCGCGGTCGGGGCGGTGGCCTCGTACTTCGGCGAGTGCGGCGCCCTGGCCCGAGCGGCCAAACACGGCGAGCGATGGATCACCGAAAGGTCTGCCGAGGTGGTGGCGGGCGGCTAGCGTGATCGCGTGACCGCGAAGACGACCTGCGCCGTCGTCGGTGGAGGCCCAGCCGGTATGGTCCTCGGCCTGCTGCTCGCCCGCGCCGGGGTGGACGTCACGGTGCTGGAAAAGCACGGTGACTTTCTGCGCGACTTCCGCGGTGACACCGTGCACCCCACCACGTTGCGGCTGATCGACGAGCTCGGCCTGTGGCCGAAGTTCACCGAGCTCCCGCAGAGCCACGTCCGCAACGTCACCTTCGATGCGCGCCCCGGGCATCCGGTGACGATGGTCAGTTTCGAGCGGTTGCGCCAACCTCACCCCTACATCGCGATGGTCCCGCAG
>CAXEZH010000068.1:0-4272 GCA_964000695.1 uncultured Mycolicibacterium sp. | reverse complement strand
TGGTGTTCGGTGCCGGGCCCATCGGGATCGGCCTGTGGTTCGCACTGCGCGGCAAGGGGCTCGAGGACGTCTTCGTCGTGGAGCCGTCACCGACGCGTCGTGCCGCGATCGAGGCGCTCGGTGCCACGACACTGGATCCGGGCAGTGCAGACGTGCCGGCCTTCATTGCCGAGCACACGCGGGGCGCCGGAGCGGACGCCGTGTTCGACGCGGCCGGGGTGACCCCGGCGGTGGCCACCGCGCTGGCCTGTGTCGGCTCCCGCAAGCCGATGGTCAGCGTCGCGATCTACGAGAAACCCTTGGAGACACCGCTGTTGAATCTCGTCATGAACGAGTCCCGGATCCAGGGCTCGCTGTGTTACACCGGCGCCGACTTCGAAGCGGTGATCGCGCTGATGGCCCGGGGCGCCTATGACACCACCGGGTGGGTGACCCGCATCTCGCTCGACGACGTGATCGACGAAGGGTTCGAGGCGCTGCACGCCGGCACGAAGATGAAGGTTCTGGTCGACCCGAGCGAAGGGAAATAGTCATGGCTCTCGAGGGCAGGGTTGCGTTGGTGACCGGTGCGGCACGCGGTATCGGCCGTGGCATCGCGTTGCGGCTGGCCCGCGACGGTGCGGCGGTGGCACTGGTGGACACCCGGGCCGACGGCATCGAGCGCGTCGCCGGTGAGATATCCGAGATCGGCAGCAAGACAACGACTTTCGTTGCCGATGTCAGCGACCGCGCGCAGGTGTTCGCCGCTGTGGACCATGCTGCCGCCGCACTGGGCGGTTTCGACATCATGGTCAACAACGCCGGTATCGCATTGGTCGGGCCGGTCGGTGAGGTGACGCCCGAGGAGGCGAACCGGGTCTGGTCGATCAACGTCAACGGGGTGCTGTGGGGCATCCAAGCCGCGGTGGCGAAGTTCAAAGAGCTGGACAACCAGCACCAAGGAAAGATCAGCAAGATCATCAACGCCTCGTCGATCGCCGGCCATGACGGGTTCGGCATGCTCGGGGTGTACAGCGCGTCGAAGTTCGCGGTGCGCGCGCTGACCCAGGCCGCCGCCAAGGAGCACGCTGCCGACGGCATCACCGTCAACGCCTACTGCCCGGGCGTGGTGGGCACCGACATGTGGGTCGAGATCGACAAGCGGTTCGCCGAACTGACCGGTGCCGCAGAAGGCGAGACCTACGACAAGTTCGTCGGCGGCATCGCGCTGGGCCGCGCCGAGACCCCGGAGGACGTCGCCGGCTTCGTGTCGTACCTGGCCGGAACCGACGCCGACTACATGACCGGGCAGGCGGGTCTGATCGACGGCGGTCTGGTCTACCGCTGAGATGGAGAGCACACTGGGTGACGATGCCCAGCTATGGAGGCAGTCCGCCCGTGCCTGAGCCCGCGGTCGCCGTCGGTGAGGATCCGCGCAGTTATGCGCGGCTGATGTCGGCGGTCTACGACGCGACGATGGCCGGTCACCGGGCCCCGGCGCGGCCCCGGGACGTCATCGGGCAGAGCTGGCAGCGGATGATGGCACGCGGGATGCACGAGCGGGTCGCCGACGAGCACGCCGAGCCGGTCGTCGAGGCAGGCGCGCTGGAGACGTTGCGCCGGTCCTCCGGGCTTCTCGAGGTGCTCGGCGAGATCTCGCACGGGCTGGAGTCTCTGGTGGCCGACGGCGAGAACATCCTCGTCGTCGCCGACGCGCAGGGCCGGGTGCTGTGGCGCAGCGGGTCACCGTCGGTGCTGCACAACGCCGACCGGCTCGGTTTCATCGAGGGCGCCAACTGGGGCGAGGGCGCCGTCGGCACGAACGCGATCGGTACGGCGCTGGTCTCCCAGCGTGCGGTGCAGGTGTTCTCCGCAGAGCACTTCCTGCGCAGCCACCATGCGTGGACGTGCGCGGGTGCACCCATCCGCGACCCTCGTACCGGACACGTTCTGGGTGTCGTCGACGTCTCCGGCCCCGCCGCGACCGTGCACCCGACGACCATCGCGCTGGTGGACGCCGTGGCGCGGCTGGCCGAATCGCACCTGCGCGCCGAGCACGACCGCACGCTGAACCGGCTGCGGGCGCTGGCCGCGCCGATTCTCGCCCGCTTGGACGCTCCGGCGCTGGCCGTCGACACCGAGGGCTGGGTGGCCGCCGTCGACGCGATGCCGTTGCACAACCGGATCCTGCTGCCCGAGCATTTGGGGCCCGGGCGGGTGTGGCTGGCGACGCTGGGCATGTGTGCCGTCGAGCCGCTGCCGGGCGGCTGGCTGGTGCGGTTGGCGGGTGACTCGGGAAGCGGCGACGAGGACGGTGCCGCTCTGTCGCGGGTGACCGTGGACCTGAGCAACCCGGACCGGCCGTCGCTGTGCCTGGCCGGCGAGTTCGGCTCCTGGCGGCACGACCTGTCCCTGCGGCACGCCGAGATCCTGTGTGTGCTGGCCGATTCGCCCCATGGCCGCACCGCTCCCCAACTCGCCGACGATCTGTACGGCGACCGTTCCCGGGTGGTCACCGTGCGGGTGGAGATGTCGCGGCTGCGCAAGCAGTTCGCCGGACTGCTCGCCGCCCAGCCGTACCGCTTCGCCGGCACGGTCGAGCTGGATGTGCGCTATCCGACCGATCGGCGGATGCTGTTGCCGCCGTCGACAGCCCCGGCGGTCCGGGCCCTGCGGGAAGCGACCGAAGCCGGGACTTAGAAGGCGAACACCGTGAAGAACGGCAGGATCGGCACCAGCAGACCGGTGCTCATCCAGAACATGCCGAAGTTCATCGCGAAGTCGCACGAGGCGGCGAGCCGGTGCGCCGTGCTGCCGACCGCGCGGACTTCGTGGCAACCGCGCTCGGGTCCGGCCGGTGTGAGAACAGCCCGCCCGGCGCCTGTGGTTGCCTCCTCGAGTTCGGCCACGCGGGGGCGGACGAGTTCACGGATCGCGGTGACGCTGGCGGCCAGCAGGTAGGTCATCAACGGCACACCGATCAGCGCGAACACCCACATCGTCGTGCCGGGTTGCGCTCCGTGGCCCGTGGCGCCGTGACCCATGCCGTGGTGCCCCGTGGTGTGTTGCGCTTTCACCGCCATCGCGGCCAGATGCCAGGTCATCGCGCCGAACATGGCCGTGTGCCCGCAGAAGTGCAGACCGGCACGACGGTCGGCGGTCCGAAAGCCGTCCACCGCCAGCCAGCCGAACCACGCCGTCCCCACCGCGAACGCCGCCACCAGTGCCGAGGTGGGTACGAGCGCCGTGAGCGCCGCCCAGGTCGGTCTGGCCACCATCAGCAGCATCACCACCGCCATCGCGAGATGGGCGGCATTGGAGATGCGCTGCCGGGCGTCCTGTCGGCGGGTCAGCTCGTAGGTGCACCACACGGTGCACCACGCGAACAGCGCGAGCAGGGCCACGAACTTGACCGGCGTATCGGCGAGCGTGAACATTGTCCTCCCGGTATCCCTGGTCCTCCCGGTATCCCTGTGTCATTGGTCGCGGCGGTGCACGGTTCGGTTCCGCGCCTATCCGAAAGGTGGGCAAGGTCGCGGCACGCATCGGCGAGCGGGGCCACAATGGAGGACATGGACGCACCGAACCGGGCACTGGTGACCGAGGCCGCGGCCGAACTGCTGCGCACCCTGCAGGACAGGCATGGAGCGTTGATGTTCCACCAGTCCGGTGGCTGCTGCGACGGCTCGTCGCCGATGTGCTACCCCGACGGCGATTTCGTGGTGGGGGACCGCGACGTACTGCTGGGGGTCCTCGATGTCGGCGACGGGGTGCCGGTGTGGATCTCCGGTCCGCAGTTCGAGGCGTGGAAGCACACACAGCTGGTGATCGACGTGGTGCCGGGTCGCGGCGGCGGGTTCAGCCTGGAGGCCCCAGAGGGGATGCGATTCCTGTCCCGGGGGCGGGCCTTCACCGACGACGAGAACCGGGCCATCGAGCAGGCTTCTCCCGTGACCGGCGCGGACTACGAGCGCGGGGTCCGTCCACAGAGCCACGGCACCCGGGTGGTGTCGAAGGGGGATGCGGAGTTCGACGCCGTGTGTCCGTTGCCGCAGCGCTAGGAGTACTGCAGCCAGCGCACGCCGTCCGATCCGGCTGGATCAGCCGCTAGCTGGGGTCTCGTCAGCACACCAACCCCTCATGTGTTCATATAGACACGTGACATCGACCGTGAGATGGGCTCTGGCGGCTATCGCGGTGCTGGCGGCGGCGGGCTGCACCGCGCCGGCGCCGGACGACGCCGACGACACGCAGATCGTGCTGGCCGAGGGCTACGAGCTGGGCGGCTACAAC
>CAXEZH010000067.1:0-18920 GCA_964000695.1 uncultured Mycolicibacterium sp. | reverse complement strand
TTTGGCCTCGGTTTGGGCGGCGGTGGCGGCGTCGGCGAGCAGATGACGGGCCACCGCGGCCGGCACGGGTCCGTAACCGGCGATCCAGGCGGGGCTGGTGTCGGTGCCGAACAGGGTGGTGTCGGCCATGACCAGGTTCAGCGCCACCGACACCGGTTCGGTGGCGCAGTGGCCGGTGGTGCGTTCGTAGAGGGTGTCGGCCATCACCTGTCCGCGTGACCGCCCGTCGCAGGTGAGGTCGGCTTCGCGTTTGAGTGCCGCGTAGATTCCGACGCCGTGGGCCACGGGCAGCAGCGCGGTGACATAGACCATGGCATCGGGGGCGGGGCGGGTCCACACCGCCCGATCGGCGGGGGCTTTGCGGGCCCGTTCGACGACCGCGGCGGCATCCAACCGGGCGGCGATCTTGGCGGCTTCGGCGGCGATGCGCTGATTTCCCCAGCCGGTCAGCCGGGTCGGGTCGGCACACAACTCGGCGTCCAACTCAGCGCGGTGCTCGACACTCAGACAGGCCGACTCGCGCACGATCAGGGTGGCCCGCCATTCGGAGAGCGCCCCGGCGTGCAGGGCGGCCAGGGTGTGGGGCATCTCGGACACCAGGGCCCGCGCGAACCCCAGGTGGCGGTTGCCGCATGCCGGGGCGTCGCGCCGCGCCAGGGCGACCTCGCTGGCCAACCCTTGCCCGCGTTTGGCGGCCGGGATCCCGGCGGTCTTCTCGGCGGCGTCGCGTTGGGCGGCCCACAGCGCGGTCGCGCGGGCTTGGGCGGCGGCCGCAGCCGATTTCAGGTGTTCGCAGCGCTCGACGACGGCGCGCAGCTCGGCCTCCGACGCCCCCGCATCGATATCGAACACACTTTCGAACACAAAGCCGACGCTACACCCCGACGCCGACAACTTTCGGCGCTACAGCTCCAGCGCTTCGTAGGTTCGCCGCACGAACTTCGGCTGCGCGGTCTGCAGCTTGGCCAGCGACGTGTTGCCGGCGACAGCTGCCGCGGCGTCGACGGTGAGATTCGGCAGGTTCTGGATCAGGTAGATCAAGATGACGTCCGCGGAGGGGTCGGCCTGCCACCACGTGCCGTACGCGCCCGGCCACGAGAAGCTGCCGAGTCCGCCCGGGCCGAAGAGCTGACGGGACTTGGCCGGGTCGGTGACCACCGACAGATTCAACCCGAAACCGCGCCCGATCCAGAACGGTGCCCCGAGGAAGTCCTGGCGCCTTTGCTCGTCGGTCAGCCGATCCGTCCGCATGGACGCCACGGACTGCTCGGAGAGCACCCGCACCCCGTCGACGGTGCCGCCGGCCAACAACATCCGCGCGAACCTGAGATAGTCGTCGACGGTCGACCACAACCCGGCTCCGCCCATACAGAACGGGGGGTCCGTGATCGGTGCCGGTCCCATCACGTCGTGGCGCAACGTCGTGTCCGCGTCGAGTTGATACATGGTCGCCGCCCGCCGCCGGCCGGTGCTTCCCACGCTGAAACCGGTGTCCGTCATACCGAGGGGACCGAGGACCCGTTCGGTGAGGATCTCGGTGAGGGGTTTGCCCTCCAGGCGCGACAACGCGATACCCAGCACATCGGTGGCGACGCTGTACGTCAGCCGCTCACCGGGCTGATGGGCGAGCGGCAGGTCCGCGAGTTCGGCCAGCCACCGGTCCTGGTCCTGGCGGGCCGGCAGCTTGCGGTAGGCGTCGGCGAGCGGTCCCAGCACCGAGAACATGTAGGCCAAGCCACTGCGGTGCGTCATCAGATCCTCGACGGTGATGTGACGCTGCGCGGGCACCGTGCGGTCCAGAGGACCGCGGGGCTCAGCCAGCACCCGCATGTCGGCCAGTTCGGGCAGCCACGTGGCCACCCGGTCGGTCAGGGCGAGCTTGCCTTCCTCGACCAGGGACATGGCAGCCGCGACGGTGATCGGCTTGGTCATCGAAGCGATGCGAAAGATGGTGTCTCGCTGCATCGGCAGGCGGGCGTCGACGTCTCGGTGGCCTAGTTCGTTGACCTGCAGCACCCGTCCGCCCTGCCAGACGAGAGTGACCGCTCCGGCCAGCAGTCCCGCGTCGATCGCGTCGTTGATGGATGCCTTGTTGCGGTCGAGGTTCACCCGCCAGAGGCTACCGGCACGGGGCGGTGTCAAAATTGGTGCTAAGCTCCCGGCAGTTTCCGAGCATCCTTTAACGGCCGTCCGGTGAGGCGGAGAAGGAGGTCCGGGTCGCACGTGGCTGCCACTGACCGGGAGTTGATGTCCGCAGCGGACGTCAGTCGCACGATCGCCCGCATCGCGCACCAGATCATCGAGAAGACGGCGCTCGACGGACCCGACGGCCCCCGCGTTGTCCTGTTGGGCATCCCCACCCGTGGCGTCACTCTGGCCACCCGATTGGCCCGCAACATCGCCGAATTCAGCGGCACCGACGTCGCCCACGGCGCGTTGGACATCACGCTCTACCGCGACGATCTGATGAGCAAGCCGCCCCGGGCGCTCGCTGCCACCTCCATTCCCGAGGGCGGCATCGACGGGGCGCTCGTCGTGCTCGTCGACGACGTGCTGTACTCGGGCCGCTCGGTCCGCTCCGCGCTGGATGCGCTGCGCGACATCGGGCGTCCCCGCACGGTGCAGCTGGCGGTGCTCGTCGATCGAGGACATCGGGAGCTGCCGATCCGTGCCGACTATGTCGGCAAGAACGTGCCGACGTCACGTAGCGAGAACGTCAAGGTCCGCTTGACCGAGGACGACGGCTACGACGGCGTCCACATCGCACCGTACGGAGGTCCCCCGAGGTGAAACACCTGCTGGCCGCGGCCGACCTCAGCCGCGACGACGCCACCGCGATCCTGGACAACGCCGACCGGTTCCGCGAAGCGCTGATCGGCCGCGAGGTCAAGAAGCTGCCCACCCTGCGGGGGCGGACCATCATCACGATGTTCTACGAGAACTCCACCCGCACCCGGGTGTCGTTCGAGGTCGCCGGAAAGTGGATGAGTGCCGACGTCATCAACGTCAGCGCTTCGGGATCCTCTGTCGCCAAAGGTGAGTCGCTGCGCGACACCGCGCTCACGCTGCGCGCGGCCGGCGCCGATGCGCTGATCGTGCGTCACCCCGCCTCGGGTGCGGCTCAGCAGCTGGCCGAGTGGACGCGCGACGAGCACGGCGGCCCGAGTGTGATCAACGCCGGTGACGGCACTCACGAACACCCCACCCAGGCCCTGCTGGACGCGCTGACCATTCGGCAGCGGCTCGGCAGTATCGAGGGCAAGCGGGTGGTGATCGTCGGCGATGTCCTGCACAGCCGGGTGGCCCGCTCCAACGTCGCACTGCTGCACACGCTCGGCGCGGAAGTGGTGCTGGTCGCCCCACCCACGCTGCTCCCCGTCGGCGTCGGCGGCTGGCCGGTCACGGTGTCCCACGACATCGACGCCGAACTGCCGCTGGCCGACGCGGTGTTGATGCTGCGGGTGCAGGCAGAACGTATGAACGGGGGCTTCTTCCCTTCCTCGCGAGAGTATTCCGTGCGTTACGGCCTGTCGGACAAGCGCCAGACCATGCTGGCCGAACATGCCGTGGTGCTGCACCCCGGACCGATGTTGCGCGGTATGGAGATCGCCTATTCGGTGGCGGACTCCCCGCAATCGGCGGTGCTGCAACAGGTTTCCAACGGCGTGCACGTCCGGATGGCGGTGTTGTTCCACCTGCTGGTCGGGGCTGAAGAAGGAGCGATCAGCGCATGACGATTCTGCTGAGAGGTGTTCGGCTCTACGGCGAGGGCGACGAGGTCGACATCAAGATCGACGACGGACAGATCGCCGCGATCGGGGCTGGGCTGGAGGTGCCCGGTGACGCCGAGATCATCGACGTGCGCGGGCAGGTGCTGCTGCCCGGCTTCGTGGACCTGCACACCCACCTGCGCGAGCCTGGTCGCGAATACGCCGAGGACATCGAAACCGGCTCGGCGGCAGCTGCGCTCGGCGGGTTCACCGCGGTCTTCGCGATGGCCAACACCGATCCCGTCGCCGACTCGGCGGTGGTCACCGACCACGTGTGGAGCCGGGGTCAACAGGTCGGGCTGGTCGACGTGCATCCGGTGGGCGCCGTGACGATCGGACTCAAGGGCAAGCAGCTCACCGAGATGGGGCTCATGGCCGCCGGTGTCGGCCGGGTGCGGATGTTCTCCGACGACGGCCTGTGCGTCGAGGACCCGCTGGTGATGCGTCGCGCGCTGGAATACGCGTCCGGGCTCGGCGTGCTGATCGCCCAGCACGCCGAAGAGCCCCGGCTCACTGTCGGGGCCGTCGCGCACGAGGGACCCAACGCTGCCCGCCTGGGGTTGGCGGGCTGGCCGCGGGCGGCCGAGGAGTCGATCGTCGCGCGGGATGCGTTGCTGGCCCGTGATGCCGGCGCGCGCGTGCACATCTGTCACGCGTCGACCGCGGGCACCGTGGAACTTCTCAAATGGGCTAGAACGCAGGGTATTTCGATCACTGCGGAGGTCACGCCCCACCATCTACTGCTCGACGACTCCCGGTTGAACACCTATGACGGGGTCAACCGGGTCAACCCGCCGCTGCGGGAGGCCAGCGACGCCGTCGCGTTGCGGCAGGCACTCGCCGACGGCGTGATCGATTGTGTGGCCACCGACCACGCCCCGCACGGGACGCACGAGAAGTGCTGCGAGTTCGCCAACGCCCGGCCCGGCATGCTCGGTTTGCAGACCGCGCTCTCGGTCGTCGTCGAGACGATGGTGAACCCGGGGCTACTGACCTGGCGAGACGTCGCCAGGGTGATGAGCGAGGCGCCCGCCGGCATCGTCGGGCTGCCCGATCAGGGCAGGCCGCTGGAGGTCGGTGAACCGGCCAACCTCACCGTGGTCGATCCCGAGACCACCTGGACGGTGCACGGCCCGGCACTGGCCAGCCGCTCGGACAACACGCCGTACGAGGCCATGGAGCTGCCCGCCACGGTCACCGCGACGTTGTTGCGCGGCAAGGTGACCGCACGAGACGGAAAGGCCGGCGCGTGAACACCGGGACGCTGGTGACCTCGCTGGTGATGGCCGCGGTGGTGGCGATCCTGATCGCCGTGCTGATCCAGGCCATGATGCGGGGCTGGCGCCGCCGCGCCGAACGCCAGGCCCAGATCGTCGGCCAGTTGCCACCGCTGCCCGACAGCGTCGGTCCGGCGCTCATCGCGCCGACCAAGGGTCTCTACGTCGGCAGTACGCTGGTCCCGCACTGGAACGACCGGGTCGCCGCTGCCGACCTCGGCTTCCGCGCCAAAGCGGTACTGACCCGTTATCCGGAGGGGATCATGGTGCAGCGCAGCGGCGCCGGTCCCATCTGGATTCCCGATGAAGCCATCGCCGGCATCCGCGCCGAACGAAACCTGGCCGGCAAGGCGCTGACCCATGACGGCATCCTCGCGATCCGCTGGCGGCTGCCGTCGGGCACGGAGATCGACACCGGGTTCCGCGCCGACAACCGTGGCGACTATTCGAAATGGATTCCGGAGGAGGTCTCATGACCGGACAGAAAGCGCTGCTCGTGCTCGAGGACGGCCGCGTGTTCACCGGCCGTCCGTTCGGGGCCGTCGGGCAGACCCTCGGCGAGGCGGTGTTCTCCACCGGCATGTCGGGCTATCAGGAGACGCTGACCGACCCGAGCTATCACCGCCAGATCGTGGTCGCGACCGCGCCCCAGATCGGCAACACCGGCTGGAATCTCGAGGACAGCGAGAGCCGCGGTGACAAGATCTGGGTAGCCGGATACGCCGTGCGCGATCCGTCGCCGCGCGCCTCGAACTGGCGGGCCACCGGCACACTCGACGACGAACTGGACCGTCAAGGCGTCGTCGGCGTCGCCGGCATCGACACCCGCGCCGTCGTGCGGCATCTGCGCAGCCGCGGTTCGATGAAGGCGGGCGTGTTCAGCGGGGCGGCCGCCGAGGCGCCCGTCGACGAGCTGGTCGACCGGGTCCGCCATCAGGAGCCGATGCTGGGCGCCGACCTGGCAGGCGAGGTCAGCACTGACGACGCCTACGTCGTCGAACCCGAGGGTGGCGAACGGTTCACGGTGGTCGCGCTGGATCTCGGCATCAAGACCAACACGCCCCGCAACTTCGCCGCCCGCGGTGTGCGCTGCCGGGTGCTGCCGTCCTCGGCGTCGTTCGCCGAGATCGCCGACCTGAAGCCCGACGGTGTCTTCCTGTCCAACGGGCCGGGTGACCCGGCCACCGCCGATCACGTGGTCGGCGTGACGCGCGACGTGCTCGGTGCCGGGATCCCGCTGTTCGGCATCTGTTTCGGCAACCAGATCCTGGGCCGCGCGCTGGGCCGCGACACCTACAAGATGGTGTTCGGGCACCGCGGCATCAACATCCCGGTGATCGATCACGCCACGGGCCGGGTCGCCATCACCGCGCAGAACCACGGATTCGCCCTCGAAGGTGAGGCAGGGGAGCAGTTCGACACCCCGTTCGGCCGTGCCGAGATCAGCCACACCTGCGCCAACGACGGCACCGTCGAAGGGGTTCGGCTTATCGACGGCAAGGCGTTCTCGGTGCAGTACCACCCCGAGGCGGCCGCCGGACCGCGTGATGCGGCGTACCTGTTCGACCAGTTCGTCGACCTCATGGCGGACAACACGTGACCGCGAGCGTGCGGTCCTGCACAGATTTGCGCGGCGTGTCGGGTACCGACACGCGCGCTCGCGGAGAGGGGAAGTAGATGCCGCGTCGCACAGACCTCAACCATGTCCTGGTGATCGGCTCCGGGCCGATCATCATCGGGCAGGCCTGCGAGTTCGACTACTCCGGCACCCAGGCCTGTCGCGTGCTGCGGGCCGAGGGTCTGCAGGTCAGCTTGGTGAACTCCAACCCGGCGACGATCATGACCGACCCGGAGTTCGCCGACCACACCTACGTCGAGCCGATCACCGCCGACTTCGTGGAGCGGGTGATCGCACAGCAGGCCGAGCGCGGCAACAAGATCGACGCGCTGCTGGCCACCCTCGGGGGTCAGACCGCGCTCAACACCGCGGTCAAGCTCTACGAGAACGGCGTCCTGGACAAGTACGGTGTCGAGCTGATCGGCGCGGACTTCGAGGCGATCCAGCGCGGTGAGGACCGGCAGAAGTTCAAGGACATCGTCGCCAAGGTGGGCGGTGAATCCGCCCGCAGCCGTGTCTGTTACACGATGGACGAGGTGCACGAGACGGTCGCCGACCTCGGTCTGCCCGTGGTGGTGCGGCCGAGTTTCACGATGGGCGGCCTCGGCTCCGGCATGGCGTACTCGGCCGAGGACATCGAGCGGATGGCCGGTGACGGCCTGACCGCGTCGCCGTCGGCGAACGTGCTGATCGAGGAATCGATCTACGGATGGAAGGAATACGAGCTCGAGCTGATGCGCGACGGCCACGACAACGTCGTGGTGGTGTGCTCGATCGAGAACGTCGACCCGATGGGGGTGCACACCGGTGATTCGGTGACCGTGGCACCGGCGATGACGTTGACCGACCGCGAATACCAGACCATGCGCACACTGGGCATCGACATCCTGCGCGAGGTCGGTGTGGACACCGGCGGCTGCAACATCCAGTTCGCCGTCAACCCCGAAGACGGCCGGCTCATCGTCATCGAGATGAACCCGCGGGTGTCGCGCTCCAGCGCGCTGGCCTCCAAGGCCACCGGGTTCCCGATCGCCAAGATCGCCGCGAAGCTGGCCATCGGATACACGCTCGACGAGATCGTCAACGACATCACCAAGGAAACCCCGGCCTGCTTCGAGCCGACCCTGGACTACGTCGTGGTCAAGGCGCCGCGGTTCGCGTTCGAGAAGTTCCCCGGGGCCGACACCACGCTGACCACCGCGATGAAGTCGGTCGGCGAGGCGATGTCGCTGGGCCGCAACTTCGTCGAGGCGCTGGGCAAGGTGATGCGCTCTCTGGAGACCAGCCGTACCGGGTTCTGGACCGGCCCAGATCCCGACCTCGACGTCAACGAGGTGCTGGCACGGCTGCGGACCCCGACCGATGGACGGCTCTACGACATCGAGTACGCGCTGCGGCTGGGGGCCGGCGTGGACGAGGTGGCGCGCGCCTCCGGGGTCGACCCGTGGTTCGTCGAGCAGATCGCCGGGCTGGTCGAGTTGCGCGCCGAACTGATCGACGCCCCGGTGCTCACCGAGGAGCTGCTGCGCTACAGCAAGTACAACGGCCTGTCCGACCGCCAGATCGCCGCGGTGCGACCCGAACTGGCCGGTGAGGCGGGGGTGCGGGCGCTGCGCCGCCGTCTCGGAATCCACCCGGTGTTCAAGACGGTCGACACCTGCGCCGCGGAGTTCGAGGCCAAGACGCCGTATCACTACAGCAGCTACGAGCTGGATCCGGCGGCCGAGACGGAGGTCGCGCCCCAGGCCGAACGGCCCAAGGTGCTGATCCTGGGCTCGGGACCCAACCGCATCGGCCAGGGCATCGAGTTCGACTACAGCTGTGTGCACGCCGCGACCACGCTGAGCGCCGCGGGCTTCGAGACGATCATGGTCAACTGCAACCCGGAGACGGTGTCGACCGACTACGACACCGCCGACCGGCTGTACTTCGAGCCGTTGACCTTCGAGGACGTGCTCGAGGTGTTCTTCGCCGAGCAGTCCTCGGGGCGCGGCGGTCCCGGCGTCGTGGGGGTCATAGTCCAGCTCGGCGGGCAGACCCCGCTCGGGCTGGCCGAGCGGCTGGAGAAGGCCGGCGTGCCGATCGTGGGCACCCTGCCCGAGGCGATCGATCTCGCCGAGGACCGCGGCCGCTTCGGCGAGGTGCTCACCAACGCCGGTCTGCCCGCGCCGCGCTTCGGCACCGCCATCAGCTTCGACCAGGCCCGTCGCATCGCCGCCGACATCGGCTACCCGGTGCTGGTGCGGCCGTCCTATGTGCTCGGTGGGCGCGGCATGGAGATCGTCTACGACGAGGAAAGCCTCGAAGGCTACATCCAGCGCGCCACCGAGTTGTCGCCCGAACACCCGGTGCTGGTCGACCGGTTCCTCGAGGACGCGATCGAGATCGACGTCGACGCGTTGTGCGACGGCACCGAGGTCTACATCGGCGGAATCATGGAGCACATCGAGGAGGCCGGCATCCATTCCGGTGACTCGGCCTGTGCGCTGCCGCCCGTCACGCTGGGCCGCAGTGACATCGAGGCGGTGCGCCGCGCCACCGAGGCGATCGCGTTCGGAGTGGGGGTGGTCGGCCTGCTCAACGTGCAGTACGCGCTCAAGGACGACGTGCTCTACGTGCTGGAGGCCAATCCCCGTGCCAGCCGGACCGTGCCGTTCGTCTCCAAGGCCACTGCGGTCCCGCTGGCCAAGGCGTGCGCGCGGGTGATGCTCGGCGCCACCATCGCGCAGCTGCGTGACGAGGGACTGCTGGCGCGCACCGGCGACGGGGGCAGCACGCCGCGCAACGCCCCGGTCGCGGTCAAGGAAGCCGTGCTGCCGTTCCACCGGTTCCGCAAATCCGACGGCAGCCAGATCGACTCGCTGCTGGGCCCGGAGATGAAGTCGACCGGCGAGGTCATGGGCATCGATCACGACTTCGGCAGCGCGTTCGCCAAGAGCCAGACCGCGGCCTACGGGTCCCTGCCGACGCAGGGCACAGTGTTCGTGTCGGTGGCCAACCGCGACAAGCGCTCGCTGGTCTTCCCGGTCAAACGCCTGGCCGATCTCGGGTTCCGGGTGATGGCCACCGAGGGCACTGCCGAGATGTTGCGGCGCAACGGGATTCCGTGCGACGAGGTGCGCAAGCACTTCGAGGAACCGAGCGAAACCAACCCACTTCCCTCGGCGGTCGACGCCATCAAGGCCGGCGAGATCGACATGGTGATCAACACGCCGTACGGCAACTCGGGGCCGCGCATCGACGGCTATGAGATCCGGTCCGCGGCGGTGTCGATGAACATTCCCTGCGTGACGACGGTGCAGGGCGCCTCGGCCGCGGTGCAGGGCATCGAGGCGGGCATCCGCGGCGACATCGGGGTGATGTCACTGCAGGAGCTGCACAGCGCCCTGGGGTCCTGACGGTGAGCGGGTTCGGTGAGCGCCTTGCCGGTGCGATGGCCGAGCGCGGCCCACTGTGCCTGGGCATCGATCCGCACCCGGAGCTTCTGCAGGCGTGGGGTCTGGCGGTCGATGCCGACGGGCTGGCTCGCTTCAGCGACATCTGCGTCGCCGCGTTCGGCGCCGCCGCCGTGGTCAAGCCGCAGGTGGCGTTCTTCGAGGCCTACGGTGCGGCCGGGTTCGCGGTGCTCGAGCGCACGATCGGCGCTCTGCGCGACGCCGGGGTGCTGGTGCTCGCCGACGCCAAGAGGGGTGACATCGGCTCGACCATGGCCGCCTACGCCCAAGCGTGGGCGGGTGACTCGCCGCTGGCGGCCGACGCGGTGACCGCATCGCCCTACCTCGGGTTCGGATCGCTGCAGCCGCTGCTGGACACTGCCGCCGATCACGACCGCGGCGTGTTCGTCCTGGCGGCCACCTCCAATCCGGAAGGTGCGGGCGTCCAGCGGGCGCGGGCGGGGGCGCGCACCGTCGCGCAGACGATCGTCGACGCCGCCGCGGAGGTCAACACCGGCGAGCGGTACGGCAGCGTCGGCGTCGTGGTCGGCGCCACGCTGAGCGATCCGCCCGATGTGAGCGCCCTCAACGGGCCCGTACTGGTGCCCGGCGTCGGCGCCCAGGGCGGCCGTCCGGAGGCGCTGGCCGGTCTCGGCGGCGCCCACCCCGGCCAGGTGCTGCCCGCGGTCTCGCGCGACGTGCTGCGCGCGGGTCCCGAGGTGGCCGATCTGGCTGCCGCCGCCGCACGCATGCGCGACGCGGTCGCCTACCTGGCCGAGTAGTGATACCGGCGCCCTAGCCGCAGGTCAGAGATCTACGACACCGTCGCGGCGCCGTTCCGACCGGCCGGATCGCCGCGTCCGGCGTTGCCGCGGGCCACGTGCGGCGCAGCGCGTCTGCCACGACACGCCCGACACGCGATGACCAGCGAAAATTTCTCGACGAAACCCCTCGCGGACCGGGTACGAGGACGGCCGCCGTGTCACGTCGATCGCCCGGGATTGCGGCGATCGGCGAATGCCCTTGATATGCAGGCTCTTTGGCTGCAAACGGCGTTGCCGCGACGGCGACGCGGCGTTGCTGGGAAAACGCTGTGACCGCGCCCTCGCGCCCTACACGCTGGGCTTTTAACCAGGTAACCGGGGGGTGGGGTTAGCTTTCGTCAGTCCACGTGGGTACGGTCGTCCACGCTGGCTGGTTCGCGACGGACCAGTCGAGACAAATCAGTTGATGGTGATGAATCGGAGGATCCCGTGGCCCTTCCCCAGTTGACCGACGAACAGCGCGCGGCAGCGTTGGAGAAGGCTGCTGCCGCACGTCGAGCGCGAGCCGAGCTCAAGGACCGGCTCAAGCGCGGCGGCACCAACCTCAAGCAGGTGCTCCAGGACGCCGAGACCGACGAGGTCTTGGGCAAGATGAAGGTGTCAGCGCTCCTCGAGGCGTTGCCCAAGGTCGGCAAGGTCAAGGCTCAGGAGATCATGACCGAGCTCGAGATCGCCCCCACCCGCCGGCTGCGCGGCCTGGGTGATCGTCAGCGCAAGGCCCTGCTGGAAAAGTTCGACTTCTCGTAAAGGGAGGTCGTGATCGAAGGCGGAGGGCCGGACCGCGGCATCGGGGCGATTCATGCTCCGGTCGTCGTGCTGTCCGGCCCGTCTGCCGTCGGGAAGTCCAGCGTGGTGCGATGCCTGCGGGAACGGGTCGCTGACCTGTACTTCAGCGTGTCGGTCACCACGCGGGCGCCGCGACCCGGCGAGGTGGACGGAGTCGACTACACCTTCGTGACGCCCGAACGATTCCAGCGGCTCATCGACGAGGGTGCGCTGCTGGAGTGGGCCGAGATCCATGGGGGTCTGCACCGGTCGGGAACGCCGGCGGAGCCGGTGCGCTCCGCGGCGGCGGCCGGTCGACCCGTGCTCATCGAGGTGGATCTCGCCGGTGCGCGGGCGGTGAAGAAGGCGATGCCCGAGGCCGTGTCGGTGTTCTTGGCGCCGCCGGACTGGGCGGCGCTGGAAGCACGGCTCATCGGCCGCGGCACCGAATCCGCCGACGTGATGGCCCGCCGGCTGCAGACGGCGCGCGCTGAATTGGCCGCCCAGGGTGATTTCGACGAGGTCGTCGTCAACAGCCAGTTGGAATCGGCCTGCGCGGAATTGGTATCCTTGCTGGTGGCCCACACGTCGGTGCCGCGCGACCGCCTCTGATCGCCCCCCCGATGTGTTCGTGACAAGCCTAACCGCCAAGCGCCAGGAGACCTTCTACGTGAGCACCCCGCACGCCGACACGCGGCTGGCCGCCGTCGACACCGACACCGACACCGCCGGCGCCAGCGCCTACGACACGCCGCTGGGCATCACCAACCCGCCCATCGACGAGTTGCTGGACCGCGCGTCGAGCAAGTATGCGCTGGTGATCTACGCCGCCAAGCGCGCGCGCCAGATCAACGACTACTACAACCAGCTGGGCGACGGAATCCTCGAGTACGTCGGACCGCTGGTCGAGCCCGGACTGCAGGAGAAGCCGCTCTCGATCGCCATGCGCGAGATCCACGAAGATCTGCTCGAGCACACCGAGGGCGAGTAGCCACCGCTGATGCAGCGCAAACGGATCATCGTCGGTGTCGCCGGCGGTATCGCCGCCTACAAGGCGGCCACGGTGGTCCGTCAGCTCACCGAAGCGGGTCACTCGGTCCGGGTGGTGCCCACCGAATCCGCGCTGAAATTCGTCGGAGCGGCGACTTTCGAGGCGCTCTCCGGTAACCCGGTGCACACCGGGGTGTTCGATGACGTGCACGAGGTTCCGCACGTGCGGATCGGGCAGGCTGCCGATCTCGTCGTGGTCGCCCCGGCGACCGCCGACCTGCTGGCCCGCGCGGCCGTCGGCCGCGCCGACGACCTGCTGACGGCGACGTTGCTCACTGCCCGCTGTCCGGTGCTGTTCGCCCCCGCGATGCACACCGAGATGTGGCTGCATCCGGCCACCGTCGACAACGTCGCCACGCTGCGACGACGTGGCGCGGTGGTGATGGAACCCGCTTCGGGCCGGCTGACCGGCGCCGACACCGGCCCCGGTCGGCTGCCCGAGGCCGAAGAGATCAGCACGCTGTCCCAGCTGCTGCTCGCCCGCCCCGACGGGCTGCCGTTCGACCTGTCCGGCGTCAAGGTGCTGGTCACCGCCGGTGGTACCCGCGAGCCCATCGACCCCGTCCGCTTCATCGGCAACCGCAGTTCAGGTAAGCAGGGCTACGCGATGGCGCGGGTGATGGCCCAGCGTGGCGCCGAGGTGACCCTCGTTGCGGGCAACACCGCCGGTCTGATCGACCCTGCCGGTGTGCACGTGGTGCACGTGGGTTCGGCTGCCCAGCTGCGCGACGCGGTCTCCAAGTACGCGCCGGAGTCCCATGTGCTGGTGATGGCTGCCGCAGTGGCCGACTTCCGGCCCGCCAACCAGGCCACCAGCAAGATCAAGAAGGGCCCTGCGGGCGAGGGCGAGCCGACCGTCGAGCTGGTGCGTAACGACGATGTGCTCGCCGGAGCGGTGCGGGCCCGCAGCGACGGGCAACTGCCCAACATGAAGGCCATCGTCGGATTCGCGGCCGAGACCGGCGACGCCAACGGCGACGTGCTCTTCCACGCCCGCGCGAAATTGCAGCGCAAAGGGTGCGACCTGTTGGTCGTCAACGCAGTGGGAGAGAACCGTGCATTCGAGGTCGACCACAACGACGGCTGGCTGTTGGCCGCCGACGGGGCGGAGTCGGCGCTGGAGCACGGTTCGAAGACTGTGATCGCCAGCCGTATTGTGGACGCGATCGTGGCGTTCCTGCACAGCGGCGCCCGTTAGTCCGGGGGCCATCGGTTCGGGTGCGAACGCCACCCGGTAGAAGTTGACTGAGCATTGACCTGCATGACCTCAATGGTGCGAGCGAGAGGAAAAGGAGCGGACGTGAGCGAAGCCCGGCTGTTTACCAGTGAGTCGGTGACCGAGGGACATCCCGACAAGATCTGCGACGCCATCAGCGACTCGGTGCTCGACGCGCTGCTCGCAGACGACCCCCGGTCCCGGGTCGCGGTGGAGACGCTGGTCACGACCGGCCAGGTGCACGTCGTCGGTGAGGTCACCACGACGGCGAGGAACGCCTTTGCCGACATCACCGACACCGTGCGCAACCGCATCCTCGAGATCGGCTACGACAGCTCCGACAAGGGCTTCGACGGCGAAACCTGCGGCGTGAACATCGGGATCGGCAAGCAGTCGCCCGACATCGCCCAGGGCGTCGACACCGCCCACGAGACCCGTGTCGGCGGTGGCTCCGACCCGCTGGACCTGCAGGGCGCCGGCGATCAGGGGCTCATGTTCGGATACGCCATCTCGGAGACACCCGAATTGATGCCGCTGCCGATCGCGCTCGCGCACCGGCTGTCGCGCAAGCTCACCGAAGTCCGCAAGGACGGCACTCTGGGCTACCTGCGACCGGACGGCAAAACCCAGGTGACGGTGCAGTACGACGGCAACAAGCCGGTCCGGCTCGACACCGTCGTGCTGTCGACTCAGCACGCCGACGGCGTCGACCTCGACAACCAGCTCTCCCCGGACATCAAGCAGCACGTCATCGACGCGGTGCTCGCCGATCTGGGTCACGACACCATGGACACCTCGAAGCCGCGGCTGCTGGTGAACCCGACCGGCAAGTTCGTGCTCGGCGGCCCGATGGGTGACGCCGGGCTGACGGGCCGCAAGATCATCGTCGACACCTACGGTGGCTGGGCCCGCCACGGTGGCGGTGCATTCTCCGGCAAGGACCCGTCCAAGGTGGACCGCTCGGCGGCCTACGCGATGCGCTGGGTGGCCAAGAACGTCGTCGCCGCCGGTCTCGCCGAGCGCGTCGAGGTGCAGGTCGCCTACGCGATCGGCAAGGCCGCACCCGTCGGCCTGTTCGTCGAGACCTTCGGCTCCGAGACCGTCGACCCGGTCAAGATCGAGAAGGCCATCAGCACGGTGTTCGACCTGCGACCCGGTGCGATCGTGCGCGATCTGGACCTGCTGCGCCCGATCTATGCGCCGACGGCGGCCTACGGGCACTTCGGCCGCACCGACATCGAGCTGCCGTGGGAGCAGCTGAACAAGGTCGACGACCTCAAGGCCGCGGTCTGACGCTGCGACGAAAGTCACAGCGGCACAGCATCTGTCGAGCTCGGGACAGCTTGGAGCACGATCCGGACGCGGTAGGTCAGTGCCGTCGGACGATTTGGGCCTGAGCGCCAGTATTGTGGGCCGCGATGGCTCGAGATCGATCAACCAGCACCACCCGCCTGAACCGGGGCCTGATGGCTCTGCGCGGGCGGCGCGACCCTGCGCCGCTCGCCGGTCAGCGCAGTCGCGCCGCGAACGCGCTGGGCGACGTGCACACCCGCAAGGTCCTGGACCTGACCATCCGGCTTGCCGAGGTAATGCTCTCGTCGGGGTCCGGTACCGCCGACGTGGTGGCCACCGCCCAGGACGTCGCCCGCGCCTACCACCTGACCGACTGTCTCGTCGAGATCTTCGTGACGACGGTGTTCGTCTCAGCTCCGCCGACTGCCGACGGTCCGCCTCTGACGATCGTGCGGTCGGTGAACGCCCGCTCCACCGACTACACGCGGGTGGCCGACCTGGACCGCCTGGTCGGCCGTATCACCTCCGGTGGTGTCACCGTCGACGAGGCCCACCAGGTGATGGACGAGATCTCCGAACAGTCGCACCCGTATCCACGCTGGCTGGCCACGATGGGCTGGGCGGGTTTCGCGCTGGGCATCGCCTTGCTGTTCGGCGGCACATGGCTGACCTGCCTCCTGGCGGCGGTCACCGCGGCCGCGATCGATCGGGCCGGCCGACTGCTGAACAAGATCCGGACCCCGTTCTTCTTCCAGCACGTGATCGGGGCGATGATCGCGACCCTGGTCGCGGTCGCGGCCTATTTCTTCTTCGGTCTGGGCCCGACGACGCTGGTGGCCACCGGCATCGTCATGTTGCTCGCGGGCATGACGATCGTCGGCGCGATGCAGGACGCCGTGACGGGTTACATGCTCACCGCGGTGACCCGGCTGGGCGAGGCGTTGTTCCTCACCGGCGGCATCGTCGTGGGCATCCTGGCCGGACTCCAGGTCGCCGAATTGATCGGCGTCCGAATCGAACTGCATGTCGATGCCACCCGAACCTTCATCGTCCCGAATCAGCCGCTGCCGATCGCGCTCGCGGTGTTCGGGGCGGCCTTCGCCGGCCTGTGCTTCACCATCGCCAGTTACGCGCCCTTGCGGTCAGCGCTCACCGCCGGGGTCGTTGCCGGGATGGCCGAGATGGTCCTCATCGGGTTGGGCCGAGCCGGTTTCGGCCAGGTCGTCGGCACCGGGATCGCCGCAGTCCTCGTCGGTGTGGTCGCCACCGTGATCTCGATCCGCCGACAGGCGCCCGCCCTGGTCACCGCGACGGCGGGCATCATGCCGATGCTGCCCGGCCTGGCCGTGTTCCGGGCCGTCTTCTATCTGGCCGTCGAAGAGGACTTCGATGACGGCATGCAGCAGCTGTTCTCCGCCGCCGCCGTGGCGCTGGCCCTGGGAGCCGGCGTCGTGCTCGGTGAGTTCATCGGCTCGCCATTGCGTTACCGCGCGGGCCGGCTCGGCGAGTTCCTGCGCGTGGAAGGCCCCCCGGGCATCCGCCGCGCGGTGGGTGCCGTGGTGCACCTGCAGCCCGCCGGCGAGGGTATGACGCTGCGCACCGAGGGGCAACGCTCACGAAGCGTGGCGATGGAACCCGACCTGGGCGGCGACAGGAGCGCCGACGACCTGCCCGAGGACGAGGGGACCTCGTCGGAGAACGGCAGCCACCCGGATTGACCGCGGGCCCCTGTCAGGCGCTGAACGCGTAATCGCCGAGGGGGAATCGTCGACTGCGCCAGTACGCCTCCACCGTGGTGGTCGGCCGCAGCGGCACGTCGCCGTGCTGGTCGAAGTAGTAGCTGTTGGCCAGTCGGCAACTGTCCTGCCAGAAGATCTGGCGGTGCCGCTTGCGCATCATCTCCGCGAAGTAGCGGTCGTTGGCCTCACGGCGCACCTCGACCCGCGTCGCGCCCCTGACCCGCGCAGCGGTCACACATCGGACGATGTGATGGCTCTGCGCTTCGATCAGCGCGAAATAGGACGAACCGACATAACCGTACGGACCGAACACGGTGAAGTAGTTCGGAAAGCCGGGCACGCTGACACCCTCGTAGGCCTGCAGACGGTTCTCGCTCCAGAACCGGTCCAGGGACGCGCCGTCGGGGCCGACGACCGGGTACGTCGCCGCAGAGTCGTCCGCGCCGGAGAACACCTTGAACCCGGTGGCGAGGATCAGCACCTCCACCTCGTGGTGTGCGCCGTCGGCGGTCATCACCCCCGAGCCGGTGACCGTGGTGATCGGCTCGGTGACGAGGTCGACGTTGTCCCGGTTGAACGTGGCCAGATAGGTGTTGTGGAAGCCGGGCCGCTTACAGCCCACCGCGTAGCGCGGTGTCAACTTGTCCCGCACCATCGGATCGTGCACCTGCCGGCGCAGATACGCCCGTCCGGCCGCATCCATCCGCCGGGCCAGCGGGTTGACGGTGAAGTACTGGGCGGCCAGCGGAAACGTGAATTCCACGTAGGCCTGGCTGAGCAACCGCTGCACGACGGCGCCGAACGGCAGCCGCATCAGCCACCGCGCCGCCGGCGGCAGCGGCACATCGAGTTTGGGGAAGCACCAGATCGGTGTGCGCTGGAAGACCGTCAGGTGATCCACCAGCGGGGCGATCTCGGGGATCACCTGGACCGCCGACGCGCCGGTGCCGATGATGGCAACGCGTTTTCCGCGCAGCTCCAGTGCGTGGTCCCAGCGCGCGGTGTGGACCGTCGTGCCGCCGAACTCCTCGACGCCGGGGATGTCCGGCAGGTTGGGCACCGACAGCACCCCGCAGGCGTTGATCAGGAAGCGGGCGCGGACCTGCTTCTGCCCGCCCGCGGACTCGAGGTCGAGAACCCAGACGTTGTCGGCGTCGTCGAACGTGGCGCCCAGCACGGTGGTGCCGAAGCGGATCTTCGGTCGCAAGCCGTACTTGTCGACACAGTGGGCGGCGTAGTCGGCCAACTCGGTGCCAGGCGCGTAGGTCCGCGTCCATTCGGTGCTCTGCTCGAAGGAGAACTGGTAGGAGAACGACGGAATGTCGACCGCGATCCCGGGATAGGTGTTCCAGTACCACGTGCCGCCCGGTTGCTCGCCGGCCTCGACGATCAGGTAGTCGTGCATCCCGGCGCGGTCGAGTTGGATCGCGGCGCCGATGCCGGAGAACCCGGCACCGACGATGACGACGTCGTGGTCCGGTGCGCGATGCGGTGCGGCCATCGGGATCCCCGTTTCGACGTCAGGCCGGTATCGACCTGCGTAGGCCGGCCCGCAGCGCGGCCAGCCCGCGGTCGGTGGCTTCGGCCGCCGCAGGGACCACCGCGGCGAAGTTGACGAACGCGTGCACCATCGTCGGCGAGTTGTGCAGTTCGACCGGTACTCCGGCGGCGGCGAGCAGTTCGGCGTAGCGCGCACCGTCATCGCGGATCGGGTCGTGTTCGGCGGTGCCGATATAGGCGGGTGGCAGCCCGGACAGGTCAGTGGTGTTCGCCGGAGCCAGTGCCGGCGGCAGCGACTCCGGTTCGGTGATGTCCATGCCGGCCGGCAGGTACCAGTGCAGGAAGGCGGCGACGACGTCGCGGTCCAGGATGGGTGCGTCGACGTTCTCCGACATCGACGGCAGCGACATGTCCGCGGTCGTCGAGGGATACCA
>CAXEZH010000066.1:0-22357 GCA_964000695.1 uncultured Mycolicibacterium sp. | reverse complement strand
TCCGTCTCCGGCCAGCGTGGCCGGGTCGACGGCGAGCCTGTGCAGGCGCGCGGACCCGACGTTCTCGATCAGCACATCCGAGGCGGCCAGGATCGCCGCGACCTCTTCGGCAGCGTTCGCGGGATCGAGCAGCACGCTGTGCTTGGAGTGGTTGGCCACCGCAAAATAAGCGCCGCGCTCGGGCCCGGCGGTGCCGTCGGCGAACGGTCCGCTGCGCCGGTAGATATCGAGTCGCTCAGGGTCCTCGAGTCGCAGCACGGTGGCACCCATCGCGCCGAGCAGCGCGCCCACGATGGGTCCCGCGAGGACGTGGGTCAGTTCGGCGATGCGCAACCCGGTCAGACCGGGCTGGGCCGGGGTGCCCGCGGCCCCCGGGCTCACGGTCCACGGTGGTCCCAGCACGGTCGCGTCGCGGCCCCCGAGCTGGGTGGGCACCAACGAGCCACGATGAGCCAGCTGGGGAGACTCGAGCAGTTCGGAGGGGTGATTGACCGGTGTGGACGGTACGCCGTTGGCCTGAAGCAGCGCGGCACATTCGGCTTTGTGCCGGGCGGCGGTCCACTCGGTGACTCGGGTGTTGATGAGTTCGGCGTGTTCGATGCGCGCGGGGCGCTCGTCGAGACCTGCCGCCCAATCAGGTTCGCCGAGCGCCGCGCGCAACCCCCGCCACTGATGGTTCTCCACAGCGGTGATCCGAACCAGACCGTCGAGACAGGTGAACAGTCCTGAGGGGGCCAGATATCGGCCGCTGCCTGCCCGACCCGCGCAGCGGTACATCACGTGCGCGCACTCGGGCAGCGCGGCGGTGAAGACGACCGCCTCCTGGGCGGACACGTCGACGGTGACCGGCCCGCCCACCTGGTTGCGCCGTTCCAGCCCGTGCAACGCCGCGAGCGCGGCCACCGCACCCACCGCCTTCGACGCGACGTAGCCGGGCGCGGGAACCGGCGTTCCGCTCGCATCCTCGATGGTGGCCATGAGCCCGCCGCTGGCCTGGGCGACGATTTCGCCTCCGGATCGGTGGCTGTGGGGTCCGTCGGCGCCGAACGGGGAGATGACCACGAGCACGACGCCCTCGGTCGGCTCCGGCGTCTGGCCAGACCCGTCGGCGATGACGATGTCGACGTCTTCGAGATTCGGCATGGACTGTGCGGTCACAGTGTGCTTCTGCCGGTCCAACACGAGGTCGACAGCAGCCTCGGGCCCGTCGGTCGAGTCGATGATCGGGCCGCAACGGTCCTGTGAGGCCCGCGGCGCGCGCACGACGTCAGCGCCGAGCGATGCGAGCAGCGCCGCCGCGGATGAGCCGGCGACGCCGTTGCCGAGGTCCAGAACGCGCACACCTGCCAGGAAGCCGGAGGGCGGCGCGACGTCGGTCACCGTGGCGTCATCTCCTGTGATCGTCGGGAGTTGAGTAAACATGACAATTGAACAATATGCGTTCTGTTGTTGTCCATCCGGTGGCGATTCGCCGGCGCTTGGCTTCACAACATCACACCAGGTGTCCTATTGTTCACCTATGGCGATCATGACTGCGCTCTCCGAGGCTCGCTTCGACGACGCCTCGTTCTACCTCGGCGACCCTAACGCGACGTTCCGTGAACTGCGGGACAGCGATCCGGTGCACTGGTACGAGCAGGGCAAGTTCTGGGTGATCACCAAGTACGACGACATCAAGATGATTTCGGCGCGACCGGAGAAGTTCAAGTCCGAACGCATCGCGATCATGATGGATCTCATCGCGAACCGGGAGGGACGGGACCCTCAGGGTTACGGGGGGCGGGGGATCATGTTCATGGACCCGCCGGAACACCGTGCGCACCGTAAGGCGCTCGGTGTGCGGTTCACCCCGTCGGCGGTCGGCAAGATCGAGAGCCGTGTCCGGGAGGTGGCGGCATCGATCTTCGACAGTCTGCCCGACGGTGAGTTCGACTGGATCGAGCGGGTCGCCGAGCCGTTCCCGGTGTACGTTTTCGCGCACATGCTCGGTGTGCCGCAGGAGGATTGGGCAAAGGTGGCCGGCTGGGCCACGACCATCGCCAAGGTCGGTAGTGGTGTCGCCGACGATGGCGACATGGAGACCATCTTCGGTGAGATAGCCCCCTATCTGATGGGGCTCGTCGCCGAGCGGGCGAAAGACCCCACCGATGACCTGTTGTCGATGCTGTCCCACGTCCGTATCGACGGGCAGCCCTTCAACGAGATCGAGGTGATGACCTACGCTCTCACACTGCTGGCGGCAGGCAGCGAGACGACGCAGAGTCTGATCGCTGGAATCGCTGCGTGTTTTGACATGCATCCCGATCAAGCGCAGCAGGCCTTCGCCGATCCCGAGGTCGGCAGCAACGCCGTCGAAGAGGTGATGCGCTGGTGGACGCCCGTGATGAGCATGGCCCGCCAGTCGGCACAGGACATCGACCTGCGCGGCAAGACCATCCGCGAGGGTGATGGGGTGCTGCTCGCCTACGCCTCGGCCAATCGCGACGTCGACCACTGGGGTCCGACCGCCGAGACATTCGACGTGCACCGCGCCGACGCCGCCGGTCATCTCGGGTTCGGGGTGGGCGAGCATTTCTGCATGGGTGCCGCGCTGGCTCGCCGAGAGGCGCGGGTCGTCCTGGACGAACTCGTCACCAGGACCGAGGGGTTGCGCGTCACCGGTGAAGCCGTCCTGCGGCCGTCGGCTCTCGTGCACACCTACGACTCGCTGCCGGTCACGCTCGACTACCGGTAAGCCGCCGCCCTCAGTTCGCGTGGTCGGGTGTCACCGGGAGCGTGTCCGGAGCCAGTCGGAGACGACGGCGCGGTGGGCGGTGCGCGAACCCAGCATCGTCACCCGCGTGGCGGCGCGACGCAGGTGTACATGTGCTTGGTGCTCCCAGGTGTAGGCGATTCCGCCGAACACCTGTGTCGCACCCTCCGGTACCCGGCGGAGCGAGTCGATGGCCCAGAACACGGCCAGCGACACCAGGGGTTCAGCGTCGGGGTGCTGCAGCTCGCAGGCGTCGGCTGCCCGGTTGACCAGTGCGCGCGCGATCTCGATCACGCAACGCTGGTCGACCAGGCGATGTTTGATTGCCTGGCGGGCTCCGATCGGCTGCCCGAATGTCTTGCGCATCTTGGCGTAGTCCACGGCGGCGTCGTTGGCCGACGATGCGATCCCGACCAACTCCGCGACGGTGGCGAGCCGACTACGGCTCACCGCCTCGTGGTGGCGGGTTGCCGCGCCCGCGCCGGTGGCGATGGGCCGAAGAGGCGTCCTTTCCAGGCTGATCGTCGCCGAGGGGCCGTGGTCGAGCGGCTGTTCCGGAGCGCGCTGAACACCGCGGTCGCCAACCTCGACGACCCCGAGCACGGGCTCGCCGTCGCGATGTGCCAGGACCAGCAATCGGTCCGCCACGCCGCCGAACGGCACGATCGGCCAGGTGCCACTCACTTCGTCCCCGACAAGCGTGCCAACCTCGTCGAGAATCAGGGTGAGTTCGCCGGAACTGCGTTGCTCACACCAGTTCGCCGCTGCCGCAGCCGCGAGCGGGACAGGCAGGGCGGCCGCGCCGGATGCCTCCGCGAGGACGCACAGTTCGCGCAGGGTGCCGCCGCCGCCACCCCGGGTCTCGGCGACGAGGACGTCGGGCCAGCCCATGTCGACAATCGTCTTCCACACATTCTCGTCGAACGCGGGGTCCGGCCCGTCAAGCAGCACCCGGGCGCGTTCGGTGGTCCACGCCTGCGTGAGGATGTCGTCAGCAGCCGTGCGGAGCTCAGCGAGTTCGGCTGCAGTGTCGGCGATTTCGTGCAGGGAAGGTGGTGTGTCACGGGTCACGAGGCAGCCCCAACAGTCGCTCGGCGATGACGTTGCGCTGAATCTCGGAGGTGCCGGCCCCGAATGTGGCGGCCCGCATCAGCAGGTAGCTCTTGGCGACGTTGCCCTTCTTGGCTGCAGAGGGCGAGCCCGGTTCGAGGGTGCCCGCCGCTCCGGCCAGGTCCAGGCCGAAGTTCGCCATCGCTTGGTCGACCTCGGAGGTCAGCAGTTTTGCCATCGACGCCTCCGGTCCGGGGCTCACACCACGCACGCCGGCGGCGGTCGCCTGTGCCGCTATCTGTCGCAGCGCCTCGACCTGGGCGGTGAAACGTACCACCTGGTCGGTGGCGAACGTGTCGTCGAAACCGTTGTCACTCAGCGCGTTGGGCTGCTCCGCCATGTCGACCAGGATGTCGAGTCTGCGCTCGATCCGGTGCGTGCGACTCTGGCCGACCCGCTCATATCCCAGTGTCGACTTGGCGACCCGCCAGCCGTCGTGCAGCGGCCCGAGCACGTTTCGTAGCGGCACGCGAGCGTCCTGGAAGAAGACCTCGCTGAACTCGGCGTCGCCGGAGATCTGGCGGATGGGGCGCACATCGATGCCATCCGTGTCGAGATCGGCCAGGATGTAGCTGATCCCGTTGCGCGGCTCTGTGTGGGGGTCCGTTCGGGCGAGCAGGTAGATGCGATTCGCATAGTGCGCTTTGGACGTCCACACCTTCTGGCCGGTGATCACCAGCTCGTCGCCGCGAATCTGAGCGCGAGTGGTCAGGGAGGCGAGGTCGCTGCCTGCATCCGGTTCGCTGAAGCCCTGGCACCAGACATCGTCGGCTGACAAGATGCGCGGTAGGTAGTATTCGCGCTGCTCGTCCGTGCCCCACTGGATGATCGTGGGGCCCAGCTGATTGATCGCGCTGCGGTTGATCGGTTCGGGTGTGCGGGCACCTGCCATCTCGGCGTTGAAGATCAACTGCTGCACCGGGGTGGCTCTGCGGCCGCCGAACTCGGTCGGCCAGGAGATGGCCGCCAGGCGCGCATCGTGAAGTTTACGCTGCCACAACCGCATCCGGTCCAGGCGTTGCGAATCGTTGCGCGGCACCGATCGAATATCGGCAGTCAGGGCGGAGGCCAGGAAGTCGCGGATCTCGTCCCGGAAGGCTCGATCAGCCTCAGACAGCGGTACGCCGTAGTCACGGTCCGTCATGGGCGGCCTCGCTGCGTGGCCGCGTCGGCCAACCACCCCGCCATCATCCCGTACACCGCTTCGATAGCTTCTCTGGCGGCCGCCGCCGTGGCCTCATCACTGTCTTGCGGGTCGTAGTCGACTTCCCACGTGATGTCCGCGCCGGTGCCTGTCGCCGGCCGGACGGTGACGAGCGCCTCGAAGCGGGTCACCGGAAGGGGGCTGTGGGTGATCGAGTAGCCGAGCTCCATGCGCTCGTCGTCGCGGTGGGTCAGCGTCTCCAGGATCGGCTGATCGCCGCTTCCGTCGATCTTGCGGGTCATTCCCAAGCCTTCGCCGTCGATTTCGACGTCCTCGATGACGGGGATCCAGCTGATGTCGGCGAAGTCGCTCAACAGCTCCCAGACGGTTCCGGCCGGCGCGTCGACGCCCTTGACGACCGCGATTCGTGGCATGGCCGAACATTAGCAGCTGACGGAACAACTAATCGGATAGTGTTCCGATGTACAGTTCCGTAATCGTGACGGAGGGCGACGTGACATGGGTGACGCGAACAGCGGGGAAGGCGACTTTCGCGCCGACGGGGACTGGGTCCGCTACGAGGTCGTGGAGCCTCACATCGCGGTCATCACGATCAACCGGCCGGACCGTCGGAACGCGATCCTCTCGCCGGACATGCACGACTTGTTCAAGGACCGGCTCGACCGGGCGGAGGCCGACGACGACATCAAGGTGGTGGTGCTGGAGGCCGTGGGCAAGGACTTCTCCAGCGGGGACGACGTCCGCCGGCTGCCCGTGGAGCAGGCTGGCCTGACAAGGGGCAAGCGGCTGCCGCAGACGGCGCGGATGGGCAATGCGCGGCGTCTGCACCGCCACCTGACGAATTGGCTCGAGTTTCCGAAGACCGTCATCGCGGCGTGTCAGGGTGCCACTCTCGGAGCCGGGATGAACCTCGCGCTGGCCGCCGACATCCTGGTGGTGGCCGATGACATGTATCTGGCCCGCCCGCAGGCCCGCATAGGGTTTGCCGGTTTCTCCACCGCGATGCCGCTCGCGCTGCTCAAGCTCGGTCCGAATCGCGGCTACGAGGCGATGATCACCGGACGGAAGGTGCCCGCTGCCGAGCTCAAGGAGTGGGGCGTGGCCGCCTCGGTCGTGCCGTCGGACCGCCTGCACGATGAAGCCATGCGGTACGCGCGTGCGATCGCCCACCACTCGGCCGACGGATTGATGGTCGGCAAGCACGCGCTGATCACGTTCTGGAACGCGGTCGGAATGGCTCAGTTCGCTGACTGGGTGCCCATGGGGCACAGCGTGTTCTCGAATCTCTCGTGGCGCGACGACGAGTTCAACTTCATGAAGGAGCGTTCCGCACGTGGCGGCCGTGAGGCCATGGCGGAGTTGGAACGACGCTACTCGGAGTGGGGCTTCGAGTAATCAGATATACAAAAGGTGTGTGACTGTTCTGTATGCTAGGACGAAGTCACCGGACGAGGAGTAGTGATGGGTGTACTTGACGGCCGGACGGCGCTGGTCACCGGCGCCGGCCGCGGTATCGGCGCCGCTGTCGCCGAGGGTCTGGCGGCGCAGGGCGCGGCCGTGATGGTGTCCGATGCCGGTGTCTCGGTCGACGGCAGCGGCCGCGACGCGGGTCCCGCCGAGACGATCGCCGCCGCGATCAACGAGCGGGGAGGCAAAGCTTTCTCCGACGTCACCGACATCACCGACTTTGCGGCCTGCGAGGAGTTGATCAACCGCGCAGCGACCACGCTGGGCGGTTTCGACATCATGGTGAACGCCGCAGGCATCCTGCGCGACGGCATGGTGTTCAAGATGAGCGAGCAGGACTTCGACTCCGTCGTCGCAGTCCATCTGAAGGGAACGTTCAATCTGACACGCCACGCCGCCGCATGGTGGCGCGAGAACCGGGGCGGACAGTACCGACTGATCAACTTCACATCGATGTCCGGCTTACAGGGTGCGCCGAGCCAACCCAACTATGCCGCCGCGAAGATGGGCATCGTCGGATTGACATTCTCGTGTGCGAATGCGCTCAAGGGGTACGGAGTGCGCTGCAACGCCATCGCGCCCATCGCCGGCACCCGCATGACGCAGGGCATCAAGGGGGGCGGAAGCATGGACTACTCCCCGGAGAACAAGCGCCTCGCCCCGGAGAACGTGGTCCCGCCGGTGGTCTACCTCGCCAGCGAGCAGTCCGAATGGCTCAACCGGCGGGTGATCTTCGCGGGTAACGGCCGGATCAGCCTGATGTCCAACCCCGTCGTCGAGCGCGAAATCGTCTCGGCGTCCGGCACGTGGGACATCCCCACCGCGTTCACCGAGATCGAGACCTCGTTCAAGGAAGCGGTGCTCTACCCCAACATCTTCGACAAACCGCCCGCGGGCTGAGCGCCGGAAGGGAAGCGCGATGAGTGCCAGCGATGCCGCCACCGAGACATGCAACGGCAAGGTACCGCCCAGGTACGCCTGCGGAGAGACCTTCGTGCCGAAGACCCGCTACATCGATCCTGAGTTCCTTCAGCTCGAACTCGAGCGGCTGTTCACCGCGGTGTGGCAACCGGCATGCCGTGAGGAGGAGATCCCCGACGCGGGAAGCTTCTACGAATACACCATCGGCAGACAGTCGATCATGGTGGTGCGTCAGAAGGACGCGAGCATCAAGGCCTTCTACAACGCCTGCACCCATCGCGGCATGAAGGTGGTGCGCGGAGCGGGGTGTGCCGCCGACGGCGATCTGCGGTGCGCGTTCCACGGCTGGCGGTTCGGTTTGGACGGGCGCTCGGCGTTCGTCCCGTCCCGGGACGAGTTCCTCCACCGCCCCCGCGAGCAATGGTCGTTGCGGCCGGTTTCGGTGGGCACCTGGGGTGGTTGGGTCTTCGTCAGTATGGCCGAGGATCCCCAGGACCTCCTGGAATGGCTGGACCCGCTGCCGATCGCTTTGGAGCCGTTTCGGCTGCAGGACATGAGGTTCCGGTGGCGCAAGCGCACCACGCTGGCGGCCAACTACAAGACGGTGATCGACGCGTTCATCGAGGGCTATCACACGCCTGGTACGCACCCCCAGACTCTGCGGCCGATGCAGGGGCCACGGCCGTCGGCGGAGCCGGCGCCGCCGCAGGAGTACGTGTACGCGCCCTACACCCCGACGATTCCGTACCGGAACCACTCACGCTTCATCTACACCGCACGACCCGACAGCGGGGACCGGGACAGCGCCCGCAAGGAGCAGGCCGCGCGACCCGAGGTGTTCGCGAACTCGATGCAGTACAACTACCTCGAGGTCGGCTCGCTGGTGACCGAACGCGATTTCCGCGCCGCCCAGCAGCTGGCCACGATGGAGGCCGGAGACGTTCCCCCGTTCGTGCTGTATCACCAACTCTGCGAGCAGCTGGCGCGAGCAGAGGGGGTGGACTTCCCGACAATGACGATGGAGCAGTATTTCGCCGGCAACGGTGACTGGCACGTGTTCCCGACCATGGTGCTCCTCGTCGAGAAGTCCTGCGTGCTCGGGTACCGGATGCTCCCGGACGCCGAGGATCCCAACCGCTGTGTGTTCGAGATGTTCTCCCTCGAACACTTTGCACCGGGTGAGGTGCCGCAGACCAGCTGGCTGGAGGTGGAACGCTGGCAGGACCACGACGGCTGGGGGGAGCTGCCCACCCAGGACCTCCAGAACATCGATGCGATCCACGCCGGCATGCACTCGCGGGGCTTCGAGGGGCTCTGGCTCAACACAGCACAGGAGATGTCGATACGCAACGAGCATGCGATCGCCGACCGATTTATCTTCGGTGTCGACGACCGCGATGACTGACACGACCCAGTCCGGACGCCCGCTGCCGGCGCTCACCGACCTCAACCGGACCTACTGGACCTCGGGCGCCGCCGGTGCGTGGCGACTGCAGCGGTGCCCGGCCTGTGAGCGGCTGATCCACCCGCCGGCATTGCGTTGTCAATACGACCACGCCGTCCCCGAATGGGTCGACATGTCGGGTCGCGGCACCGTCGAGTCGTGGACCGTCAACCACCACCCGTTCTACCCCGGCATACCCACGCCTTACGTGATCGCTTTCGTGAACCCCGTCGAGGACAGGCAGGTGCGCGTGTTGACGAACCTGGTGGACGTGGACCCGGACCGGATATTCTGCGGCATGCCGGTCCGTGTCACGTTCGAGGTCGGCTCCGACGACTCGGACGATGACGTCTACCTGCCGATGTTCAGTCCGGAATCGTGATGACGCGACGGCTGACCGATGACGTGGTCATCAGCGGGATCGGCCAATCCGACATCGGACGGCGGCTGGGGCGCGATCCACTGCAACTCACCGTTGACGCCTGTGTCGCCGCGGTAGCGGACGCCGGGCTCACATTGTCCGAGATCGACGGATTGACAACGTATCCCGGTGCCTCGATGGCCGGCAAGGGTTTCTCCGGCGCTGGGCTGCGGGAACTGCACGACGCATTGGGGATCCGGCCGAACTGGGTGGCCGGGGGTGTCGAGTATCCCGGCCAGCTCGGAGCGGTCGTCGATGCGATGCTCGCCGTCGCCGGCGGGATGGCCAATCACGTGCTGTGTTGGCGCAGCATCTGGGAGGGCACCGCGCAAGGCGCCGGTCGGCGACGAGGATACAGCGTGCCTGCAGGCGCGCGAGCGAGCGGGCAGCTCGGCTGGCAATTGCCCTACGGCGCCTCGGCGGCGAACCTGGCGGCGCTGCAAATCCGCTCCCGCATGGAGCGTTTCGGGCTGACTCGCGAGCAACTGGCCCAGGTGGCCATCGTCCAGCGCGCGCATGCCAAGCTGAACCCTAAGGCCGTGTACACCGATCCTCTCGGCCTCACGGACTATCTCGAGGCGCGGATGGTGTCCGATCCGCTGTGCATGTACGACTGCGACATCGCGTGCGACGGTGCCACCGCGTTCGTGGTGTCCCGGGCCGAACACGCCCGGTCCCTCGATCACCCCGGCGTCGTGGTGGAGGCGCTCGACTGTGCTCACCACGACCGGTTCCTCTGGGAGGCGGGACAGGACATCGCCAGGCTCAACTCGCGGTGGTCGACGATCTGGGAACGCACCGACTTCACCGCCACCGATGTGGACTACGCCTCGTTGTACGACGGGTTCAGCGTTTTCGTGCTGTGCTTCCTGGAGGATTTCGGCTTCTGCGGCTTCGGCGAGTCGGGGGAGTGGGTGGCCGATCCGTCGAGGTTTTCGCTCGGTGGTGAATTGCCGGTCAACACCTCCGGTGGTCAACTGTCGGGCGGCCGCCTGCACGGTTTCGGACACCTGCACGAAGCATGCGTGCAGGTGCGCGGCGACGGCGGTTCCCGGCAGGTCGCGGGCGCTGAACTCGCCGCCTGCGGCGTCGGTGGCGCCAACAGCGGAACGACCATGATGCTGTTACGCCGCAGCTGACGGCCGGATCGGCGTCTGCTGCTGACACTGGAACAGATGATGTTCTAATGTGTAGCAGTAGCTTTGTTTCGCAGTCCGAGGAGCGCGGATGGTTGACCCGTCGAATCTGGTGTTGATCAGCGTTGACGATCACACCGTCGAACCGCCCGACATGTTCGCCGGGCGGGTGCCGGCACGCTATGCCGATGATGCGCCCAGGATCGTCGAGGAGGCCGACGGATCGGTCGCCTGGGTCTACGACGGGATGAAGCTCCCCAACATCGGTCTCAACGCCGTCGCCGGGCGGCCCAATGACGAGTGGGGTTTCGAGCCGTCCCGTTTCGAGGACATGCGCAAGGGATGCTATGACATCGACGCGCGGGTGGATGACATGAATGCCAGCGGCGTGCTGGCGTCCGTGTGCTTTCCGTCTTTTCCGACCATCTCCGGCGCGCTGTTCACGTTCCGGGGCGACCGTGAGACCTCGGGCGTCATGGTGAAGGCCTACAACGACTGGCACATCGAGGATTGGTGCGGTGCCCACCCGGGCCGCTTCATCCCGATGGGGATCCTGCCGCTGTGGGATGCGCAGCAGTCGGCCGATGAGGTCCGCAGGTTGGCGTCGCTGGGTTGCCGTGCGGTGACTGTCCCACAACACATCGCCAACTACGGGCAGCCGCCCTGGCAGGACCCACAATGGGATGTGATGTGGGAAGCCGTCTGCGAGAACAACACCGTCGTCAACATCCACATCGGTACCGGCGGCGGCCTGCCCGTGCCCTCCGACCAGACCAGCTACCTCGCCTACAACTCCATGTTGGCGTTGGACACCGGTCGATTCACCGCAGACCTGCTGTTCTCGCGGGTGGTCAAGGATTTCCCGACGATCAAGTTCGCGCTGTCCGAAGGTGGCATCGGCTGGATTCCGTTCCTGCTCGAGCGCTTCGAGGACGTCTATAGCCGGCAGCGGGCCTGGACCGGTGACGATCTCGGTGAAGGGCGCACCCCGACCGACGTGTTTCGGAAGAACTTCCTGTCGTGTTTCATCCGTGACCGCGTCGGCATCGAGAACCGCCACCGCATCGGAGTCGAAACAATTTGTTGGGAAATGGATTACCCGCATTCGGACTCGAGCTGGCCCGATGCTCCTGAACAACTCGCCGCGGAGCTGGAGGGGTGCTCCGATGACGAGATCGAGGCCATCAGCTGGCGCAACGCCGCCAACGCCTTCGGCTACAGCGGCGTCGAGCGGTGGGGGCGGGAGAACTGCACCGTGGCTGCGCTGCGCAGCAGAGTGGCGGGCAAGGGCCTGTCAACGCCGAAGGTGGACGTCGATCGCATCCCCAAACCAGGGGTGCACGCGCTCACCTACGGAGAGATGAAGGCCCGGATGGCCACGGTCATGACGGGCGGTCGCTCCTCCTGAGCGCTGCGAGACGATCCCGACTGACAGTGCTGGCGTGCCGGCGTGATCGGCCGAGGCCCTGCGGCCGGCGTTTCGGCAGCGTCATATCGGGGAAACAAGTCCGCCATGAAACGTGCGCAGGTGCTGATGATGTCCGTGCTGGCCTCGGCTGCTGTCCTCAGTGGATGTTCCCAGGTCGAAGAGGTCACCAACCAGGGTGGCGATACCACCTGCAAGGGCTTCCTGGCTGCCGACGAGGCATCGCAGAACGAGTCGATCACGAAGATGCTGACCGACGAGGGCAAGAACGAGCCCGCCAACGCGGAACTCGCCGGGACGCGCGTGTCGATCACCACCTACTGCCAGACGGTCGGTACGCCGGAGAGCACCATCAAGGAAGCGCCGCACCTCTGACCGACGGCGGTCGACACATTTCGCGGTGGCCCGGACGGCTGGCGTGCGACTCGGCTAAGCCAACTCGGGCGCCGGCTGGGGGAGTGGGTGTGCGCCTTCGGGCCGCAATCCGTCGAAGATGATGGCCAGATACCGCTTCCACAGCAGTGGCTCTGGGGCGGCGAGGTTCTCTACGACATGGACTGGGGCGCACATCAGCAGGAAGACGTCGGTCTCGGTGACGTCGGAGCGGATCGCTCCTGACTGATGTGCGCGGCCGACCAGAGTTCCCAAGGCCGAGTGCAATTCGTCGCGAACCTCGCTAACCCGTGGGTCGCTCTCACTGGCTGACTGCAGGAATGTCAGATCATGCTGTTGGCGTTGATCGGCAGCGATGGTCAGGAACTCCAGCAGCGCGGTTCCGGGGTCGGCCGCGTCGGAGAGTCGCCGAGCGGCTTTGGTCAGCGTTGCGATGTGCGCGCAGACGATGGAGGCGATCAGGTCCTCCTTGGTGGCGAAGTGGCGGAACACCGTGCCCTTGGCGACGCCCGCTCTGCGGGCGATGTCGGCCACCGAGGCTGACAGGCCCCTCTCCGCGAACTCCTGCTCGGCGGCAGCCAGCAACGACTCGCGATTGCGCGCGGCGTCCGCGCGGACCGTCGGAGTCGAACGCACCGGCCCAGGCTACCAAGTTGACCGCATGGTCATCTTGTGGCAGCGTCAGCAGCGTAAAGTGACCGGTCGGTCATCTTCGGCTCAGTCAATTGACGTGGGAGGACTCATGGACCTGCACGGCGCTACGGCCCTGGTCACCGGCGCAAACCGGGGCATCGGGTGGCACTTCGCCCACGAACTGCTCCGCCGGGGAGCCAAGGTTTACGCCGGCGCGCGGCGGCCGGAACTCGTGGACATCCCCGGGGTCGAGGTGATTGCCCTCGACATCACTGACCAGGCGTCGGTCGCTGCGGCCGCCGCCAGTGCCGCGGATGTCGACGTGCTCATCAACAACGCGGCGGACACCGCGGGAGGCGACCTCGTCACCGGCGATCTGGCAGGCATCAGGTCCACCATGGAGTCCAACTACTTCGGCACGCTCTCCATGGTTCGAGCCTTCGCCCCGATACTCGCCCGTAACGGCGGCGGCGCCATTCTCAACGTGCTGTCGGTCGCGGCCTGGAACACCGTGTCGGGCAACACTGCTTATGCTGCAGCCAAATCCGCGGAATGGGGCCTGACCAACGGGGTCCGCCTCGAATTGCAGGGACAGGGCACGCTGGTGACCGCGTTGATGCCCGGATTGATCGGTACCCCAACGCTGTTCGAATTCGCCGAACGCAACGGTATCGAGTTCCCCGACGGTGTCGTCCTCGATCCTGCCGATCTGGTCATGCTGGCGCTCGACGGTCTCGAAGCCGGTGACATCGAAATATTGGACCCCATGGCCGTCGCGGCCAAGGCTGCGTTGAGCGGCCCTCCACGGGAGTTCAGTCTGTAGGCCTCGCCTGCGGCGCTCCCCAGCCGGGCTTCGACGTGCCGACTCGGCATCGTCGCCGCAGCGGCGCCGGAAGCAGGCCCATTCTCGAGCCGGACCGACCCGGCACGCAGTCGATAGGATGAATCGAGTCCCCTGGACAGTTGCTGAGAAGAATGCGGCCGCGGACACCCGGGGCGAATCGACTTTTGAGGAACAGAGCCATGCCGGCCACCTGGCTGACCGACAATGGGTTGGCGCTCCCCGGTGCCGCCTGGCAGCGTCGACGCCGGGTGTTCGTTCTGCTCGGTTTTCCGCTGGTCCTGTTGGCCGCGGTGTACGTCGCGGACCTGATCGTCACCTCGGGCAAGGTCCCCCGCGGGGTCACCGCTGCCGGTGTGCCGCTCGGCGGGCTGGCGCCGGACGAGGCTGAGGATCGACTCCAGGACGTCGTCGGCCCGCGGTCCGAGGAGCCCATCCCCGTGACGGTGGGCGCACTGGACGCCGAGGTGACGCCGCGCTCGATCGATCTTCAGGTCGATGCGCGCGCGACGGTCGCTCGGGCGGGCGGGCAGCCGCTGAACCCGATCACCCGACTCACGTCGTTCTTCGTCGAAACGCCGGTGGGCATCGTCTCGTCGGTGGACGATCAGGCCCTGACCGCCACCCTGGAGGTCCTCGCCGACGACGTCGCCGAGGATCCGGTCGAAGGGTCGATCGACTTCGTCGACGGCGAACCGGTAGCGGCCGACCCGGAGAGCGGGCAACGACTCGATGTCGACGCCGCGGCCGGTGTGCTCATCCGGGATTGGGCGCTGGGCGAGACCGTCAATCTGCCGATGGCCGAACTCGAACCGAGCACCACCGCTGCGGACGTCGAGGCTGCCATGCGCGACTTCGCAGCACCCGCGGTCTCGGCGCCTGTCATCATCGACGCCGAAAACGCCACGCGGGCGATCCTTTCCGAGCAGACGATCGCTTCGGCGCTGAGTTTCGAGGTCGAGGATGGGCGCCTGGAGCCGACGATCGACACGACGACCGTCGTCGACGCGCTCCGCCCACAGCTCGAGGCGTCCGAGGTCCCGGGCCGCAACGCCGACATTGACTTCACGGTGAGCCCGCCGGCCAAGATTCCCGAGCAGGCGGCCCGTCGCGTCGACTACGACGCGACCCTCGAGGATCTGCTGCCGGTGCTCACCAGTGACGACGACCGCGAACTCGAGGCTGTCTACGTCACCGAGCCGGCCACGTTCACGATGGCCCAACTGGACGGGCTCGGGCCGGTCGAAGTCATCGGCGAATTCCAGACCGGTGGCTTCGCCAGTGATTCGGGCAAGAACATCCGGCGCGCCGCCGAACAGATCGACGGGATCGTGGTCAGGCCGGGAGAGACGTTCAGCCTCAACGAGGCAACCAACCCGCGCAACGCCGCGGCAGGGTATGTCGAAGCGGGAATCATCCGCAACGGCAGGCCCGCACGCGGTGTCGGCGGCGGGGTCTCCCAGCTGGCGACCACGCTGTTCAACGCCGCATACTTCGCCGGGATGGAAGACGTCGAGCACCACGAGCACAGCTACTACATCAGCCGCTACCCGGCCGGCCGGGAGGCGACGGTGTTCGGCGACGTGCTCGACGTGAAGTTCCGCAACGACGGCCCCACGTCGGTCCAGATCCAGACCGAGTGGACACCCAGTGCCGTCACCGTCCGCCTCGTCGGGATCAAGCGCTACGAGGTGACGTCCTCGCAGAGCTCACGCAGCCGGCCCACCAGCCCGCAGACCATCACGATTCCCGAAGGGGAGGCGTGCAGCGCCAGCGGCGGCGCATCGGGATTCACCATCACCGACACCCGAACCCTGCGCGACATCGCTTCCGGGGAGACCAGGGAAGAGTCCCACACCGTCACCTACGACCCCATTCCCCGGGTGATCTGCGGCGGTTGAGTGGCGCGCCGGCCACCTTGAAGCCGCGGAACACGTCCACCGTGGGACATCGTCACTCTCCTTACCGAGCGAAGCGCTCGTCGTCGAAACCGGTGACGGCCGTCAGACCGGCCTTCGGCTGGACCGGTCCCTGGCTTGCAGCCCGATCGAAAAGGCGGCGAGGTCCTCCACATTCATGGGGTTGCGTCCGGTCAGCTCGTGGATCCGTCCCAGTCGGTGACGCACGGTGTTGGTGTGCAGGAACAGCTCACGCGCAGTGTCCATCACCGATCCGTTGTTGGACAGGAAAGTTCGCAACGTTCTGATGTGCTGCGTGCCGCGGTCGCGGTCGATCTCCTCGAGAGGGTCGATGAGCTGATTCTTGAAGGGAGCCAATCGGTTCGACGGAAGTCCTTCGAGCAGACTGCTCAACGTGCTGAGCTGATCCGGGCCGATGCTGCCGCCGTGTTGGCGCGCCATCTCCAGCGCGATACGCGCTTGGACGATGGCCGAGCCCAGGTCGACCAGGGGTGTCGCGGCGGAATGTCCCGACGGGAGTGACAGCTCGGAGGCCACGCGACGAAGGTCGTCGGCGACGTCGGTGACCACCAGGCACACCTCGGGTGCATCGCCGACCAGCGCGTCGGGAAATGCCAGGGACAAGACTGCACCTGCTCCCGCGGGCCAGGCCGAACACGCCAGCTCCGGCGCCGCGAGCCCCGGCCACGTCAACAGCTGGTTGAGTGCATCCGGGAGCAGCATCCGTCGCTCTACCAGTGACAACAGCTGACCGACCCGCTCGCGCGACAGCGCCGCCTCGATGTCGCGATCACCTTGCGCTGCCTGAGCGAAGCGGGCGATCACCTCCAGCACCGCCAGCTCCGGGGGGTCGCCCCGTCCCACCCACACCAGGACCCCCAGTCCTTCCACGGTGATCAACCCATCGTCACTTTCCCGGTCGAGGATGAAGTAGCCGCCCAACACCTGTCCGGCGCGGTCGAGTAACTGACGTACGGATTCGCCGCGGCGCTGCGCCGAGAGCAGCTCAGGGACAAGGGTGTTGGTTGCGCGCGCGGCCGCGATCTCGTCGCCCATGCGGGAGTCGGCGATGAATCGACCGAGCGCGGCGAAGGGCACCTCGAGCGGCGCGACCAGCAGTGGCAGCTGGTGTTCGCGGCACTGCGCGACCAGATCGCCCGGCACGTCGTCATGAACATCGCCCACCCCGAAACACAGTCCGGCCGCGCCGGCAGCGCGCAACGAGGCGATGAAATCCTGACAGTCCTGCACACTGCGCAGACTGATCCCCACCGTGCATACCAGTTCTCCGCCGCGCAGATAGCGCGACGGGTCCCGTAGTTCTGTGGTGTGTACCCAGCTGACGGGCTGGTCAAGGCTGCCGGTGCCCTGCTCCGCTTCGACCAGGCCGGGCACGGAGCCGAGGACGTCGCGCAGCGTGGGATTCGGCATCAGCCGAGCGTAACGCCGATGAAACGCCAGTGAACCACCGAGGTTGTGCGATCGCACAATGCTGGCGCGCACCGGTGGTGCTTTTGCAGCGTCTTCAGCCAGAGCGCTGGCACTCGGCGGAGCTGGCGTTGATAGTTCGTCCAACCACGTCTTGAGGAGTTGTGATGTCAGCACCTGACGCCAACGGCGCGAACGTGCTGCGGCGAGAGTTCTCGCTGTGGTCGGCGTTCGCTTTCGCCTTCGCCTTCATCTCGCCGATCGTGGCGCTCTACGGGATATTCGGTCTGGCTCTGGCCGCCGCCGGCCCCAGCTTCTGGTGGGGCTTTGCTCTGGTCTTCGCCGGACAGTTCCTGGTCGCGCTGGTTTTCGCGGTGCTGGTGTCGCGCTGGCCGCTGGAAGGATCGATCTATCAATGGTCACGCCGCCTGCTCGGCACCACCTACGGGTGGCTGGCGGGCTGGGTATACATGTGGACGCTGGTCATCGCGATGGCGACGGTGGCCCTCGGGGCGGCAGGATTCGTGGCCAACATCGCCGGGGTCGAAGCGCCGTCGGGCGGGTTGCGCGCTGTGATCGCGCTCGCCATTCTCATCGGCGGTACCGCTATCAACCTGATCGGGCGTGGTGCGCTCAAGATCTTCATGACGGCGAGCATCGTGGCTGAAGTGATCGGCTCGCTCGGATTGGGCACCTGGCTGCTGCTGTTCCATCGGCAGAACTCGATCTCGGTGTTGTTCGACGGAGGTGGCGCAGACATGAGCACATGGGCCTACCTCAACGGCCCGTTCCTGTTGGCGGTGGTGTTCATCGGCTTCTCCTTCGTGGGCTTCGAGAGCGCCGGCGCGATCGCCGAGGAGGTGCACGAGCCGCAGCGCGACCTACCGAAGGCGGTGTTGTTCTCACTGACCTTCATCGCGCTGGTGGTGGCCTACTCCAGCTTGGCGATCATCCTGGCCATCCCCGACCTCGACGCCGTGGCTGCCGGCACCGTGGCCGATCCGGTCTACGAAACCCTCACCACCGCACTGGGTCACGGCATCGCCAAGCCGGTCGAGATGTTGTTCGTCATCGGCTTCGTCGCCAGTTTCCTGGCGCTGCAGACCTCGGCGTCGCGGGTGATCTGGGCGTACGCCCGAGACGGCGCGGTGCCCGGTGCCACCGCGTTGGCGCGACTCAGCGGCACCGCCCGGATTCCGGTGCTGGCAATCCTGGTGACGACAGTCGCCGGAGGTGCGCTGTTCCTGCTCAGCACAGTGGCCGGAGACATCTACTCGCTGATGGTCAATTTCACCACGGGCGGGTTCTACCTCGCATTCCTGTTCCCGGTCATCGGTTTCGTGGTGGTGTTGGCACGGCGCAAGTGGACAGACGGAAAGTTCTCGCTGGGTAAGGCGACGGCTCCGGTGGCGGTGGCCGCCGCGGTCTGGGCGGTACTTCAGATGCTGAACATCTCCTGGCCGCGGGCCGTGTACGAGCAGCGTTACCTGGACTGGTCGGTCTGGATCGGGGTCGCGGCGGTGTTGGTCGTCGGCCTGGCGATCCTGCTCGGCCTGCGCCGCCGCATCGTCGGCACCGAAGTTCCCGTCGAACCGGAGTCCGCCGATGCCTGAGACACCGGTAGCCGTCGTCACCGGAGGTGCCAGTGGGATCGGCGCGGCCACCGTCGCGGCGCTACGAGGTCGCGGGTACCGCGTGGGCGCGCTGGATCTCAGCGATAGGGCTGACGCCGATCACGTGGTGGCCGTGGATGTTTCCGACGGTGCCGCAGTCACCGGCGCTGTCGCCGAGATCGAGCGCCGGCTGGGGCCGATCGCAGCGCTGGTGACTTCGGCGGGCCACTATGAAATGGCGCCGGTGGACGAGATCAGCGTTCACGCGTGGCGCCGCATGCTGCGTGTGCATCTGGGTGGATTTTTCAACGCCTCGCGGGCTTGTCTACCCGGAATGCTGCGGCGCCGCTCGGGGGCCATCGTGGCGGTCGCCAGTGAACTCGCCGTCGGTGGCGGGGAACATGACGCGCACTACGCAGCTGCGAAGGGGGCGATCCTCGGCTTGGCCCGCAGCCTGGCAGCCGAGGTTGCGGGAAGCGGCGTGCGGATCAACGTCGTCGCACCGGGCCCCACCGACACCCCGTTGCTGGACGCGGACTCACCCTGGCGTGCAGAGGATTACCTGGCGACGCTGCCGCTGCGCCGGCTCACCGCACCCGCCGAAGTGGCCCGCTGTGTGGAATACCTCGTCTGCGATGGGACTTTCAGCACCGGCGATGTGGTGAACGTGAATGCGGGGGCCGTCATATGAGCTCACTGCAGGGTCGGGTCGCACTGGTGACCGGCGCGGCGCAGGGGATGGGAGCTGCCCACTCGCGCAGGCTGGCCGCCGCGGGAGCGACAGTGGCGGTCAACGACATACGGGCCAGTGACGCGCTGAGCGAACTGGCCGACGAGATCGGCGGCGTCGCGGTCCCCGGTGACGTGTCGGAGCCGCAGGTGTGCACCCGGATCACCGATGCCGTCGTGGCGGCCGCCGGTCGGCTGGATGCGCTGGTGGCCAACCATGCGTACATGACCATGGCGCCGATACTGCAGCACGACGAACGGGACTGGTGGCGCGTCGTCGACACCAACCTCGGCGGCACGTTCCATCTGGTGCAGGCCGTTCTGCCGCACATGCGTCGAGTGGGTGAGGGGCGCATCGTGGTCATCACCAGTGAATGGGGGGTGACCGGCTGGCCCGACGCCACCGCGTACGCCGCGTCCAAGGCGGGGCTCATCTCCCTGGTCAAGACGTTGGGCCGAGAGCTCGCGCCGGAACGGATCATCGTCAACGCCGTGGCGCCCGGCGTGATCGACACCCCACAATTGCAGGTCGACGCCGACGCGGCCGGGACGGACCTGGCCTCTATCCAGGCACGTTACGCCGAGACGATCCCACTGGCACGACTCGGAACTCCCGAGGAGATCGCCGCAGCAGTCGAACTGCTGGTTGACTTTTCCATGGAAGCGGTTGTCGGTCAGGTGATCTCCTGCAACGGGGGGACGACGAGGAGCAGGGTATGACTGAGCGGTACGTGACGTCGCAGACGGGAAAGATCGGTCAGGTAGACGCCCGGGTGGTGCCGCGTTACGCGGGCCTGGCCACCTTCGCGCGGCTCCCGCAGCGGCACGAGGTGACCGATCACGACATCGCCGTGGTCGGAGTTCCGTTCGACAGCGGGGTCACCTATCGGCCCGGCGCACGGTTCGGTCCCGCCGCCATTCGGCAGGCTTCCAGGCTGCTCAAGCCGTATCACCCCGCGCTCGACGCCACCCCGTTCGCGCAGGCGCAGGTGGTGGATGCCGGCGACGTCTCGGCCAACCCGTTCGACATCTCCGAGGCGGTGACGCAGATCCGCGACGCGGTCGCCGAATTGCTCGTACGACCAGAGCAACGGGTGGTGCTGCTCGGCGGCGACCACACCATCGCGCTACCCGCATTGCAGGCCGTCAACCAGGTGCACGGGCCCGTGGCCCTGGTTCATTTCGACGCACACCTGGACACCTGGGACACCTATTTCGGGGCACCGTGTACGCACGGGACCCCGTTTCGCCGCGCTGCCGAGGAGGGCCTGCTGGTCAAGGACCGCTCGGCCCACGTCGGCATCCGGGGTTCCCTCTACGACCGGGCGGACCTCCTCGAGGACGAGGCGCTGGGGTTCACGGTGGTGCATTGCCGGGATATCGACCGAATCGGGATCGACGGTGTCATCGACCGCATCCTCACTCGCGTCGGGGATCATCCGGTGTACATATCGATCGACATCGACGTCCTGGACCCCGCCTTCGCGCCGGGCACCGGGACACCGGAGATCGGCGGCATGACCAGCCGTGAACTGGTCGCCGTGCTGCGCGCGCTGCGGCCCCTCCGCATCGTCGGGGCCGACGTCGTGGAAGTCGCTCCCGCCTACGACAACGGTGAGGTGACCGCGGTCGCAGCCGCCAATCTCGCGTATGAACTGGTTAGTCTGATGGCCGATGGCTTCTGATTTCCCTTGGCCCGGCGGTAAGTCGGCCGCGGCGGCATTCACGTTCGACGTGGACGCCGAGTCGGCGGTGCTGTGGGGCAACGACACCGTTGCGGCGCGGATGAGCGTGATGTCGCATCAGGCCTACGGGCCACTGGTCGGGATACCGCGGATTCTCCAGCTCCTGGAGGCGAACCAGATTCGGGCGACCTTCTTCGTACCGGGACACACCGCACATCGCTACCCCGCCGCGGTGCGTCGTATCGTCGAATCCGGACACGAGATCGCCCACCACGGGTACCTGCATGAACAGCCGACCGCGCTGTCCCTGGCCCAGGAGATCGAGGCGCTCGACCGGGGTCTGCAAGCACTGGCCGAGGTGGCCGGTGTCCGACCGATCGGTTACCGCGCACCGATGTGGGATCTGTCCTGGCGTACGCCAGAATTGCTGCTCGAGCGAGGGTTTCTCTACGACTCCAGTTTGATGGACGCCGACCATCCCTACGAGCTGGCGGTGGGGGAGGGCTCGGTGGTGGAGATACCCATCCAGTGGGCACTCGACGACTGGGAGCAGTATTGCTATCTGCCGGACATCGCCGGCAGTGGACTGATCGAAAGCCCTCGAAAAGCCCGGGAGATGTGGCAGCTGGAGTTCGATGCACTGCGTGCTGCGGGTGCGTGTTGGGTGCTCACCAACCATCCGTTCCTCTCCGGGCGCGCCTCGCGCGCCGCCGAACTCGGTGACCTGATGCGCTACGTCGTCGGCCACGACGACGTGTGGACCACCAGTCTCGGGACCATCGCCGAACATGTCCGGACGCTGAACCTGCCGCCTCGCAGCATCTCCCGCCCGGAGCCGGTGTAACTCGCCGCATCACTCGAGCCGCTGGTGCGGTCACACTGCCGCGTAGCGCCGCTCCGGCCGTCCCACCCCGTACTGCAGCCGCAGCTGCAGGGCGCCGGCGCTGAGATAATGCTCGAGGTAGCGGCGTGCGCTGACTCGTGAAATACCCACGATGTCGGCGCATTCCGCGGCGGACACCTCACCTACGCGCCGGACCGCCGCCAGGACGACTTCACCCGTTTCGGTGCTGAGCCCCTTGGGCAGGACGTCACGCTGCCGCGCCGCGCCGGGGCTGCCGAACAGGGAGTCGATGGTCGACTGGTCCACCGCGGAACCGTCTTCCAGTGCGTCCGCGCGGGCCGCGTAGGCGGCCAGCTTCGCTTGCAGCGCGGCGAATTCGAACGGCTTGGTCAGATAGTCCGCGGCTCCCCCGTGCAGGGCGCCCCGAACC